>NZ_LT671418.1:1576800-1892161 GCF_900130075.1 Herminiimonas arsenitoxidans
AATTTCACGTACATCGACCTTGATCACATCAGGATGCACTTGATCCAGCAACTCCAAGCCTTGCCGCGCGTTGGCAGCATTCACTGCCAGACGGAAGCCATTGCGGCGATAGTTATCGGCAACGTAATTCAACAACCAGGCTTGATCCGGCTGTATCAATGGCAATTGCAAAACGATTTTTTTATGCGGCAAGCCGAGTACATCCAGCACGCGACGGAAGGACATACCGTGATTGCTATCAACCGCCGCCAGCAGACGCGCATGCACGCTAAGGTAGAGATCGTAATCAACCATTTCCGGTTGACGATAGAAATTGACCGCATGCAGCAGACGGCACAAACGATCCAGTTCTATCGATTGCTCATCGGTGGCACCAGTATCCAGCAGCTTCCACAGGCTCAAGCCTGCGTCGCTTTTGGAATAACTGCGCATGAAGCCTTGCACACCGACGATCTCGCCGGATTCCGGCGTACGTATCGGCTGAAAGGCGCTGGTCAGTGTGGAATTGAAATAGCGGCCGTGCGCCCGTCCCTGTTCATCCAGCCACAAGGTGCTGTCGGCCCGAGGTGCAGCGTGCAGCCGTGAGAGATATTGTTGCAAGGCGGGGAAAGTCATGCTGCTCTTCCTTGATCATCAAGGAGACATCTGAAAGCGCGCGCGTCTATGGCACGCTTTCAGACGCGCCTTTAGTTCATAACAATTTGGCGATCGATACTTCAGTTGCCTTGACCAGCGCAACTACTTCGGTACCGATCTTCAGTTCCAGATCCTTGACCGAGCGTGTCGTAATGACAGAGGTAACAATACCGGCTGGCGTTTCGACATCAACTTCCGATACGACGTCACCCAGAATGATGTTGCTGATCTTGCCTTTGAACTGATTGCGTGCATTGATTTTTTCGATACTCATGATGTTTCCTTTGTGTAGGTTAAAAATTCATTTCAATAAAAATGTGATCAAACTGCCCAGGCAAACTGGTTCACTGTTTTCAACAGCGAGACATCGCCCAGAGAAGTATCTTGTGCATCAGCGGAAGGTGGAATCTGCAATACATGCGCAAGGATGCGTTCTTCCAATTGTGCAAACGTTGCATTACCGCGTGCACGTGGTCGCGCCAGTGGAATACGTTCATCCAATGTGATGCGACCATCCTCGATCAGCACCACACGATCAGCCAGCGCAATCGCTTCCTGTACATCGTGCGTCACCAGCAATGCGGTAAAGCCGCGCTTTTGCCACAGCGTTTCTATCAATTGCTGCATCTCGATCCGTGTCAGTGCATCGAGTGCACCGAGCGGTTCATCCAGCAACAACAGTTCAGGGTCATGCACCAGCGCGCGTGCCAGTGCGACGCGTTGACGCTGGCCGCCGGACAATACCGCTGGCCATTCACCGGCACGTTCTTCCAATCCGACCTGACGTAATGCCTTCAGGGAATCGTCTTTCTTCGGCAAACCGAGTGCGACGTTGTCGAGCACACGCTTCCATGGCAACAAGCGTGAATCCTGAAACATGATGCGAGTTTCCGGCGCGCTCTTGCCATCGCCGAAAGTGAGTTTGCCGCTGTCTGCCGTTTCCAGTTCTGCGATCAGGCGCAGCAAGGTACTTTTGCCGCAACCGCTGCGACCGACGACGGCGACAAATTCGCCTGGCTCCAGTACCAGCTCGATCGATTTCAAAACCTCGCGGCCGCTATAGGACTTGAACAGGTTTTCTACCGTGACGCGTATGCCGCGCTTGGCCGATGTCGGCGTCGCCGCAGCGACGCTTTGTTGCTCTATCTGATTTGTTTGCATGATGTGCTCCACTTTCTTAATGGCGGTAACCGGGATGCCAACGCAACCAGTAACCTTCCAATGCGCGTGACACGACATCAGCGAGTTTTCCGAGCAAGGCGTACAGAAGAATGCCTACCAGCACGACATCTGTTTGCAGGAATTCACGTGCATTCATCGTCATGTAACCGATACCTGATTGCGCCGAAATAGTCTCCGCCACGATCAGCAACACCCACACCAAACCGAGCGAGAAGCGCACGCCTACCAATATCGATGGCAAGGCACCTGGCAAGATCACATCGCGATACAGCGACCAGCCGGACAAGCCGTAGCTCTTCGCCATTTCGATCAAGCCTTTATCAACCGAACGGATACCGTGGAAGGTATTCAGATAGACCGGGAAGAACACGCCGACTGCGACTAGAAAAATCTTCGATGTCTCTTCAATTCCGAACCACAGAATCACCAATGGAATCAATGCCAGCGCCGGAATATTGCGGATCATCTGCAATGTCGTATCGAGCAAAGTCTCTGCCGTTTTAAACGTGCCAGTCAGCAAGCCCAGCAACAAGCCCAGACCGCCACCTACGGCAAAACTAGTGGTTGCGCGCCACAGACTGACTTTGACGTGCGTCCATAACTCACCGGATATCGCCAATGCCCATGCTGCTTTCGCCACCGCAAACGGCTCGGGCAAAATACGGCTGGAGAGCCAGCCAACTTGTGCGGCGATCTGCCAAATAGTGATCAACAAAATCGGCACTATCCACGGCACCAGTTTTTTCAAACCACTGGCGCGCCATGTCGATTTTGCTTTGCCGGCAGTAGCACTACCGGTAGCGAGAGTTGGGAGAACAGCGCTCATGATGATTCCTTAGCTCTGCGAAACTTTAGGCAGGATGTCATTGGAAATGACTTCGCCGAACGGGCCAGTCAATACCGCGTCACCCGAACGTGCCTTACCTTTGCCCAGCAATGGGAATACCAGTTCGGCAAAGCGATACGATTCTTCCAGATGCGGGTAGCCCGACAAGATGAAGGTTTCGATGCCGAGGTCTGCATATTCCTGCATACGTGCAGCAACCGTTTCTGGGTCACCGACCAATGCTGTGCCTGCGCCGCCGCGCACCAGACCGACACCAGCCCACAGATTTGGAGACACTTCGAGCTTGTCTTTTTTACCGCCATGCAGCGCTGCCATGCGGCGTTGGCCTTCAGAATCCATCTTGTTGAATGAAGCCTGCGCACGCGCGATCAGATCGTCGTCCACGTACTTGATCAACTCATCGGCGGCTTTCCATGCTTCTTCATTGGTTTCGCGCACGATCACATGCAGGCGTATACCGAACTTCAAAGTGCGACCGTGTTTAGCAGCACGTGCGCGCATGTCGGCAATTTTTTCTGCCACAGCTGCCGGCGGTTCACCCCAGGTCAGATAGACATCGACTTGTTCTGCTGCCAGTTCATGTGCTGCTGGCGACGAGCCGCCGAAGTACAGCGGCGGATACGGCTTTTGTACTGGTGGGTACAAAGTCTTCGCGCCCTTGACCTGTATGTGTTGGCCTTCAAAATCGTAGCCGGCATCACCGCCTTCACCCGACAATGAAGCGCGCCATACTTTCAGAAATTCATCAGTGATTTCGTAGCGCTCGGAATGACTCGCATGCAAGCCATCAGCTTCCAGTTCGGCTTGATCGCCGCCAGTCACGACATTGATCAACAAGCGTCCTTTCGACAAACGATCGAAAGTAGCTGCCATGCGCACCGCAAGACCTGGCGTACTCAAACCTGGGCGTACCGCGACCAGAAATTTCAATTGTTTGGTTTCACCGATCAAACTCGACGCTGCAACCCATGCGTCTTCGCACGAACGGCCGGTCGGCAGCAACACGCCGTCGTAACCCAACGTGTCTGCCGATACGGCTACCTGTTTCAGATAATCGAAATCAACCTGACGCGCACCTTTCGAGGTACCCAGATAACGACTGTCGCCATGTGTAGGCAAAAACCAAAAAACATTCAAACTCATGATCTCATCCTTAAAACAAATCAGCGCCGCCTCTCATGCGGCGCTTACTACATACATTCCGCTGCTACGTTCTTTAACGCTTGACCAACGCATCCTTGACCGTGATCTTTTTCGGGATCAGTTTCAGATTGCTGAATACATCGGCAATCTTTTGCTGCTCAGCGATCACTTCTGCTGTCACCGGTTTAACGCCGTATGAGTAGCGCTTGGCAGCCAGTTCCACACTAGGCAAATCGAGGCCGGTCTGCGCCACGAGTACCTTGGCGACTTCTGCCAGATTCTTGCTGCTCCACTGGTCAACCTGATCCAGTTCGTCCAGCAGGATGGAAATAATTTTTGGATTCTTCTCGGCGTAAGAACGCGCTGCGAGGAAGAACTGATGGTTGGCAACGATGCCGGTGCCGTCAGCCAGTACACGCGCACCGATTTGTTTCTCTGCCGCAGCCAGGAATGGGTCCCAGATCACCCATGCGTCTACACTGCCGCGCTCAAATGCAGCGCGTGCATCGGCTGGCGCCAGGAAAATTGTTTCGATATCTTTATAGTCGAGGCCGGCTTTCTCCAATGCCTTGACCAGCAAGTAATGCACATTCGAACCTTTGTTCAATGCGACCTTCTTGCCCTTCAAATCAGCCACTGTTTTCAACGTTGAATTCTTCGGCACGATGATCGCTTCGCTGGCTGGCGATGGCGGTTCATTACCGACGTACACCAAGTCCGCACCTGCAGCTTGTGCAAAAATCGGTGGCGCTTCGCCTACTGTGCCGAAATCAATACTGCCGACATTCAAACCTTCCAGCAGCACCGGGCCGGCTGGAAACTCTGTCCATTTCACTTCGATATTCTCTGCAGCCAGGCGCTTCTCCAGCGAACCGCGACCCTTCAGGATCACTAGCGTGCCGTACTTTTGATAGCCGATGCGCAATACACTTTTCGCCTGGGCCGATGCCAGATTCGGCAAGCCTATGCTCAAAGCACCCACTGCAGCGGCAGATAAATATCCAAGTGTGCGGCGCTTAGCCAGGCGTTTATCGTTAGAAATGGTCATGTCGTTTTCCTTGTTATGCAAAATTTTGAGAAAAAATCTCCCCCATCGGTGCAACAGCACCGATTTTTTTCAACACATCGGATAGAGATTTGTGCGTCAGACCTGCTTGCGCAGGCCCGGTAAATCAAACGCTACAGCGCACGCTGGAGAAAGGAATCGAGTCGAACTCGTTAAGCGTTGCTGCATCATTCAGCGCAGACAAGCTGGCAGAAAGATTCTCTATGCCATCGCTCACGCGTTTGGCAATTGCAGCATCCAATGTCAAACCCTGCTCCGCCGACCAATTGATCTGCAAATCAGTCGCATAGATGCTGGGCAATACATGCTTGGCATCCAGCGCCGACAACACAGGGCGCAAACCGTAATCGAGAGCCAGCATGTGCGATTGGCTGCCACCTGTTGCCAGAGGCAAGACCAACTTCCCACGCAAACCATCTTGCGGCAACAGATCGAGAAAGGCTTTCAGGATTCCGCTATACGCCGCCTTGTAGACCGGCGTTGCAATCACAACGGCATCCGCCTGCGCAACTTGTTCCCTTGCCGTTTTCAACAGTTCATCCGTAAAGTCTGCATGCACCAGCGCCTGGGCAGGCAAATCACGTACATGCAGCTTCACATAACGATGACCAAGCAAAGCCAGTCTTTCGCCCACGTGATGCAGCAAGCGGGTAGAACGAGATGGTGTTGAAGGACTACCCGCGAGCAACAAAATATTCATTTCTATTCCAGAGATACGGCTTATTTTTTGCCTGGTTGATAAATCTTGTCGAAGATGCCGCCGTCAGAAAAATGATCCTTCTGTGCTTTGGTCCAGCCACCGACATCTGCAATCGTGTACAGCTTCAATTTTGGAAATTGCGCTGCATATTTCTTCGCTACTTTTTCATCGATAGGACGATAGTAGTTTTGCGCTGCGATTTCCTGACCTTCGGTCGAGTACAGATATTGCAGATACGCTTCAGCTACTTTGCGTGTGCCACGACGATCAACAACTTTGTCGACAACAGCGACTGGTGGTTCAGCCAAAATACTGGAAGAAGGCGCAACGATCTCAACCTTGTCCGGGCCTAATTCTTTAATCGCCAGAATCGCTTCGTTTTCCCAAGCCAGCAATACGTCGCCGATACCACGTTCTACGAAGGTCGTCGTTGCACCGCGTGCGCCGGAGTCCAGCACAGGAACGTTTTTATACAATTTGGTGATGAAGTCAGTTGCAGTCGCTTCATTGCCGCCTGGTTGTTTCAATGCATACAACCATGCAGCCAAATGGTTCCAACGCGCGCCACCGGATGTTTTTGGATTTGGTGTGATCACGGATACGCCTGGTTTGACCAGATCGTTCCAATCTTTGATACCTTTAGGATTGCCTTTGCGTACCAGGAACACGATAGTCGAGGTGTAAGGCGAGCTGTTGTGCGGCAAACGTTTTTGCCAGTCTTTAGCCAGCAAACCACGTTCAGCAATCGCATCGATGTCATACGCCAATGCGAGTGTGACTACGTCTGCATCCAGACCGTCGATCACGGCACGGCCTTGCTTGCCGGAACCACCATGTGATGTTTTAATCTTGGCGTCATCGCCCGATTTGGCTTTCCACTCTTTAGCGAAAGCTTTATTGAATTCCTGATACAGTTCGCGTGTTGGATCGTACGAAACGTTCAACAACGACACTTCTGCGGCATGCACGGTCGGCGCAATCAATGCGAATGCGAGAGCGGTGCCTAATAATTTTTTGAGCAACATTTTCTTTCCCCTTGGGCAATTCGTTTTCTGGAGATTGAAGATTAAAGCCGCTCAAATAAAAACAAAACGAATTGTTTCATCGATCCTTATGCGTTTTCCGAATATGGAATTTCTGCCCTTCTGCTGAAGAATCCACTCTTTTCCCGCTTTTTCCCAGCTTGTACTCGTTTTCGTTTTTGTTGCTAGACTAAAAAAGCCAACAAGAAAGGAAAGCATGCAATGAAGTATCAACAACTTGGAAAAACAGATATCAAAGTCAGTAATATCGCACTAGGCACCATGACCTGGGGTGAGCAAAACAGTGAAGCAGATGCACATGCACAACTCGATATGGCGATCGCAGCCGGCGTCAATCTGATCGATGCCGCAGAAATGTATCCCGTCCCACCTAAACCAGAAACACAAGGATTGACTGAACGTTATCTCGGTAACTGGTTGAAAAAATCCGGCAAGCGCGAGCAACTCATCATCGCCACCAAAGCCGCTGGGCCTGCTCGTTTGCCGCACAATCCAAAACATGTACGCAATGGACAAAACAGTTTTGATCGCACCAGCTTGACCGAGGCACTGCACGGCAATCTGGAACGTCTGCAAACGGATTACATCGATATCTATCAACTGCATTGGCCGGATCGCAGCGTGAATATTTTTGGTCGACAAAATTATGAGCATCATCCAGATGAAGACACAGTACCTATCGCAGAAACATTGTCGGTGCTGGCTGACTTCGTCAAGCAAGGGAAGATACGTTACATAGGTGTATCGAATGAAACGCCGTGGGGCCTGTCGCAATTCCTGCGTGCATCGGAACAATTGAATCTGCCACGCATCGTCAGCATACAAAATCCCTACAGTCTGGTGAATCGTTATTTTGAAATTGCGCTGTCAGAATTTTCACATCAGGAGCAGATAGGTTTGCTCGCTTATTCGCCGCTCGCCTTCGGTGCACTGTCAGGAAAATATTTGAACGGTGCGCGCCCTGCAGATGGACGCATGACACTGTTCGAACGCTTCGTCCGTTACAAGGCACCGCAAGTGGAAACTGCTGTGCAAGCCTATGTCGATCTGGCGCATAAACATGGCCTCGATCCGGCGCAAATGGCTTTGGCTTACGTTAACACACGGCCCTTTTTAACGAGTACGATTATCGGCGCCACTACTTTGCAGCAATTGCAAAGCAATCTGGATAGCATCCATCTCGAACTGGATGCAGCTGTACTGAATGGCATAGAAGAGATACACGCCAGACATCCGAATCCTGCGTCATGATGTTGGCATGGAAGTCGTCACTTGTATCTGCCGCAATCTGATCGCATAGAAATTTTTTCTCGAAAGGAAAATCATGAGCACTACGTACAAGGTCGCCGTTGTTGTCGGCAGTCTGCGCAAGGATTCCATGAATCGCAAACTGGCACAGGCACTCAGCAAGCTGGCGCCGGCCTCCCTGCAATTGAGCATAGTGGAAATCGGTGATCTGCCACTCTTCAATCAGGATCATGAAGGCAATCCATCGCAGCCAGTGATCGATTTCAAACAAGCGATCAAGTCAGCCAATGCTGTGCTCTTCGTCACGCCGGAATACAATCGTTCAGTGCCCGGCGTATTGAAGAACGCCATCGATACAGGCTCGCGTCCTTACGGTCAAAGTGCATGGAGCGGCAAACCCGGCGCCGTCATCAGCGTCTCGCCCGGTGCCATCGGCGGCTTCGGTGCGAATCATCATCTGCGTCAGGTACTGGCTTCCGTCAATGTACCGACCATGCCGCAACCGGAAGCGTACATCGGCAATGGCAGCAAATTGTTCGACGATAGCGGCGCGCTCGCCGACCCATCGACTGGCGAATTCTTGAAGAAATTTCTCATCGCATTCGATCAATGGATAGAACGCAATATCTAAGATTGAAATAAAAAATCGGCACAGCAAAGTTTTTATCCTTTGCTGTGCCGATTTTTATTTGTTTCTGATTTTTTAAACGATCGAGCTATGTTCAGTTGCCAGTGAATAAAGGCCACAAAATAACCAGCCAGGTTGCACCAGCCAGAAACAGCGCCAGCATCACCGCAGCACTACCAAAATCCTTGGCATTTTTTGACAAGGGATTACGTTCCAGCGAGACGCGATCCACTACCGCTTCGATTGCTGAATTAAGCAGTTCGATAATCAGTACCAGCACAAACACGCCTATCAGCAACAGCTTCTGCAAGGCCGAAACCGGCAACATCAATGCGGCTATCGTCGCGATCACAACAACGAATAATTCCTGACGAAAGGCATGCTCACCTTTCCATGCTGTCTTGAAACCTGCAATGGAATAACCCAAGGCAGAAAAAATACGCTTCAAACCGCTTTTGCTTTTGAATTCACTAATAGGTTGTTCTGGATAGCTCATGCGATTTCACAGTGAATGGGTTAAGAGGGTGAAGCGAGGCAACAAGTTGCTGCGATTATCAGTGCAACGGTAGATAGACACAAGCAACACATGATGCTTCCCAGATTATCCCCACCAAACCGTAAACATGCCGTTAAGCCCTATTTTGCGCAAACCAAATCGTGGCAATTCAGACGACAAAACAAGAGGCGGGCTTCTTTCATCTTTCACAATGTGATATAACATCCAGACTGCAATGCCCACATTGGAATATGAGAACAACGAATACGGCTGAGACAGACAAAACCTCCATTCAAGTCATTGAACGCATGGTTTCGCTGCTGGATGCACTCGCGACCTACCCCGATCCAGTCAGCCTGAAGGAACTCTCCAGCGTCACGGGTTTACATCCGTCCACAGCTCATCGCATCCTGAATGACCTGGTCATCAAGCGCTTTGTCGATCGCTCCGAGCCTGGTACTTACCGACTCGGCATGCGCCTGTTGGAACTGGGAAATATCGTCAAGAGCCGTCTGGACGTACGTGAAGCTGCGCTCGATCTGATGCGACAACTACACCGCAAGACCAATCAAACCGTCAATTTGTCGGTACGACAAAACGATGAAATCATCTACATCGACCGCGCCTTCTCGGAACGCTCCGGCATGCAAGTGGTACGCGCCGTTGGCGGACGCGCACCTTTGCATCTGACGTCAACCGGTAAGCTCTTCCTGTCGATAGATGAACCAAGAATGGTGCAAGCCTACGCGGCACGCACCGGCCTCGCCGGTCACAACAAGAATTCGATTACCGACTTGAGCAAGCTGCAAGGCGAACTGAGCCAGGTACGCGCACACGGCTATGCACGTGACAATGAAGAACTGGAATTAGGCGTGCGCTGCATGGCGGCCGGCATACACGACGATAGTGGCAGGCTGATTGCGGGCTTGTCTATCTCTGCGCCGGCAGATCGGCTACAGGAAGAATGGCTGGCAGATTTGATGGATACCGCCAAGCAGATTTCTGCTGCGCTCGGCTACACAGAAACAGCATGATCATTGACGCCAAATAAACCTCTGCTGGCGTATGCAAGACCAATAAAAAAGGCGAACCGTAGTTCGCCTTTTTTATTGAGTGCATCGTTCAGCTTTGCACCGCATGATGTTTGCCTGCGATGTTTTGCGGCTGCTGAGTTTCTATCCATTTACGTATCCGTGTTGCATCTCCCAGACGCGAGAGCTTGCCTTTGGAGTCAAGGAAGATCATGACGATAGGTCGGCCACCAATATTCGCTTGCATCACGAGGCAGCGACCAGCTTCAGAGATATAACCTGTTTTTTGAATACCAATTTCCCAATCAGGATTGGTGACCAGGCGATTCGAATTGGCGTATTGCAGTGGACGTCCGCCCGGCTCAACAATGTATTTCGTATCCGTTGAATATTGACGCAAGATTGGGTGGTTATATGCAGCCATCACCAGCTTCGCCAGATCGCTTGCACTTGCCACGTTATTGCTGGACAAGCCTGTCGAATCAACATAGTGCGTACCGCTCATGCCCAACGATTTTGCCTTGGCATTCATCGCTACGACAAACGCACGGAGACCGCCCGGGTAATGACGACCGAGAGCAGAAGCTGCGCGATTTTCTGAACTCATCAAAGCGATGTGCAGCATGTTCGCGCGCGACAATTGCGAACCTACACGCAGACGCGATGAACTATTCTTTTCGCGATCGATATCTTCAGTCGTGACTTCCAGCACTTCATTCATGTCTTGCTGTGCTTCGACGACTACCAGACCTGTCATCAATTTGGTGATCGATGCAATCGGCAAAGTCACGTTCGCATTTTTTTCAAACAAGACTGCCGATGTGGATTGATCCAGCACCAGCGCGACGTTCGATGCAAGGGCCAATGAATCACGCGTCATGTTCAAGCCCGCGATATCGCCTGCGGTCAAGACTGGAGGAACGGCTGGAATAACTGGTTTGGCAACGCGTTGATAAATCGCCTGACGCTTGCCGTGCACAACAACTTCTTTTTTGACGAGCTTCTCGCTGCTGTTCAGCGAGACAGTGTTGCGCTGTTTGGATTTCTTGTTGGATGCAACCGTTTGCTTGGTGTTGACGCGTTTGGTCGACTTAGTTGATTTGCTAGCTTGTTTGGCTTGCGCGACTGGCTTCTTCGCAGCGGCAGCGCGTTTGGGTGCCTGTGCTTTTTTGGCCTGTGCGTTGGATGCGACTTTCTTGTTAGTCGCCTTCTTCGCATTAGTGGAGCTCGGCTCTTTAGCCAACGCCATAGGTGCGTTGAAAATAACGAATAACGAAAAAAATATCCCCAGCGCGGACTTAAGCATCTGCGACTCCCCAATTCATACGATGAAATATGGCTTGCAGTTTAGCAAATATCGGAAAATGTGCAAGATAATTAGATAGTTAGCTGTTTTCATTAATCTACTTTCTAACTAACGATATCTTTTTCCTCACATTATTGGTGCAATTTTCGACTAAAAATACACCGTTCAAGCCCCGAATTTATTGCTACGCAACAATAATTTTCATAGGAATCGGCCTCTTTTCCGCTACTTTTTCACTACAAACGCTACCCCCACAACAGCAAGCAACATGCCAGCCACGCCTATCAAACTGAAGGTCTCGCCAAACGCAGCCCACGCCATCAATGCAGTCGTTGGTGGCGTCAGATAAAGCAAGCTGGTGACCTGTGTCGCAGCACTTTTACGTATCAATGCAAAGAGCAGGAAGATCGCGCCTATCGAGAGCGCAACGATGGACCACAGCAGCGCGCCTATAAAGCTGGGCGTCCACTGCACGGTTTCCAATGACGGTGAAAAGCCTTCAAAGTAGATGGCGAAAGGCAGTACGACCACGCACGATGCGGCGAATTGAATAATGGTCCCGGTACGCAGATCAAAATGCGGACAATAGCGCTTCTGATACATCGTCCCTATCGTGATCGACAGCAAAGCCATCAGGCACAAGGCGATGCTTTCCCAGGTCAAACCGATCAGCGTAATTTTATTGGCAACCACCAGCGCCACGCCGCATAGACCGAAGATCAGGCCGATCCATTGACGACCGCGCACTTTCTCACCGATCAAGGGCGCAGCAAACGCCGTCAATACCGGCTGCATACCAACAATCAAGGCAGACAAGCCGGCCGGCATGCCGAGCTTGATTGCACACCACACACCGGCCAGATAACCTGCTTGCACCAAGATGCCGGCAACGGCGATATGACGCATAGTGCCTATCGGCCACGGCGCACGCAGCAATAAAACCAATGGCAGCAAGATAATCAACACGCCGACAAAACGCAGCGTCAAGAAGGTCAACGGCGGCGCATACGGCAGGCCGAACTTCGCGACGATAAAACCGGTACTCCAGATCAGCACGAACAGGAAAGGCATCGCTGCCAGCCAAGGGCTTACCGTCTTACTTGAATCTGTATGCATTCTTGCTTTCTATTCTTTCAATTCCGCGTGGGAAGTACTTGCAGCACAGCTTTGGGCATGCCCTTATTAACGCCTGCCAGGCAAAATTCTCGCATTTTTCTCAGGAAAATATTTATTTGTGCATTGCAGCAAATATCGCTTGACACCATCCTTACAATACTTACAATGGGTCATGTTGCAACGCACAACGCCAGTTTTTACCTACCGCAGTGATGTACTACCTTCACAAAGGAGAAACCCATGTTTGCTATTCCAGAGCAGTTTTCCGCCGCCACCAAACACCAGTTTGAATCGCAACTCGCCATCCTGAATTCGCTCACCAGCACAGCATTCGATAGCGTACAAAAAATCGTCGACTTGAACCTGAGCGCGGCGAAGTCATCATTGCAGGAATCCGGCGCTGCTGCACAAAAGCTCGCCACCGCCAAAGATCCACAGGAATTTTTCTCACTCAGCGCTTCGCAAGCACAGCCGAACGCCGAAAAAGCACTGGCTTACGGTCGTCACCTGGTGAGCATCGCAACCAGCACGCAAGCTGAATTTACCAAGGCAGCGGAAACACAAATCGCAGAAACCAATCGCAAGGTCTTGTCCTTGATCGATGAACTCAGCAAGAACGCACCAGCCGGTTCTGAAAACGCCGTCTCCATGCTCAAGTCTGCAATCGGCAATGCCAGCGCCAGCTACGAACAACTCTCCAAAACAACCAAGCAAGCAGTTGAAGCCTTGGAAGGTAATTTGAATGCAGCCGCCAGCCAATTCGCCAGCGCTGCAGAAAAAACCACGACCAAATCACGTAAATCGTAATTTCTCAGAGCTCTCCTCACTGGCCTTCGCGCCACTTCTAATGCCCCGGAAAATCGGGGCATTTTTTTATGCAGCAAGCGCTAGCGACGACCCGATGCAATCGCACGCGCCAGAATGATGACAGGCACGATCGCAATCAACACGATGGTCAATGCAGGCAAAGCCGCCTCACCCAAACGTTCATCGGATGCCAATTGATGTGTGATCACCGCCAACGTATCGAAGTTGAATGGTCGTATCGTCAGCGTCGCCGGCAATTCCTTGACCACATCGACAAACACCAGCAAACCCGCCGTCAACACACTGCGCCATAACAAGGGCAAATGTATGCGCATCAACATCGATGTCATGCCATGCCCGAGACTGCGTGCACTGGCATCCATGGACGGCGTAATTTTGATCAAGCCGGCTTGTACGCTTTGGAAGGACACCGCGAGAAAGCGCACCAGATAAGCGTAGATCAAGGCAATCACACTGCCGCTCAAGACCAACGCCACGCCATGTTCCGCATTCCAGCTATCGATGCGCGACATGGGAATCAAAATCCCCACCGCAATCACCGCACCCGGTATTGCATAACCCATGCTGACGATGCGATTACAGATCGCTTGCACTTTGCTATTCGTCACACGCGCTGCATACGCCATCAAGACGCAAATCACGATGGCAATCACCGCGGTGACGCCACCAAGTATGATCGTGTTATTCAACCAGCCGAGATAACGTGCGCTGAACGAGATCGTTTCTTCCTGCAGCATCAAGCGCAGCAGAATAAACAGCGGTGCAAAGAATCCCAACACGACTGGTAAGGCACAAAATAAAGTCGCGCTCCACGCCTGCCGTCCTTTAAGCGTAGTCATCAATTGCGTGGCACTCCGTCCACCGACTGCGTAATAACGCGCCCTACCGCGGCTCTTCTGTTCCAGCAGCATCAAGACCATGACCGCGATCAATAGAACGGCAGCAATTTGTGCCGCAGCCGCGCGATCAGAAAAGATGTACCAGGATTTATAAATCCCCGTGGTCAATGTCGGCACGCCGAAATAAGCAACCGCACCGTAATCAGCCAGCGTCTCCATCAGCGCCAGCGCAATACCGGCCGCAGCTGCCGGACGCGCCAAAGGCAAACTCACTTGAAAAAATGCCTGCCACGGCCCGGCACCCAAAGTACGTGCGGCATCCCACATGCGCGGGCTGCGCTCGATAAACGCATTACGCGCCAGCAGATATACATAGGGATACAAGACAAATGCGAAGAGGAAACCGGCACCACCGACCGAACGGATTTGTGGAAACCAGTAAGTCGGCCCTTGCCAGCCAAACAGTGCGCGTAATCCGCTTTGCACTGGTCCAGTAAATTGCAGGAAATCGGTATAGGCGTAAGCGACCACATACGCCGGCATCGCCAGCGGCAGGATCAGAGCCCATTCAAAGAACTTCTTGCCGGGGAAATTGAAAGCCGCCACCAGCCATGCGCAACCTATACCCATCACCGCCGTCAGGATCGCAACGATCACGGCAATCACAACGCTATTGACGATGTATTCCGGCAGCACCGTTGCCCACAGATGCGAGAAAGTGCTGATATCAGTACCGGTTTCAGCGCCGGAAACCAAATTGGAGAGCACGCCGACGATAGGCAAACCCACCAGACAAGCAATCGCCAGCGATGCGATCAGCAAGGGATGCAAAGCACCGCTTTGACCTTGTCTCTTATGCACGCAGATAAACCTGAATATAAAAAAGCATGAATACTCTCGCGATCGGCTAAACGAGAATTATAATCAATCGCTCATTTCGCCCATGTAATTATTTCCGGAACAGTGCATCTCATGTCAGCCATTCCCGCTCCGTCAGCGCATTTGTCGGTTGAAGCCATACGTGTTGGTTACCAAGTCGCGCATCAAATGCACGAGATCGTGCACAACCTGTCCTTCGCCTTGCAACGCGGCGAGATCGGCTGCCTGCTCGGCCAATCCGGCTGTGGCAAAACGACTGTGCTGCGCGCCATCGCCGGTTTTGAATCGTTGATCGCCGGTCGCATTGCCTTAGGCGGTAAGGAACTCAGCAACGCAACGCACACCACCGTACCGGAAGCGCGCCATGTTGGCGTGGTGTTCCAGGATTACGCCCTGTTCCCGCATTTATCGGTGGCTGACAATATCGGCTTCGGCTTACGTAAACTGAGCGGGGCCGAACGTCATGCACGCATCAGCAAGCTGCTGACATTGGTCGGTCTGACTTCGCAAGAAAAAAAATTCCCGCATGAATTATCCGGTGGACAACAGCAACGCGTGGCACTGGCACGTGCATTGGCACCGCAACCGGACTTGTTATTGCTGGACGAACCGTTCTCCAATCTCGACGTGGACTTGCGTGAACGACTCGCGACTGAAGTGCGCGACATTCTGAAAGAAGTTGGTACCACGGCGGTATTGGTCACGCACGATCAACATGAAGCGTTTGCGATTGCGGATCAAATCGGCGTGATGCAAAACGGTGTCATCGTGCAATGGGACCATGCCTACAATTTGTACCATCGCCCTGCTACACGTTTTGTCGCAGACTTTGTCGGCCTCGGCGTTTTTGTCCCCGGCCGTATTGATCAGCACAAGCAGGATGTGAGTATAGAACTGGGCAGTTTGCCGCTCTGTCACGGACTGGAAGTATGCGATCCGAATGAGCAAGATGCGCAACAGGTTGATGTATTGCTGCGCGCCGATGATGTGGTGCACGACGACAGTAGCCCGCTACAAGCCGAAGTCGTGCGCAAGGCATTCCGTGGCGCAGAATTTTTATACACACTGAAATTACCGAGCGGCCAGCAACTGCTGGCACTCGTCCCCTCACATCATGATCACGCCTTGGGTGAACGTATAGGCATACGGCTGGAAGCAGATCACGTCGTCACCTTTCCCAAGCAGGATTGAACGGACTGTGTGATCAATCAGAGATGCTGAACTTCCACTTTCAGCAGATTTAATTCAGCAATCAATTTGTCGAAAGCTGCAGCAGCTTGCTCCGGCTCGCCTTTGACACCGAGTTCGATATGGCGGCGTGTCTCTGCATCGCCCACGCTCGGCAAGCTGAATACCTTCACTTGCGGGAACTCATCTTCTATCGCTTCCATCAAGGGCGTCAGCGCCGATTCCATCGATTGGAAGACCAACACCGATTTCTCAAACCGCGGCTGTTGATGGAATAGATGTCCATAGTGCGTATCCAGTATCCATTCAATCATCGGCCACGCCATCACCGGAAAACCCGGCATGAAATAATGCGCCCCCCCGCCATTGCCGTGATGAATAGCGAAACCGGGAATCTTGTTATATGGATTCGGTATGATCTCTGCACCTTGCGGAAATTCACCCATCTTCAAACGATGCAGATTCTCCGGCTTGTTCAAGTCAAAAGGCACATTCGCTTCACGCGCCATCTCCAGCATGCGTTCCTGTATCTTTTGCTTGGCTTCCGGATGTAATTCGATAGGCACGCCTAGCGCTGCTGCCGCACATTGACGCGTATGGTCATCCGGTGTCGCGCCTATGCCGCCACAACTAAACACGATATCGTCACTGGCAAAGGTACGCTTCAAGGTCGAAGTAATACGCGCTCTGTCATCGCCCAGAATTTCTGCCCAACCCAGCGACAAGCCACGTACGGATAGCAGATCAACGACCTTGGAAAAATGCTTGTCGATGCGTTTGCCGGACAATATTTCGTCGCCGATGATGATGAGTCCGAATGCCATGGTTTTCCTTCTGATGTCAGATTTGAGGAGTCGGTGGATTGCCTGGTTGATTGTCCACTTGCGCGTCTGCCGGCGGCGGTAACACGATCACAGTTTCTTCAGGTGTCGGCGCGGTAGCCTGTGTCACTGCCTGCTCTGCAGCTTTTCCAGCAGCCTGTGCAGCTCTATGCTGTGTCAATGCATCCATGCAGTAATGCTGAAACCACAAACCGCTGAAGATGAAGACCAGCACGTATAACCAAATCGCACCGGCTGCCAGTACCGGAAAAAAGATCACCGACAAAGCACCACCCAACCACAGCAAGGTCGGTGCAGCACCCATCGCACCGGTAATCGCACCTATCACCAGCAACTGCCAGCGATGTATGCGCAGGATGATTTTGCGTTCCTCAGCATCGGCATGATCAGCTAAGGCATCGTAGGCCATCACGCGATAAGTCAGCCAACCCCACAAGATAGGCTGAATCACAAAGGTCAAAGGTGGAATCAGGGAAAGCGGCAGCGTAATCAGCCACAACACTAAAAATATCGTGAATGACGAAGTCGACATCCACAGGCTGCCAAAGAAAGTGCCGCCTTTGCGCGCTTCCAAATCCTTGTATCGACGACTACCCACATGCTTGACGATGACCGGCATCGCCATCACGCCGACAAAAATCAGCGCCGTCAGTATCATCAGCGGCAACAGTATCCACATGGCAATCAAGGGCACGACTACCGTCTTGAATGCGCCCATGCCCAGCCACATCAATAATTCATTGCTGACGCGAAAACCATCGTTCTCAACAAAATAGTTTTGCAGCCAATCAATCATGGGCTGCAGATACAGCCACAAGCCGACACCCCAGACTGCGATCGACAATACGAATGGAATCACGCTCAGCATCAGCATCCTGAAATGCAACTGGGATAGCAAGGCTCGTCCGAAAGACGTAAATACCGGGCGCATGATGGAAAATCCTATGAAAAATTCAATTCGCGCGTCATAGCTTGATAATGCATACAAGCCCGCGCAAAGAATAAGCATTTTACCGTGCTGCCTTCGCCCGCGCCTGACAGGCAATCAAGTCCAGGCGCTCGGTCGGATAAAAGTGCCTTCACCTGCTACAATCTGCCCACTTTCTGACTTATTTTTCAAAGGAACAACATGGCTACTACCTCGACCTCCTCCGGCCTGCAATTCGAAGACAAAGTTGTCGGCGACGGCGCAGAAGCAACTGCTGGCGCACACGTTACCGTGCATTACACTGGCTGGCTGCAAAATGACGACGGCAGCGCCGGCGCAAAATTCGATTCGAGCAAGGATCGTGGCGACCCATTTGAGTTTCCACTCGGTGCTGGTCACGTGATCAAAGGCTGGGACGAAGGCGTACAAGGCATGAAAATCGGCGGTACACGTACCCTGATCATCCCTGCATCGCTGGGCTATGGCGCACGCGGCGCTGGCGGCGTGATCCCACCAAACGCAACGCTGATTTTCGAAGTGGACTTGCTGGGCGTATAAAGCAAATCTGGTTCGCACTGCGAGCAAGTATCCTCAACCAGCTTGTTATTTATCGGGAGTACGTATGAGCCTGCAAGAGCAATTCGATCAAGCATTAGCCGATTCCAAGACTTTGCCGGAGCGTCCGGATAATCTGACGCTGCTGAAAATCTATGGTCTGTACAAACAGGCGAGCGGTGGCGATGCGACTGGTGAACAACCTGCAATGACAGATTTTGTCGCACGTGCGAAATGGGATGCCTGGAATAATCTGAAAGGCATCTCGAAAGAAGATGCGATGCAGCAGTACATCGATCTGGTGGAAGATTTGAAGGCTTAATGTAAGCAGATCTTCCGCAGAAAATTAAAAAGCCCCGTATGCAAATACGGGGCTTTTTTATCGAGCAGACTATCAACTATGCTGCGTCGGCAAAATACTTCTTCATATTGCGCGCCACTTTTTCTTCCAGTGGTCCGGCGAAAGCCTTGAACAGAAAATCCAGCGTGATATCGATTTGCGCTTCTTTATCACGCAAGGCCAAGGTACCTGCTACTCCGCTACGCTTGAACGACAGGATGTCACCATCCCACTGCGTCGTCATATCGAACTCTGTTGCCATCTTGTCTGCCACTTTTTGCGCAGCGTCTTTTGCCTGTTGCAGCGGAAGCTGATGCTCCTGCGTGATGCTGATATCTGCCATGTGCTTACTTCTTCGCTTTCACTTCCGGGTTGAGTAGATTCGGTGGTTGTTGTCCGCTTAAGGCCGCAACCAGATTGGTAGAAGCGCAATCGGACATCGCACGACGCGTTTTTTCCGAAGCGCTGCCTATGTGCGGCGTCAAGACGACATTCGACAAGGTCAGGAAGTCGGGATGCAAGGCCGGTTCATTCTCATACACATCCAGTCCGGCTGAGGCGATGCGTTTCTCACGCAGTGCTGCAATCAGCGCGACATCATCCACAATCCCGCCACGCGCAATATTCACCAAAGTCGCAGTCGGCTTCATCAATGCCAGTTCAGCAGCACCGATGATGTGATGCGTTTGCGCCGAGTATGGCAAGACCAGAATCAGGTGATCGGCACCGCGCAACAATTCTTCCTTGCTGACATAACGCGCATTGTTTGCGTGTGCTTCCTGCTCTGGTGTGAGGCGACTACGATTGTGATAAATCACCTTCATGTCAAAACCCATGGAGCGGCGTGCAACCGCCTGCCCTATGCGTCCCATGCCCAGTATGCCCAGCGTGGCACCATGCACATCCGCACCCAAGAATTGATCGAAACGCCAGTTCTTCCATTTGCCGGCGCGCAAATAATGTTCGGATTCCGATACGCAACGCGCATTCGCCATCAACAAGGTCCACGCGTAATCGGCGGTTGTTTCATTCAACACATCTGGCGTATTGGTCACCATGATGCCGGCTTTGGTCGCAGCGACAACATCGATATTGTTATAACCGACCGCGACATTACAGATGGCTTTCAAATGCGGATTAGCAGCAATGACTTCAGCCGACATTTTTTCGCTGGCGGTAATCACCACCACATCTTTACCCTGCATTTTTTCATGCAGCTCTGCTGCTGAAAAAATCTTGTCTTCCTGATTTGACTCAACATCAAAGTGTTGCTGCAAGCGTTCGATCACATCAGGGAACGTTGCACGTGCGACGAGTACTTTTTGCTTCATATACGTCTCCTCAGGTGAAAAAGATGAAAGTCATCAAAACGAACAAGGGTACAAGGATCGCACACGACCATGCCATATAACCAAAAAACGATGGCATCTTGATGCCGCGTTCTTCTGCAATGGCCTTGACCATCATGTTCGGTGCATTACCTATGTAGCTATTGGCACCCATGAATACAGCACCACAAGAGATTGCCGCCAGCGTTGCCGCCAGCGTCGTCATCAAGGTCGTTGCATCGCCACCAGCCGTATTGAAGAAGACCAGATAAGTCGGTGCATTATCAAGGAAAGAGGAAAGAACACCCGTCGCCCAGAAATACATCGCATTGATAGGTTGGCCATTGCCATCCGTCACAGCGCGCACGATGCTTGAGAACGCACCCGACTCACCTGCACGCAACATTGCAATGACCGGAATGATGGTGATGAAGATACCGGCAAATAACTTGCCGACTTCCTGTATCGGTCCCCATGAAAAGTCATTGCCGCTACGCGCGCTTTTAGGTGTCAGCCACAAGGAGAGGAAAACCACGCCTATCAAGGCGACATCACGCAACAGGTTTTGCAATTCGACTTCATTACCAAAAACAACATAGGTAATGCCTGACTTCCAGAAACCGCTCATCAAGACCAATGCAACTACCAGCGCCAGCAAGGCAAAGTTGATTTTCCCCTCGAAGCGAATTGCGGAATCCGGTGTTGGGTCCAGCTCGGGCGGTTTGATTTCTTCACGCTTGTGATAGTAGTGACTATCGAGCAGGTAAAAAATAATCAGCAACACGACGCACAGGAACAAGGTAGGTGCGAACAGATGGCGCACCGTCCAGAAGAAATCCACGCCCTTCAGGAAACCGAGGAACAGCGGCGGATCACCCAGCGGCGTCAAGGCACCGCCGGCATTCGCCACCAGGAAGATAAAGAACACGACGATATGTGCCGCATGTTTGCGGTTATCGTTGGCGCGTATCAAAGGTCTGATCAGCAACATCGATGCGCCCGTCGTTCCCATGAAGCTGGCCAGCACCGTACCTATGGCGAGCAAACCCGTATTCAACCCCGGCGAACCGTGCAAATTGCCGCGTACGCAAATACCACCCGCGACCACAAACAAGACCGTGATCAAAATCAGGAAAGGGAAAAACTCAGAAATAAAGGCGTGCATGGCGCCATGTACCGCCGTTGCACCGCCGAAGAAATACGCGCAAGGCAGCAAGAATGCCAAAGCCCATGCCAGCGTCACTTTACCAAAATGGTGATGCCAAAAACTTGGCGTCAATAACGGACAGAGCGCGATCGAAAGCAGCAATCCAGCAAAGGGAACACCCCACAGCATCGACAAACCGCTTCCATTCAATTCTGCCGCGCCACATAGCGCAGGGGTCAAGGCAAGCAAGCCGACAAGAAAATGTGCACGCATGGTGGCTCCGTATTGAAGGGATGCCATTTTAGCCCAGAAAAAATGTGTCTTGGCAGCAATGCAAACGCCGTTATCCAGCCCATGTCGTACAAAAAACCGCCGAAATCTTTCCTGCATAAGACATTCAACGCATTTGCTTATTCGGAATCGGTATAACTCCGGTTTGTGAGAAAGAGCGATATGCCTTAAAATACAACGCTTTGCGACTACTGCCCGGCAAGATGAATGTCATCTGCCTCCATCGAGTAGTCGGCTCCATTTCAAATATTTACAGTTAGGACTGGTATGACCCACGTAGTGACCGAATCCTGCATTCTCTGCCGTTACACAGACTGCGTAGATGTGTGTCCGGTGGACTGTTTTCGCGAAGGCCCGAACTTCCTGTCTATCGATCCGGACGAATGCATCGATTGCGCAGTATGTGTAGCCGAATGCCCTGTCAACGCCATCTTTGCAGAAGAAGATGTGCCGGCAGATCAACAACAATTCATCAAGTTGAACGTGGATTTGTCGCGCGAATGGCCATCAATCACCAAAACCAAACTGCCGCTGCCTGAAGCGGAAGAATGGAAAGACAAGACAGACAAGCTGCAGTATCTGGCACGCTAAACCACCTCTTTTCGACAAAAACGCCCTCTGGTTCGCCACAGGGCGTTTTTTATTAGGGGAACGGTTTTCCCCGCAGCGCATCAAATCGTTATTAAGTCTATAACTATCAATTCCTTCATTGGATTGCATATAAGCGTTGTTAAACGATGAATAGTTATCAATGCTGCATTGCAATATACTGATTTTGTCGTGACAATCGTTTTAACAACAGCCATCGGAAGAGGCCTTCTCTATGCTTTACCAGTTGCATGAGTTAAACCGCAGTCTGCTTAATCCACTGATGCAGTGGGCGGAAGCATCGTCCAAACTATTTAGCGATCCGGTCTCGCCGCTGGCTTATACGCCGTTCGCGCAGCGTATCGCTGCCGGCTATGAATTGATGTACCGACTGGGCAAGGATTACGAAAAGCCGCATTTCGGCATCGAATCGGTGCCCGTCAATGGCAAGCAAGTCGCCATCGTCGAAGGAGTGGCGGAAGAAAAATCCTTCTGCACGCTGATTCATTTCAAAAAAGCATTGAGCATCAAAGCCCTCGCCGCATTGAAGCAACCTACCGTTCTACTGGTAGCACCTTTGTCCGGACATCACGCCACGCTCTTGCGCGACACCGTACGCAGCCTCTTATCGGACCATGATGTCTACATCACCGATTGGCGCGATGCGCGCATGGTGCCGCTGACGGAAGGCCCGTTCCATCTGCACGATTACGTCTATTACATACAGGACTTCATCCGCCAGCTGGGACCGGATGTGCACGTCATTTCCGTCTGCCAGCCTACGGTACCTGTACTCGCTGCCATTTCATTGATGGCCAGTGACAAAGATACGCATTTGCCGAAGTCGATGACGATGATGGGCGGCCCTATTGATCCGCGCAAATCGCCTACGCAAGTCAACAACCTCGCCACCGAAAAACCGTACGAGTGGTTTGAGAATCAGGTGATCTTCAGCGTACCGAACAACTATCCGGGCTTTGGCCGCAAGGTATATCCAGGCTTTCTGCAACATGCCGGCTTCATCGCGATGAATCCGGGCCGTCATGCGCAAAGCCATTGGGATTTTTATGAGCACTTGCGCGAAGGTGATAACGAATCTGCGGAAGAACATCGCAAGTTTTACGATGAGTACAACGCTGTGCTGGATATGCCTGCCGAGTATTACCTGGAAACAATCAAGACCGTGTTCCAGGAACATCGCTTACCGCTAGGCACATGGGAAATCGAAGGCAAGCTGGTCAAGCCGCAAGATATCAAAACCGTCGCACTCTTCACCATCGAAGGCGAGAAGGACGATATCTCCGGCGTCGGGCAAACACATGCAGCGCAGGATTTGTGTTCATCAATAGCCAAATCGAACAAAGAGCAATTCACCGCGCCGCAATGCGGACACTACGGCATCTTCTCCGGCCGCAAGTGGCGTGAAATCATTTGCCCGAAAATCGGCGAGTTTATTGCGAAGCATTCTTGATTAGCCGCTTCCCAGTTATAAAAAGTCGCAACTTGTAAGCTCAAAGCCTTTTTCTATTTGGCGCAGCGGCCCGTATAAGACGATAATTCTGTTTTATCTCTTACTTGCCCGCTGTGTCCTCTCCTCCCAAAAAATCGCTTGCCGATCAGCTTGAAGATCTGCTGCCACAAACGCAATGTACGAAATGCGGCTATCCCGCATGCCGTCCGTATGCAGAAGCGATGGCCGATGGCACAGCCAGTTACAACCAATGCCCACCCGGCGGTATCGAAGGCGTGGCAAGACTGGCGCATCTGTTGGGCAAACCGGTTATTCCCATCAATCCCGTTAATGGCCATGAGCGACCACGCCCGGTTGCCGTCATTGATGAGAGCCTGTGTATAGGTTGCACGCTGTGCATACAAGCGTGCCCGGTCGATGCCATCGTCGGCGCCGCCAAGCAGATGCACACCATCGTCAACGATTTGTGCACCGGTTGCGATCTGTGTGTTGCGCCCTGCCCGGTTGATTGCATTGCGATGGTAGACGTCACGCCGGGGAAAACCGGCTGGGATGCGTGGTCGCAAGCGCAAGCCGATACCGCACGCGAACGACACGATTTCCGTACTAAACGTTTGCAACACGAGAAAGAAGAAAACGACGCGCGCCTGGCCGCCAAGGCAGCAGCGAAGTTGCAGGCTGTGCAATCGGAAACACCGATCTCGGAAGAAGAGAAAGCCGAACAGGCACGCAAGAAAGCCATCATTCAAGCCGCGATAGAACGCGCACGACTGAAAAAAGAACAAGCGGAAAAGGACGCTAAATGAACGCAGAGAAACGACGTGAAATTTTTAATCGACTGCGCGCTGCCAATCCGCACCCAACTACCGAACTTGAATATCAAACACCATTTCAGTTATTGATCGCTGTGCTGTTGTCGGCGCAGGCAACCGATGTCTCGGTCAATAAAGCCACGCGCAAACTGTACCCACACGCCGGTACTCCGAGGAAGATATACGCACTCGGTGTCGAAGGCTTGATGCCTTACATACAAACCATAGGCTTGTATCGCACCAAGGCCAAGAACGTCATTGAAACCTGCCGGATTTTGCTGGCAGAACATGGGGGCGAAGTACCACGCACGCGTGAAGCACTGGAAGCGTTACCGGGCGTAGGACGCAAGACCGCCAATGTGGTGATGAATACCGCTTTTGGGGAGCCGACGATAGCAGTCGATACGCATATCTTCCGCGTCTCGAATCGCACCGGCCTGGCACCGGGCAAGAATGTCGATATCGTCGAGCAGAAATTGATGAAGTTTGTCGCGCCGGAGTTCCAGCAAGATGCACATCACTGGCTGATCCTGCACGGTCGCTACACCTGTATCGCACGCACACCAAAATGCTGGAACTGCATCATTGCTGATCTGTGCGAATACAAGCAGAAGACACCGCTACCGGCTAAAGGCGTGTAAGCCTCAGCCGGTAAAACCGTTTTTACAAAACGATAGCGCAGGCAGCTTCAAAGGTCAGGCGCGGCAAACGCGGTTTGATTTTTTCGTGATCGCCATAACCGATGCTGCAAATGAAGTTGGCTTTTACCTTGGTGCCAACAAAAAAAGCTTCATTCACTTTATCCGCATCGAAGCCTGACATTGGGCCGCAATCCAGACCAATCGCGCGCGCCGCCATGATGAAGTAGGCGCCTTGCAGTGAAGAATTACGGAAAGCCGTATCTTCAGTAAATTTCTCGTTACCGGCAAACATCGCCTGCGTATCCATGTGCGGAAACAATTGCGGCATCTTGCGCGGGAAGGCCATGTCCATGCCGATAATCGCGGTGATCGGTGCAGTTTTCACTTTTTGCACATTGCCGGGGGAGACGCATGCGGCCAGTTTCTCTTTTGCTTCCGGCGATTTCACGAAGGCGATGCGAGCAGGCTGGGAATTCATCGAGGTCGGCGCCCACTTCATCAATTCGTAAATTTCACGCAACTGACCATTAGTAACCGGTTTATCGAGCCAGACAGTGTTGGTGTGGGCCTGGGTAAAGAGAGTATCGAGCGCTTCCTGATTCAACATAGCGACTTTCATTTTCAAGTGTTCAAAGGCATGCCGCATGGCGGCAATAGTAATAAGCAAAACGGTAACAGATGCGTATGTTATCCGAAACACGCTCAGCAGTTCAGGAGCAAGCCACGTACAATTGCGGTCTGTACCCAATGTTCGGCTTTTTGCATACCCTAATGTTTACACCTTCACAACACGATGTACGCCGTTTTTTCTGTGAAACCTTTCACAAGCAGCGGACCAACGCCATCCTCACGCCGCTGGAAGCGATTGCACGCGACTGGATCATCCAGCATCCGGAATATGCCGAGGCGCTAGCCGATGTAGAAGCAGCATTGGCGCAAGACTATTCGGTGGAATCGGGTCAAGCCAATCCCTTCCTGCATCTGTCCATGCACTTGTCGATAGCCGAACAGATTTCGATCGATCAGCCACCAGGAATACGCGCAGCCTACACCGGACTCGCGCGCCGACTGGATTCAGAACATGAGGCCCATCACCAAATCATGGAATGTCTGGGCGAGATGATCTGGACCTCGCAGCGCAGCGGCCTGCCACCCGATGGTGCTGCTTATATCGAGTGCATCAACAAGCGCCGCTGAACAGGCTGAAAATGCAAAAAAGCCACGGAGACCGTGGCTTTTTTATTGAGCGAAACTGCTTCGCGTTCTTATTTACGCAGTACCAAGGTAGTTGGCAGGCTGTGCAAATAAGCAGCGATATTGTCGATATCCTGGCTCGACAATGCGCTAGACAGCGGTCCCATGATGGCATTGCTGCGACCGTTGGACACTCCGTTGCCGCGCTTGTAGGCAACCAGCGCATGCTTCAGGTAATCCTTAGGTTGACCAGCCAGTTTTGGATAAGCCGGATCAATTGGTGTATTGAAATCAGCGCCGTGGCACGCTGCACAATTGAACTTGGCAACAGCTGCTTTACCAGCGTCGATCTTGCTTTCAGCCGATGCGTTGAACGAAACAACTGCCGACAGCGATACGACAGCCAATGCTAGAATTTTTTTCATATTGGGCTCCCGTTATTTCTGCTGTGTGTAGTAAGCAGCGACGTCTGCAATATCCTGATCCGACAGACTCTCTGCAATACCGCGCATCGATGGGTGATTACGGTCGCCTTTTTTGTAAGCATGCAAAGCGCTCACAATATACTTCTCCGACTGCCCACCTATCATAGGCACTTGGTAAACCTCAGGAAAAGTCGCTTTGTAGCCCGGAATGCCATGGCACCCGATACACATCGACACCTTGTTGGCACCTGCCTTGGCATCACCAACGATTTCCGCTGCGGTAGCGATGTTGACCACACCCGCGAGCGCGAGAAGCGCAAATAGTTTTTTCATGATAGCTGTGGGTAAGTAGGACGAAAACTGCGGGTGGCGTGGCTGAGAACAGCTCTTTTTATATAGTGAAATTATTACTTCGCCACACCAAAACCGCTCGATTCTACCCCAAGACTCTGGGACAGTCCACGCTCAATCGCGGCAGCGTGGACAGTATCCGACAAAGCAATTTACTCATCCCTGCGAGGCCGCTCTGGTGCTTGTTCTTCCTCTTTTTGCGTATCGTCTTCTAGCTGTGCAACAGGTACCGGACTCTCCGGCTGTGTCGGCCAAAAGAAAATATACGGCGTCAGCGTAAAGCGTCGCAACATCGCGCGGAACACCAGACGCCGCACGCGTTTAGGCACATCACGTGCACGTAAAGCCAGTGCCAGCGCGCAGCCAAATGCCACGCCCACATTCAGCAAGCCGATCGCAACTATGCCCACGCATGCCAGCCAGAATTGCGGCGTCGCCATTACTTCCCAGCCGATACTGCTGACCGCTGCAGCCAAGGTTGCTGTCGACAACGTGACATGCCGCACATCCAGTGGCAGACCGAAGAAATGTGCAATCACCGGCACCATACCAAGCAAAATCGCCAACGACACATTACCGACGATGCCGGAAATATTGTGCTCCAGCCAGTTTGCCCAGCGCTCTGCACGCGCAGGTCCCAATGCATGTACCAAACGCCGATGGTAGGTGATGGAGTCCTTCAAACGACGCAAGGCAAACCAATTATCGGCAAAACCCGCAATCAAACTCGCCAGCCACAACAGCAAACCGGTGAAGGCCGCGAACAAAGGTGTCACACTAATCACCGAGAGCGAAGCGATAGTAGCGTGCGCCTTGTGCGTATCCATGACCGGCTTACCCGTCATGAACAAAATAGCGAAGGACAAGCCGACGATAACCGGCGCAACCGCCAGCAAGTTACCAAAGACCGCCGCCGCTTGCGAACGCAGCAAGGCAGCAATCTTGGCCAGCAACTCGCGCAAGCCTTCTACCGTCTCCAGCTCGCCCATTTGCGCAGCAAGCGCAGGTGCAGTCACTGCCGGTTGTTTAGTTGCCAGTACACCGCCGATTGCCGTGATCACCAAAAAGCTGACCGCAAAATTAATCGACAGGAACATGCCTTCGAAAAAGTGTGCAAGGCCGAGTCCGGTAATTCCCAGTTTTGCCAATGCGGTAAAAGCGGTAATAAAACCGCCTATCAATGCCGCCTTCAGCATTGCGCGATATTCGTTGCGGTCACTCGCAATATAGTGTTCGCCATGGCTCGCATTACGCTCAACCATCTTACGTGCCAACAGGGAGAAACTGCGATTGACCAATTCACGCACCGAGGAACGACGGTGATGCGCGATGATCAAATCGACCAGCACCGCTTGCACTTGCCCCGAGCCTTCTTCCGCATGCTGCGTATTGCGTAAATCAAGCAAGCGCGCCACCCGCGTCAGTTGTGCACGCATGCGTTCAACGTTATAGACCAAGCCAACCGACACACCGTATTCATCCAGATGCGCGTAGATCTTGTCGGTCTGTGCCTGACATACCGCGATCAACATGCGTACGCTGCGCAAGGCAGACTCATCTCTATCGCCAGTCATCAGGTAATTTTCCAGCTCACGACGCAAGGCCATGAACGGCGTCGCCAACAAAGGCATGCGTGGCTCCAGACGCTGACGAAATGCCGGACTGATACCGATGGAAATAATCATCGTCACCAGATACAACATCGCTTCATCGATCTGTTTGCGATAGCCATGCGCGATGCCGTCATCTGCACCCAATTTCCACAAACGCGACAAGGTTCTGGGATCAAGTTCCAGCAACCATTCCGCATCCGATTCATCCTGAAACATTGCTGTAAACAATGTCGATAAATCATGTTGTCCTACTGGTGGTGGCAATACCAGTTTGACGATACGTTCTGATAATTCAGAAAAGAAAGCAGATTCACGCGGCAAGCCAGTCGCTGAAAAAAGCTCAGGACCAGTTGCCTCACGCAATGTTTTACGTAAAGTTGCCTGCACGATCTGTCTTACATCGCGATGCTCATCCAGCCAATCAAGCAAAAAGCGTATGCGCAAATTCTTGATACGACGCCATTCGCTATCGTCAAGAAAAGACACTTTAGGCTCGTGACGTATCCAGTCGGCCAGATCGATCATCCAATTGGCGCGCGCATGCCACGACGCATTCGGATCTGCGCGACGTACCAGAGGTTCAACTTGTTGCAGATAACGCGCATGATCAGCGTGATGCCGCAGGGAACCGCGGCGGAATCTGCGCCAAACAGCGAAGATTCTAAGGAAAGAGATTTTCATTATATTTATTGTAAGGAGAGGCTATCCTGAAACGTATCAGCCGCTATAGCCGCTACGCATTCGCCAAGCTGTTCTCGCTTATACTCCAATTTCTTTTCATTTTAATGACACTGCCATGCGACAAGAGACACGCTTCGAAGGTTCCCAGAGTTATGTTGCCACCAGCGACCTGAAGCTCGCTGTCAACGCTGCACTGACCTTGCAGCGTCCGCTATTGATCAAAGGTGAACCGGGCACCGGCAAAACCATGCTGGCGGAAGAAGTTGCTGCCGCATTGAATATGCCCTTGTTGCAATGGCATATCAAATCGACGACCAAAGCGCAGCAAGGCTTGTATGAATACGATGCAGTGTCGCGCTTGCGCGATTCGCAACTTGGCGACGAACGCGTCAAGAACATCGATAACTACATTATCAAAGGCGTATTGTGGCAGGCATTTGCTGCCGACCAGCAAGTTGTTTTGTTGATCGATGAAATCGACAAGGCCGATATCGAGTTCCCTAACGATTTACTGCGCGAACTCGATCGCATGGAGTTCTTCGTCTATGAAACGCGTGAAATGGTGAAAGCCAAGCATAGACCGCTGGTCATTATCACATCGAATAATGAAAAAGAATTGCCGGACGCTTTCCTGCGCCGCTGCTTCTTCCACTACATCAAGTTTCCCGACCGCGACACGATGGAACAGATCGTCGCTGTGCACTTCCCCAATCTCAAGAAAGACTTGCTGGCGAAAGCACTCGAAGTCTTTTATCAAGTACGCGAAGTTGGCGGCTTGAAGAAGAAGCCATCCACTTCCGAATTGCTGGATTGGTTGAAACTCTTGCTGGCGGAAGATATCCCGCCGGAAGCATTGCGCAGCAACGACGACAAGATCATCGTGCCGCCGCTGCACGGTGCCTTGCTGAAGAATGAACAAGACATCAATCTGTTTGAACGACTGGTGTTCATGTCGCGCACGAACCGCTAATACTTGAATAATGTTGGAACCTATCTCATGACTTTCACAAAACCAATTACGTTGACAGGAAAGCGGGTATCCCTTGAGCCGTTGACTCTTGCGCATCGTGATGCCTTGATCGCAGCAGCGGCCGATGGTGATATGTGGAAACTCTGGTACACATCAATCCCTGCACCAGACACCACACTCACCTATATTGAGACTGCTCTCGACTTGCAAAGCAAAGGTAGCGCATTACCTTTTGTAATTCGTGATCAACGCAATGGCACGATCGTCGGAAGCACCCGTTACATGAACATCGACGCCGTTAATCGCCGTGTTGAAATCGGCTCAACTTGGCACGGTGCAAGCGCGCAACGCAGCGGCATTAATCGAGAATCCAAACTGCTGTTACTGACATACGCATTCGAAACACTGGGTTGCATTGCGGTCGAATTTCGCACGCACTGGTTCAACCATCAATCGCGCACAGCAATCGCCGCCTTGGGTGCCAAACAGGATGGAATTTTACGCAATCATCAAAAATTACCAGACGGCTCACTACGCGATACGGTTGTGTTTTCTATCATTGAATCAGAATGGCCAGCGGTGAAGGCACATTTGCAATTCGGACTGGTACGCTAGGATTTTCTTGTGTTAATCGATTTTTTCTTCATGCTGAAAGATGCAAAGATTCCTGTCTCCATCAAGGAATTTCTGCTGCTGCTCGAAGCATTGGAAAAAGATGTCGTAGGTACATCCTTCGATGACTTCTACTATCTGGCACGCCTGACGCTGGTCAAGGACGAAGCGCACTTCGATAAATTCGATCGTGTCTTCGGCCTCTACTTCAAAGGCATCAGCACCGTTTTTGAAGAAAACTCTGCCATTCCACTCGACTGGTTGCTGAAGAATGCAGCGCGCAAATTATCGCCGGAAGAGCAAGCGCTATTGCAGAAATTCGGCTACGACAAACTTGCCGAACGTTTGCAGCAATTGCTGAAAGAACAGAAGGAGCGCCACGAAGGCGGCAGCAAATGGATAGGCACTGGTGGCACTTCCCCTTTCGGCAATAGCGGCACCAATCCGGAAGGCATACGCATAGGTGGTGAGAGCCGCAATCGCACCGCGGTCAAAGTGTGGGAACAACGCTCCTATCGCGATTACGATGCCTCGCGTGAAATCGGCACGCGCAATATCAAGGTGGCATTGCGTCGCTTGCGCAAGTTTGCACGCCATGGTGCAGCCGAAGAATTTGCGCTCGACGATACGATACGCGCGACCGCCAGCAATGCCGGCTATCTTGATATCAAGATGCAGCCGGAACGCAAAAACAATATCAAGGTATTGATGCTGCTGGATGTGGGCGGCTCGATGGATGATCATATCCAGCGCACCGAAGAATTATTCTCGGCAGCCAAGTCCGAGTTCAAGAATATGGAGTTCTATTACTTCCATAACTGCGTCTATGATCATCTGTGGCGCAACAACCAACGCAAGCGCACGGAACGCTTTGACACCTGGGATGTATTACGCAAGTACACACCAGATACTAAAGTCATTTTCGTTGGCGATGCCACCATGAGTCCGTATGAGATTTTGCAGGCTGGTGGTGCGGTCGATTATCACAATGACGAAACTGGCGCGGAATGGCTGCAACGTTTTACCAAAACATTCCCCAACCATATCTGGCTCAACCCAGAACCAGAAAACATTTGGGAATATCGCCAATCGATCGCGATCATCCGACAGCAGATGAACAATCGCATGTATCCGTTGACGATAGAAGGACTGGAGCGCGGCATGCGCACACTCAGCAAATAAGTATGAAAGATGAATGCCGCGTCAGCGCGGCAGGTGCATGAACTTCTTGAGTGCACTGATGAAGTGAGGTGCTGCTATCGGCTTGGTCAGAAAACCATCCACACGCGATAGCCGAGCCAAATCGATATCGTAGCCGCTCGCTTTACTCACCAAAAACATGACCGACGTTTTATCGGCTGGGCGGATTGCTTTAACCGTCTTACACAAACGATATGGATTGATGTCCGTCACGGAAGTATTGACCACTACCACTGCCACACGTTGCCGTGCGCAAGCACCCTCGGCTTCTGCTTCACTACTCGCCCACAAGACCTCAGTCTTGTGACGCAACAACAGTTCTGCAATGTAATCACGGAAAGCTGGCGTCTTGTCGATGACCAACACTGCACCGCCGTGCGGCAACTCAGTGCGCATCTTTTGATAATCGGCGGGATCGGTTAAATCTATATCCACGCGATCGCGACGACGACGTTCCGGTACGGCAACCACATCCGAGGCTTCCAGACGCGACAATGCATCGGCACGTTTTTCTATCAGCTTATCCAGCGCCTCAAACAATCTATGCCAGCGGATAGGACGTTCTACACTTGCATACGGCAAAGGAACGCTGGGCGTGCCTACCAGCAATGCTGGCCGCACATCGCTGGGGCGTAGATCGGACAAGGCAACCAACGCCCGCAACTCTTCCGCATTGGCTATATACAGGTCCGGATCTTGCAGGTTATCTTCAGACAGGCGAATGTAGCCATATCCCTTGCCTTGGTCCAAGGCAAAAGTGGCATCGAAAATTTCGATTTCCTGCGGCTTGAAGCCCATCAGGCGCACTGCAAAAGGGAAACTATTAGCTGACATCGCGTCGTGGTTGGGAAGCGTTACCGCGCTATATTGCTCGGCAACACCAAAAATAAATTCACTGCCATGTGACACTTATGCATTGATAAAATCTGCTGTCACCCAATGTGAATGAGCAATGTGCTGATAGATATGTACAAAATCATGTCGATAATTTGTCAAAACAGATACATTTGACCGCTTTTAACAAAAAAGCGCCAGAAATGCCTAGACGATCTAACCATATTTAACAATTGCGACGATTTCTCTATACATGAATGACACGTTAAAACATGCTGAAGGCCTTTTTTCATTAGAATGCAGACACTTTCCATGCTTCACAGTGTTTTGCAATTAACAATTTTTCAGCACCTTAGCTCAGCACCCTTACCAGTATTCGATTGAATGGCCACTAAAAAATCCGACTATAGCGAATCATCCATCCGTGTCCTCAAAGGTCTGGAACCGGTTAAACAGCGTCCCGGCATGTACACGCGTACCGAGAACCCGCTGCACATCATTCAGGAAGTAATCGACAATGCCTCCGATGAGGCACTGGGCGGCTATTGCAAGAACATCGTCGTCACGCTCAATACCGACGGCAGCGTCAGCGTCGAAGACGACGGCCGCGGCATTCCGGTCGGCATGCATCCGGAAGAAAAAGTCCCGACGGTGGAAATCGTCTTCACGCGTCTGCACGCAGGCGGCAAGTTCGACAAGGGTTCAGGCGGCGCGTACGCCTTCTCCGGCGGCTTGCATGGTGTGGGTGTATCGGTCACGAATGCACTCTCCACCCGACTGGAAATTACCGTCTGGCGCGAAAACGGCGTCCACACGCTGACCTTTGCCGGTGGTGATGTCATCGAGCCGCTGAAGTCGCGTTCAATTGCGCGCGATGAAAAACGCAGCGGTACCCGCGTCACGGCTTGGCCAGATGCTAAATACTTCGATTCATCCGTCATTCCGCAAGCCGAGCTGCAACGCCTGCTGCGCTCCAAGGCAGTGCTGCTGCCCGGCGTCAAAGTCACATTAGTTCACGCAAAAAGCGGCGAAACACAAACCTGGCAATACGACCAAGGCTTGCGCGGTTATTTGACCGAATCGCTGGCACAGGCATCGAATGCTGAAACTCTGATTCCTTTGTTTGAAGGCGAGCAATACGCTGGCGCCGATGCCGAAGGTTTTGCCGAAGGCGAAGGCGCAGCTTGGGTCGTCGCATGGACGGAAGATGGCGCGGTCGTCCGCGAGTCTTACGTCAACTTGATCCCAACCTCGAATGGCGGCACGCATGAATCCGGTTTGCGCGAAGGTTTGTTCGGCGCGGTGAAGAGCTTCGTCGAGATGCATTCTCTTTTACCTAAAGGCGTGAAGCTGTTGCCGGAAGACGTGTTCGCACGCGTCTCCTTCGTGCTCTCAGCCAAAGTGCTCGATCCGCAATTCCAGGGCCAGATCAAGGAACGTTTGAATTCACGCGATGCCGTGCGCCTGGTGTCTTCATTCACGCGCCCTGCTCTCGAACTGTGGTTGAACCAACACGTCGATTACGGCAAGAAGCTGGCCGAACTCGTCATCAAGCAAGCGCAATCGCGTCTGCGTTCTGCGCAAAAAGTTGAAAAGAAAAAATCCTCTGGCGTAGCAGTCTTGCCAGGCAAGCTGACCGATTGCGAATCCAGCGACATCTCACGCAATGAAATATTCCTGGTCGAAGGTGACTCCGCTGGCGGTTCCGCCAAGATGGGACGCGACAAGGAATTCCAGGCGATTCTGCCCTTGCGCGGCAAAGTACTGAACTCATGGGAAACCGAACGCGACCGTCTGTTTGCCAATAATGAAATTCACGATATTGCCGTCGCGATTGGTGTCGATCCGCACGGCAAGAACGACAACGTCGATCTCAGCAATCTGCGCTACGGTCGCATCTGCATCCTGTCCGATGCGGACGTCGATGGTTCGCACATTCAGGTTTTGTTGCTGACGCTGTTCTTCAAGCACTTCCCGCAACTAATCGATCGCGGTCATATCTGCATCGCACGTCCACCTTTGTATCGCGTCGATGCGCCTGCACGCGGCAAGAAGCCTGTGCAAAAAATCTATGCACTGGATGATGGCGAACTGGAAGCGATCGAAGACAAGCTGCGCAAGGATGGCGTCAAGGACACGGCGTGGACCATCTCACGCTTTAAAGGTCTGGGCGAGATGAATGCCGAGCAATTGTGGGAAACCACGATGAATCCGGATACACGTCGCCTGTTGCCAGTCACACTCGGCGAGTTCGATCTGGAAGCATCAGAATCACGCTTCAATATGTTGATGGGCAAAGGCGAAGCCGCTGCACGTCGTACATGGATAGAAGAACACGGCAACGAAGCAGAGGCCGATATCTGATGTTGTCGATGCGCGCGTTTCTGCTGGCCTTGTCGCTATCTGTACTATCCGCTGCTGCGCATGCGGATATCTACAGCTACACCGACGCCAATGGTGACGCGCATTTTGCGACAGAAAAACTGGATCAGCGCTATCAACTGTTCGCGCGTGGCGATCAAGCCTTGCATGCATCCCAGCTTACGCCACTGACCGAACTAAGCGAACCGGAAGCATCTGCAGAATCAGAATCGCCGCTTTCACATTTTCTATCGCAACATCCGAATCTGCAGAAGTACGAAAAGCTGTTGAATGATGTCGCCAGCGATTTCAATCTCGATCCTGCTTTGCTGAAGGCAGTCGTGACCGTCGAATCCAGCTTCAATCCCAAAGTTGTGTCGCCTAAAGGTGCTGTCGGCTTGATGCAAGTGATGCCGGCGACCGCAGAACGTTTCGGCCTGCATGCAGATCGCAAAAAAAGCGTTAGGCAAAAGCTGACCGATCCGGAAACCAATATCCGCATCGGCGCGCGTTACCTCAGCTTCCTGCGCGATATGTTCCCGCATCAACAACAACTTGTCGTTGCCTCGTATAACGCAGGTGAAGGTGCAGTACAAAAATACAATAACGCGATTCCGCCGTATCAAGAGACGCGTAATTACGTCAAGCTGGTAACCCAGTTTTACAAGATGTTTCAACCAGCGACGCCAGCGGATACAGCAACATCAGATGAACCGAGTTATTCGAATCAGCTCGATTCCAAACGCGTTCATCTGATCATCCCCGGACGTCGCAATATCTCTGTCGAATCCATTACTTCCATCGAATAATTTTCCAGAATAATAATGACTGATCAAGCCAATCTTTTTGAATCTGTACCAGCCGATGGCGGCGAAGCACTGACACTGGCCACATTTGCCGAACGCGCTTATCTGGATTACGCCATTTCCGTCGTCAAGGGCCGCGCCCTGCCGGATGTCTGCGACGGCCAGAAGCCGGTACAACGCCGCATCCTGTTTGCGATGAATGAACTGGGCTTGAACTCCGCTGCCAAACCGCGCAAATCAGCTGCGGTAGTCGGCGATGTACTCGGTAAGTTGCATCCACATGGCGATCAATCGGTATATGACGCGCTGGTGCGTATGGCGCAGGATTTCTCACTGCGTTATCCACTGATCGACGGTCAAGGCAACTTCGGTTCGCGCGATGGCGATGGCGCCGCGGCCATGCGATACACCGAAGCACGTCTGACGCCCATCGCAAAATTGCTGATGGAAGAAATCGACATGGGCACCGTCGACTTCCAGCCCAACTACGACGGCTCAACCGAAGAACCAAAACTCTTACCTAGCCGTTTGCCTTTCGTATTATTGAATGGCGCATCCGGTATTGCAGTTGGTATGGCGACAGAAATTCCTTCGCACAATCTGCGTGAAGTCGCGACCGCAGCCGTCGCCATCATCCGCAATCCAAAATTGACGCATGAAGAATTGATGGCGATAGTACCTGGCCCGGATTTCCCAGGCGGTGGTCAGATCATCACCTCACCAACCGCGATCAGCGACATCTATCGCAGCGGTCGTGGCAGCGTCAAGGTGCGCGCGACGTGGAAGATAGAAGACATGGCGCGTGGCCAATGGCAAGCGGTCGTGACTGAACTGCCGCACGGCACGTCATCACAACGCGTGCTGGAAGAAATCGAAGAACTGACCAATCCAAAAATCAAGCTCGGCAAAAAATCGCTGTCGCCAGATCAATTGGCATTGAAGCAAATCATGTTGGCGATGCTCGATACAGTACGTGATGAATCCGGTCGCGAAGCGCCAGTGCGTCTGGTGTTCGAACCGAAATCGAAAAATCAGGATCCGACCGAATTCACCAATATGCTGCTGGCGCATACCTCGCTGGAAACCAGCGTCTCCATTAACCTGGTGATGATAGGTGGTGACGGGCGACCACGACAAAAATCGCTGGGCGATATTCTGCGTGAATGGATCGATTTCCGCTTCACCACGATTACACGTCGCTCGCAATTCAAGCTGCAAAAAGTCAACGACCGCATCCATATTCTGGAAGGCCGCGAAGCGATCCTGCTCAACATCGACAAGGTCATCAAGATCATCCGTGAATCGGATGAACCGAAACCGGCATTGATGGATGCATTCAGATTGTCCGAGCGTCAAGCCGACGACATACTGGAAATTCGTCTGCGCCAATTGGCACGACTGGAAACCATCAAGATTCAGCAAGAGCTGGCTGAACTGCGTAGTGAGAAATCCACGCTACAAGACTTGCTCGACAATCCATCGTCGATGAAGCGTCTGGTCATCAAGGAAATCGAAGCCGATGAAAAACAATTCGGTGATGCACGCCGCACGCTGATCGAAGTTGCAGAGAAAGCGACTGTCGAAACCAAAGTCATCGATGAACCAGTCACCGTCGTGATCTCGCAAAAAGGCTGGGTACGCGCACGCACTGCGCACGGTCACGATGCTGCGCAATTCACCTTCAAGGCTGGCGACGCGCTGTACGACACCTTTGAGTGCCGCACCGTCGATACCTTGCTGGTATTCGGATCTAACGGCCGTATCTATTCGGTTCCGGTTTCCGCCCTGCCCGGTGCACGCGGCGATGGCGTCCCTATCACCACGCTGGTTGAATTGGCGAGCGGCACACGCATCCTGCATTACTTCGCTGGCCCTGCCGATGTGACCTTGCTGCTGGCATCAACTGCCGGTTACGGCTTCACCGCCAAATCAGGCGACATGGTCAGCCGTACCCGTGGCGGCAAAGCCTTCATCACACTGGACGACGGCGACGAACCGTTGACACCACGCCCAGTAACAGCTGCGGCCAGCGCAATTGCCTGCCTGTCGGAAAAAGGCCGTGTGTTGGTATTCGGCATAGATGAAATCAAATCGTTGGGCGCAGGTGGTCGCGGTGTGATTCTGATGGATCTGGAAAAGAACGAGAAACTGCTGGCAGCAGAACCGATCAGTCAACGCGGCGTCCTTGTCTCCGGCGCTGGACGCGGTGGCAAAGCGCAGGAAGTCTTGTTGTCGGCATCAGGACTTGCCGTACACATCGGCAAGCGTGCACGCAAAGGCAAGGCACTGGAATCGAAGATCAAGGCAACAACGCTGACAGCGCAAAAATAGGTAGAACACCAGCATGTCCAGTACGGAACCATCCAAACCTGTTTCTACTGTACCAACGGCTAAATCGAAGACGCGTCGTCGTCTTCGATTTATGCTGCTGCTAGCTTTGCTCGTTGCTGCTTATGGCCTCATCCATGCCTACCTCATTTCCCCTCCTCCGCTATACAAGAATAACTATCTGCAAGGCCCGATAGGCGGCGATTTTCTGAAGTGGCAATGGGAGCGCCTCACGCAAGGCTTGCCCAAGCCACCTGCTAACGGCTATCACTTCCCTATCGTCAAGCCAGAACCTGGCTGGCTGCAAGCCAACAAGACCGTTTCCACCGCAACGTGGATAGGTCATGCGACGGTGCTGGTACAAATGCGCGGCGTGAATATCCTGACCGATCCGATTTGGTCTGAGCGTGCATCACCATTCGCCTTCATGGGTCCGCAACGCAAGGTGCCGCCCGCTCTCGACTACGCGCAACTGCCGCATATTGATGTAGTGCTGATTTCGCATAATCACTACGATCATCTGGATAAAGAAACCGTACTGAAACTGAATCAGCAGGCAGGTGGCGCGCCATTGTTCCTCGTGCCTCTTGGCATCAAGAGTTGGATGGCCGATATCGGCATCAACAATGTGCAGGAGCTAGGCTGGTGGGATAAAACAGAAGTCAGCGGGCTCGACTTCAATTTCGTCCCGGTACAGCATTGGTCGGCACGCGGCTTGAACGATAGATTCCAAACCTTATGGGGCGGCTGGGCGGTGACGACGCCGACGAATACAGCAACGCCGCAGTCATTCTTCTTTGCCGGCGATACAGGCTTCTCGAAAGATTTTGAAGATATAGGCAAACGCTTTGCACCCTTCGATCTGGCGCTACTGCCGATAGGCGCGTATGCGCCACGCTGGTTCATGAAAGCACAACATGTCGATCCAGGCGAAGCGGTAAAGATACACAACAACATCCATGCACGACGTTCTATCGCCATACATTGGGGGACGTTTGAATTAGCGGATGAATCGCTGGATGAGCCGCCGAAAGCATTGGCGCAGGAATTGAGAAAGGCGCAGATTCCTGCAGCCGACTTCGTCGCGATCAAGCATGGAGAGATGGTGCGGTTCTAATGAGTGTGCTCAGCAATTGAGTAACGCCGTAAAGCAAGCACTTGATCACATGGTTAGTGCATCGCCATCCAAGAAAACTTACGTTATCAAATAAACGTCTGCTATCGGCCAAAAGCGGACATTCACATACTTCTCCATATTTATGGGATGTTTGCACGTAGGCAACTCGGCAATACTCCATGCTTAAGCTGAAATACGCAAACGCGTATTTTGATTCGCACATAACCCTTCCTTCAAGCGGATGTCTACCAGCGCCGCTTAAGTCAAACGTAGGCCATCGACTATGACTGTCCAATACTTTCGCTTGCTTCTCATCGTTTCCTTTGTTATCGGCGTCATCGGGGGCGGGATTGACCTCGTGTTTCCCGAACTATTGCCGGAAAAATTTCATGAAGCCCAAGGGCAATATGCGCAGTACGATACGTTTTCAACGTCGTTTTTGCTATTTCTTATTGGTTCAGCGATAGCTATATTCGTTGTGGCCATCGTGAGCTTTTACGGCCTGTACCGGCTACGTCCTTGGGCTCCGCGCCTCTCGCTTGTTTTCACATCATTGGCACTGCTTTTTCTAGTTTTCGCGGGGCCGTCTGCGCAATCCGGTATTGCAGTTGCTGCGTGTTATCTCTCGTCATATATTTGGGGCGCTGTAATAGTGTTTGCATTTTTTGCTCCATTTAACGCACATTTCCGACGCGGAAATGGCTAACCCTTCCTACACATGGCATACGAAATAAGAACTGGACCAGATATTGAATGGCAAGAGGTAGCGAACCTTTTCGAAGCAGTCGGCTGGGGGACTAAATATGATGAATTGTCAGTCCAGCGCTCAATGCAAGCTTATCCTCATGTCGCTTACGCACGAGATACGGCCGGTAATCTCATCGGATATGTGACAGCATTTAGTGACGGTGCTTTTAGCACTATGCTCGGAGAGCTAGTGGTACATCCTGCGGCACAAAAACAAGGTGTTGGAAAGTCTTTACTAGCAACCGTGGAAATGAGATTTCCTAACGTTCCTGTCACGGTCAAAGCTCTTGGTAACGCAAAGAAGTTTTTTGAGGCCTGTGGCTATCGAGTGCCAAATGTAGAAGTAACTTTCATGTTTAAAACGCTCCGCACCGTTACGGCATAACTATCCACTTTAGAGAAGACTTTGAGAGATTATGACAACTGAAAAAAATCCCATCAGTATCACGCGACGCTTACTTAAATATCTGATCAATTTTTTTTAACCTTTGGAGTCCAAATGCCATTCATTAGAAGCGCTGTAAAGCGAGGCACAACGCCTAAACAGAAACAAGCCATCGTCGATGGAATCCATCAAGCGCTCGTGGAAAGCATAGGCATGCCCACTGATGAGCTCTTCAATTTGGTGTCCGAGTACGAACCGGAAAACTTCTTCTATGACAGACGATTTAACGGGATTTCGCGATCGGACAGCCTCGTCGTTATCGAGATTACAATGCGTCGTGGTCGCAGTGATGCAATGAAGAAGGCGCTTTACGCAAACATCGCAACCAACCTGGAAAAGCTGGGTGGCATCTCGCCCAAGGACGTCTTTATCTTCACGCACGAAAATGATTACTCGGACTGGTCTGTTGGAAACGGCTTGTTTGCAATGACCATTGCTCAGCAGAGAGGTTCTGATTCCTAAAGCTGGCTTAACAATTTCTTCGCTGGATCGCGGATGTCCGCTTTGGGTCGTAAGCAGACATTCAATGAATTCGACGAAGGAGGTACATCAAGAGCCTACTAAGCTCTTAATGTACCGACAGAATGCTAAGGAAATCAAAGCGTTAGATGGCCCGTTGAAAAACTGGGCCATTTTTTATGGCAGGTCGGTGATCAGTCCAGAGATTTTCACGAAGTAGGAAGGTGTAAGTAGACTGTATACACACCAATGTGTGATTCGAACACTTGATCGGAAATGTGAGTTTTCGATCCAAAGCGGCATGGCACCGCTCATCACTCATCCGCAAAATACCGCCGAAATATACTTAAAAAATATCTATTTTCAGTGATGTTCAATCAGACGCATTCGTGTATTCTGTTGCCCGTAAAACATCAAACCAAAATACAAAATACAAAAGACAGGCGCAGATATCCGGATATCTGAACTGATCTGAGCAAAAAAATAGTGATCTAACATCCCCTTGATAGATGTGGCACCGCTGGTCGCGCAAGCGATTTATGACGATGTCGAGGGAGTGGTCGGTCAGCACAGCAGCCCCTATTTTTGATGGGGCAGTAGTGCGTCGACCAAAGCGAATACCGACATATTAAACAATTAGCTACCCTACATCATGTCTATAAAATCTAAAAAGCGTCGCTTGCAACTGCCTTCAGTACAACAAGGTAGCAAACTTTCAGTCATCGTTTTGGCGGTCGGCTTTGCACTGGGTAATAGCACTCATGCCAATGCCGCGTGTATGCCCGCTAGCTTCATTTCTTTTACGCTTTTCGGCCCTGAAGGCTGTGTGGCGTGGAGTGCTGGAGATTTTACGGTGACCAGCACCGGGACGCTTAGTGGAGCAGCAAACGCTGTCGAGGTATCAGGCGTCGTAGGCACACTGGACAACAATGGCGTAATCAACGGCACTAATTCCGGTATCCACAACACGGGCGCTATGACCGCCCTGAACAACAACAAGACCATTTCAGGCGGTGCCTATGGTATTCATAGCGACAACGGTAGCAGCATCACTTCGCTGCATAACACTGCCACCGGTACAATTAGTGGTGACACCGGCGTTCTGGCAGGAAACCTGACCCCATCTGGCTCGATCACCATTACGACCATCACCAACGACGGTACCATCTCGGGCAACATGGGTGTCGGCACCAGTACCAATGCGACTATCGGTACCTTGGTTAATACCGGCACCATCACAGGCGCTCAGGGCGGCATTGGCAATGCAGGCAATATCAACATATTGAACAATAGCGGAACCATCTCAAGCAACGATTATGCGATTTATAACGCAGCAAGCGGCACCTTTGGCTCTATCACCAATAGCGGAACCATCTCAAGCAACGGTTATGCGATTTATAACGCAGGAGCCGGCACCCTTGGCCCTATCACCAATAGCGGTACGATCGCCGGTTCGATCCGGAACGACTCTGCCAATAACCTGACTATCAACGGTGCCAGCGGTGCCAGTTTCGGGATTTTGACAGGCTCCAGCGCAGGCCTAGACACCACTGATCAAGGTCTCATCACCAATACTTCGTCAAACCTTATCTTCAACTCCGGCAATCTGCTGCTGAACAATAACATCAACGTCGGCACCCGCACGGTTAGCAACACCGCAGCCACGCTGCAGGTCAATAACGGCATTACCGTCACTGGCAATTACAATCAAGGCGCTGGCGCAACCCTGCTCATAGGCGTCGCGAATGGTGCAGTAGCAACAGGCGCCGTTAACTCTGATAACGGTTACGGTCGTTTGGTGGTTTCAGGTAGCGCCACGATTGCTGCCGGTTCAGCGGTCACGTTAAAACCATTAACTACCTACGCCTTCGCTGCAGGTCAACGCTTTGTCGTCGTGACTGCGGCTGGTGCCGCTAGCTACAACGAGAATGCATTGAATTATGCTGCCTCCGGCTATACAGGATCCCTCTCTGGTAGCACTGTGACGTCCGGTGGCACTAACAATCTGGTAGTTACGCTGGGAACCAATCCTGCCACACCAGCAACGTCTTCCCCTGCAACCGTACCGAATGCTGTCGCTGCACTTGGCGGGCTATCTCGCTACACAGGGATCGATCCGGCTCTTTTAAATCTGTTCAATGCCGGTCAGGCAATGAATCTGGGTTCGACTGCCGATGCCAATCGCGCTGGCCGTCAGTTAAATCCTGTCTCATCGCCGGTAAGCAGTCAGGCAGTCACTGCGCCAACAGTCGATACACTTAATATCGTGGCCGCCCATACTGATAGTTTGCGTTTGGCACAAACCGGCAGAGCCAGCGGTCTCTCCGCTGGTTCGGCAGCATCTGCTACCGGCGTCTGGGGACAAGCTTTCGCTGGGCAAGCCAGACAGGATGAGCGTAATGATGTCAGTGCTTATCGTGCCAATTATAGTGGCCTGTTATTTGGCGTTGACCAGCAGTTGGATGAACGCTGGAATATCGGCGGGGCATTCAGTTATAGCAATGCTCGCATCCGTGACACCGGTAGCAATGCAGGTGATTCCAGTGATGTGGACGCTTACGGTTTGCTGGCTTACGGTAGTTATAGTGGTCAGCCTTGGTATCTGAATTTCTCTGCAGGCGCAGTCCAGCAACGTTACGCCACGACCCGCACCGTCAGCTTCCCTGGTTTCGCTGGCGTTGCTACTGGCAAGTTCGACGGCATGCAGTATGTGGCGAAGGCTGAAGTAGGTTATCCACTGGCCACAGGTAGTGTCACCACCACCCCGTTATTAGGTCTGACCTATAGCCGCTTGAATCAGGATGCCTATACGGAAAGCGGCGGCAACGGCGCTGCGCTGGCCGTTGGCTCAACTAGCGTCAACTCGCTGCAAAGTGATCTGGGTGTTAAATTCGAACGCGAACTGACGACTTCGTATGGGAATTTGATACCGAGCCTGAAACTGGCTTGGCGTCATGAATTTGACAATAATCGTGTGGCGACCAATGCACGTTTTGCAGCAGATCCAAGTGGCGCAACCAGCTTTACGTCGCTTGGTGTCAGCCCGATCAAGAATTCGGCGATGATCTCTTTGGGCGCGACGCTGTTACGCCAGAAGAATCTGAGCTTGTCTGTCCGTTATGACTTACAGACAGGATCAGGCTTCCTTGCCCAGAGTGGCAGCTTACGTTTGCGCAAATTGTTTTAATTTGCAGAGCTGGATGTCTCTGTCGTGGAGAGTACATCAAGAGCTTTCTAAGCTCTTGATGCACCGACAGAATGCTAAGGAAATCAAACTGTTAAATGGCCCGTTGAAAAACTGGGCCATTTTTTATGGAAGGTCGGTGATTGTTCAGGCGATTCCAAAGATGTGGGAAGGTGTAAGTTGGCTGTATACACACCAATGTCTGGCTAACGAACTTTTATGGCGATGTCAGCTTTCGGCCAAAAGCGGACATTCAAAATCACTGCCACATATTCATGGCATATCCACATAAAGGATTCAGCATTAAGGGAAGATGTTGATTTGCATCGAAAACTGACCCACTTAGCCGCATAATTTGCATCCAAAACTGACCCACGTTTAGAACACAATCCTACTTACCAAAGTGAGTAGGAGATATGGAGTGATCGACGTGGCATTACTTGGAATTATTCGACGCTGGCACCTTCGTGACCACGTGTCCTTGAGAGAGATATCCAAACGATTGGGTATCTCTCGAAATACAGCCAGACGTTATCTACGCGCTGAAACTGTCGAACCAGCCTACGCTGATCGACGTTCTCCGACTTCTCTCGACAAATACGCGTTCAAGCTTTCAGCCTGGTTAAAGACCGAGACAACGAAATCACGCAAGCAACGACGGACTTTGAAACAGATGCACATCGACTTGCGCGCATTGGGATATGAAGGGTCCTATGACCGGGTCGCAGCCTTCGCCAGACAGTGGAAGGTGGATCAATTAGAGAGGGTCAACTCTGCGAGCAAATCAACACGGAGTATAAGTGACCGAATTAAGTGACAACTTTGAGATGCTACGAGATCGCAACTTGCTTTGCGTATTAATGGTTCCCTCATTCTAATACTCACTTTTTCGCTGAATCCTAGCTTTCACCTTACTCAAAAACATATTATTTCAACAATTAAATAATTAGCTTGACAAAAGATTCCATAGATATAATCCTCCGAAACAATGGGCAATTGTATACAATCATATCTGTTCTTGTATGCAAACGACTTATTAATATAAAAAATACAATTTTTGGAGACAAGATCATGAAACTTAGAATTCCCCTCTTAGTGCTGGCTGGACTTTGCCTATCCGTCAGTGCGTTTGCACAGACCTGGCCCACGCGACCGGTGACGCTGATCGTACCGTTCCCTCCGGGTGGCGGAACCGACGCTTTTGCACGTCCGTTGGCGGCACAACTGAGCAAACAGCTCGGCAAGACGGTCATCATCGATAATCGCGGTGGCGGAGGCGGCACTCTTGGTGCGGGCGTAGCAGCGAAGTCCCCACCTGATGGATACACATTTTTCATAGGTGCAGCGCATCATGCAATTGCACCGGCGCTGTATCCAAAGCTCGCTTACGATCTGCAAAAAGATTTCATCCCGATTACCGTTATTGCCACGCCACCACAGGTGATCGTAGTCAACACCCAGCGCGTTCCGGTACAGGATCTGAAAGGTTTGCTGGATTACGTCAGAAAGAATCCTGGCAAGCTGAACTTCGGCTCGGCCGGTAACGGCACCTCGCATCATTTGGCGGGTGAACTGTTCAAGATCCAAACCAAGACCTTCATTACCCATATTCCATACCGCGGTGCTGGTCCAGCGCTACAGGACTTGATCGGGGGGCAGCTCGATCTCATGTTCGACGGGCTCGGTTCCTCAGCCAGCCATGTGAAGAGCGGCCGCATCAAGGCACTTGCCGTCGCATCGGCCAAGCGTGCACCGGGCTTTCCCGACGTTCCGACGGCTGCGGAAGCCGGTGTACCAGGCTATGAAGTATCCACTTGGTACGGTCTGTGGGCAATCAAGGGCACTCCACCCGAGGTGGTTGAGCGCATGACGGAAGAAGTCAAGAAAGCGCTAGCATCCCCGGAAATCCAGCAGAACTGGACGAGTGCCGGCTCGGATATTCCGAACATGTCACAGGCGGAATTTACTACGATGATCGCGTCCGAAATAGCGCGCTGGGGGCAGGTCGTCAAGAGCTCGGGCGTCAAGCTGGAATAAGAGTGCCCGACCTTGAACATGCAGCAGTGCAACTGGCATGCATGTCGCGCCCCGGCTGCTGAGACATAGCCCTGCTGCACATACTCAACAGTGCAGTGATCATCGGATGCGATCTAAAAATACACTCATTCGAAACCACCCACTCAATAAAAAAGCCGCCCAGTCAAAAACTGAGCGGCTTTTTTACATCAGGCTAACAATCAAATTTTCGCTGCGATCAGCTTCGCCAACTTGGCGACGCCTTCACGAATTTTCTCCGGTGGCACGGTAACAAAACTCAAGCGCAAAGTATTCTTCTCAGGCTCGTTCGCATAGAACGGTGCACCCGGTACGAATGCAACGTGTTGCGCAATCGCTTCTTCCAACAGTTTCATACCGTCGATATGCTCAGGCAGCGTTACCCAAATAAACATGCCGCCTTCTGGTTTATTCCACTTCACGCCAGCAGGGAAAAATTCCGTCAACGCATCCAGCATGACCTGACATTGATTCGCATACAGCGTGCGTATCGATGGAATATGTTTCTCGAGGAAACCATCCTTGATCGCTTCGTACACCACCATCTGCGTCAATTGCGATGTATGCAGATCGGCAGCTTGTTTGGCTTGTTCCAGTTTGCGGATCAGCGGTACTGGTGCGACTACATAGCCGAGGCGTATGCCTGGTGTCAGCACTTTGGAAAACGAGCCCATGTAAATCACGCCGCTCGGATTCATCGTCAGCATTTTCGGCAATGGTTCACCGCGATAGCTGAGCGCGCCGTAAGGATCATCTTCGATCAAAGGCAAGCCAAGTCGTGCGCAGGTTTCAACCAATGCAATACGGCGCTCAACCGACAGGGTGCGGCCGGTTGGATTCTGGAAATTCGGCAAGGCGTACAACAAGCGTGCACCGTCTGCGATTTTTTCCACTTCTTCCGGCAGCAAACCGTAGTCGTCAGTCGGGATGGAAACAAAGCGCGGCTGATACACCGAGAAAGCTTGCAAGGCACCCAGATAGCTCGGCGTTTCTACCAAGACTTTGCTGTCATCTTCGATCAATACTTTGCCGAGCAAATCCAGCGCTTGCTGCGAACCGGATACCATCAAGACCTGATCCGGTGTAATCGTCACGCCATCGATAGACAGGGAATTCGCGATCCACTCACGCAAAGGCGCATAACCGTCGCTAGGACCGTATTGCAAAGCAATCTTGCCTTGATTCGACAAGACGGTATCGAAGGCCGCTTTCATGTGCTCGACCGGGAATGTTTCCGGCGACGGCAAACCACCGGCGAAGGAAATGATGTCCGGGCGCATCGTGATTTTCAGGATCTCGCGGATGACCGAGCTTTGCAGTTGCTCTGCACGTTTAGCGAATTGCCAATTGATCGGCGTTGGATGTTCGATTTTCATGATGACTTCACGGTATAAACAAGGCTCACGCCCCGGCGTTCCGGGGCATATATATTTCTTAGATTATTTCAGCGATTAATTCGATTTCCACGCAAGCGCCGAGCGGGATTTGCGCCACGCCGAATGCGGAACGTGCATGCACGCCTTGTGCGCCGAATATTTCGCCGAACAATTCGGATGCGCCATTGGTGACCAGATGTTGTTCGGTATAGTCGCCAGTCGAATTAACGAGGCTCATGACCTTGACGATGCGTTTGACACGATTCAGATCGCCACCGCATGCTGCTTGCAAGGTTGCGATCAAATCGATGGCGACGCCGCGTGCTGCCAGTTTGGCTTCATCGGTGGTCATGTTCTTGCCCAGTTGACCAACCCAAGGCTTGCCGTCTTTTTTGGCGATATGGCCTGAAAGAAAAACCGTGTTGCCGCTTTGTACGTACATGACGTAAGCCGCAGCAGGCGTCGCGACGGCAGGCAATTCGATATTCAATGCTTTCAGTTTGTCGTAAAAAGACATAAGTGCTCCAAAAATTGATGCCATTCCGCGCAATGCAGGAATGGCAATTAACAGATGTCCGTGAACGCGATGTTGGCTAGATGCCATCATATTCCCGACGATCACGGAAAGAATACCCGTGATTATCTCAAATCCTCGGCTTTCCTTCCCAACTATCGTCGCTACACAGCGTGAGTAAGGACATCTATATTCAATTTTTGCGCTTGATAGGCATCTTTCTCCCGATGGCCACGACGGCAATAATGGCGAGTGCAAACAGGAAGGTGCGCCATTCCAGTAACTCTCCCAGAATCACAGCCGCACCCAGCAAGGTCAGAAAGGGTTGTATCAATTGCACTTGTCCTACACGTGCAATGCCACCCAAAGCCAAACCCTTGTACCAAAAGAAGAAGCCGATAAACATCGAGAACAACGAGACATAAGCAAAACCGACCCACGCCGCCGGCGAAGCGCTCACACCGTGCTGCCAACCCAACCACACTGTGATCGGCAAAACGATAGGCATGGATAACACCAGCGCCCATGAAATCACTTGTTGCCCGCCCATCGTCTGCGACAAACGTCCACCTTCGGCGTAACCCATGGCAGCCGCAATCACTGCGAGGAATAAAGCGAGGTCGGCAATATGCAATTCGCCACCGCCCTGCTGCAATGCAAACGCAACAACCAAACCACTACCAACGACTGCCGCAATCCAGAAACCGATGGATGGCCGCTCACCAAAACGCAGTGCCCCGAACAAGGCGGTCGCCAGCGGCAAGATGCCCAGAATGATCGCTCCATGCGAGGCAGGTACATAAGCCATCGCGAGCGACGAAAATACCGGGAAGCCAACCACCACGCCCAACGCAGTAATCAGCAACGATTTCATCTGTGTTTTATTCGGGCGTACGGCACCACTCCACCATAGCAAAACGGCAGAACAGATTGCCGCCACCACGGCACGACCAAGCGCGACGAAGACTGGATGCAATTCAGCGACAGCGACCCGGGTAAACGGCAAAGTCAGGCTGAATAGCGCCACGCCGATTGCACCCAACAGCATGCCTTTGGTTTCTGGTGTCATAGCGACAGAACTTACTATGGAATCGTGACTCATGACCAGATCGCCAATGCTGAATACAAGGTCAAAGTAATCATGATTGCGCAAAACAAACGCTGCCATTTAGCCTGCGTCAGATAACGTCGCAACATCGCGCCGGTACCAGCCCAGATACCGATACAAGGCAAATTGACCACGCTGAATATCAGACAGAACACGACGATCGCAAACCATACCGGCTGCATAGGCGGCAGGAAGGCGGAAGCACCAGTCACCGCCATCACCCACGCCTTGGGATTAGCAAATTGAAAAAGTGCCGCACCGATAAAAGACATCGGGCGCGCGCTATCGTCCTCACCTTGGTTGAATGCCATGCTGCGCAACTGCCACGCTAGATACACCAGATAAGTAGAACCTATCGTTTTCAACACAAGATGCAAAACAGGCATCGCCACAATCAAACTACCAATACCAGCCGCGCACAACGCCAGGATCACGCCAAAGCCGAAGACGACGCCCAGCATGTGCGGAATGCAACGCACAAAACCGAAACGAATACCGGACGAGGTCAGCATGATGTTGTTCGGTCCCGGCGTGATGGAGGAGACGAAGGCGAACAGTGAAAGCGGTAACAGGGATTCCATATTGTTCCAAGAGGATGCAAAGCGATCTAAGGCTTTGCTGTTTTTATCGTCAAAACATCGTAATCGACAAAACCAATACAGTACCAGTACACTTAAGGAATTAATATTCTCACTGTCACGGTAAAATGACCAATACAGCCAAACCGAACAAGGCCGCTGCAGCACCCCATAGCGAAACGCCTCACCCGTTGATATCGCGCGAAGCCAGCGGTTCACTGATAGAGCAAATCGTGCAACTGGTCACTGCGCGCATAGACGATAAATTGCTGCGCACCGGCGCACGCATGCCGTCGATCCGACAGTTCTCTGATCAGCACAAGGTGTCGCGCTTCACCGTAGTGGAAGCCTACGACCGTCTGGTCGCCGGCGGCTTGCTGGAATCGCGCCGCGGCTCCGGCTTCTATGTACGCGACCGCGCGCCTATGCTGGCACCACGCGCACAACGCACGAACACCGCGCCACAGCCAGTCGATGTGGTTTGGCTGGTGCGCAATATGTTCCGCCAGTTGCCACCGCAACAAATGCCCGGCGTCGGCCTCTTGCCCAACGAATGGTTGGATGGTGATCTGGTCGCCAATGCCTTGCGCGCCGTCAGCCGACAGAAGCTGTCTCTGCAATACGGCAATCCACAAGGTTTCTTGCCGCTACGCCAGCAACTGCAATTGAAACTGGCCGAGCTGGAAATTTCCGCAACACCCGATCAGTTCGTCACCACCTTGGGTGTAACGCAAGCACTGGATCTGGTTGCACGTCATTACGTGCAACCCGGCGACACCATCTTTGTCGATGATCCTCCGCTTATATTGACCTTATTTTGTCCCAAAAGAATTGGAAAGCGGGTTAGCCTCGGAAATAATGTTTATTAAGCAGTGATACATTTAAATTGTCTCAGATAATGGCGACACAAATTATGTGGTCAGTAAGCTACACCGTCGCACTCAAGCGACGAAGTAATGCAAGTGAGTATTCCCCATAAAAGTAGTCACGACGGATTATTCAAGCTGAAATGGACAGACGCTCTCGAAAAGAAGGTCGATTCGCCTGTGCATCGTATAGCGCGTGAAGTCCCGGCAGATTGCTTACACGCCAAATAAATTAGAGAAACACCGCAATACTGCGGCATCCTGCATAGCACCTACATTTATTCTCATCCAATGAGAGGCGGCTTGAGTTGGAGAGAACAACGCTCCAGGGGCTAACAACACTCCCTCGCGCATGGCACGTTCAGCAAAAACATTTGTGTCAGATTCAGTATCTACCCAAAGAAACATTCCAGCAGAAGGCGCGGTAGGCACCGACAATCCAAATTTCTCCAATGATCTTGTCGCCTCCTCACGTGCTGTATCGAGTCGAAGGCGCAATCGCTGAACGTGTTTTCGGTAATATCCTTCTGCAAGAATTTTATAGACTACCCGTTCTCCAACTTCCGACGAAGTTAAAGTTGCCAAAATTTTTCTATCTGTGAGTTGCCGTGCAATTTCAGCTGAACAAGCTATGAAGCCCACGCGAAGGTTCGCTGCGAGAGTTTTAGAAAATCCACCAAGATATATAACTCGATTTAGCTGATCTAAAGTTGCAACTCGTGTACCCGGTTGTTGATTACCATCAGGTTCGAGATCACAATAAATGTCGTCTTCGACGATCGTGAAATCAAATTTTTCCGCAATATTTAATACTCGAAAAGCTTTGGACGACGATAGTGAAGTAGATGTCGGATTATGAAGAATTGAGTTAAGTACGTACAACTTAGGGCGATGCAGTTCAGCCAAATGTTCCAACGCTGCAATATCGGGGCCATCGGCCTCTCGCGGAACGCCAATTACTTTTGCCCCCACCGAGGCAAAACTGGCGAACATAAGAAACCAAGCAGGGTCATCTACGAATACAACATCACCAGGCGCAAGAAAATGGCGCGCAACTATGTCTAATCCTTGAGTGACACCAGAAGTTGTGACTATCTGTTCAGGCGTTGCACCAATCTCAATCTCAGCGAGCTTTAACTGAAGTTGCTGGCGAAGTGGCAAATAGCCTTCAGGAGTTCCGTAATGAAATATCTGATTAGAACTCTCACGCGCAACAGAACGAAAACTATTTCCAACAATTCCTGTACTCATCCATTCGGGAGGGAGTAATCCCGAACCAGGCATCGCTTGCGCTGGATGCTGACGAAACATAGTTCGTACTAACCATGCTATGTCTAAATGCTGTGGAGCGGCAATATCTGAGCGAGCCGAACTTCTTGGAATAGTTATATGCCTACGTTCCTTTACGAAAAAACCGGAACCGCGGCGAGAGTCCAAATACCCATTCGCTACTAGTCGATCATATGCTTCTACAACAGTAAATTTTGAGATTGAATATTCTTCAGCACAAACACGAATTGAAGGTAATTTAACACCGCTTCTAATAACCTTGTCATCAATCTTCGACTGAATCTGCATTACCAATTGCTGCACCAAAGAAGTATTGCCATCCTTCGTCAAAAAGTCAGGTCCCGAGATCGTTGGATCTCGCTTGATTAAAGAATTAATTCGTTTCGACATTTCTCAAATTATCCTTAGTACAACATCAAAAAACAGCTCGAGCCTTAGCCTAGAAGGTGCAACAGTTAGACAAATCAAACATGCGGTGAATTATCCTTACGTTTTGATATTCATAGCCTTCAACTCACCATCAACACGAAGAAGTAATTCTTTATATTTGACATTTTCTGCTCTGCAATACGCCAATATCAGTAGTGTCGCGGGGTGCACTTCCATCACACCGGACAACTCATCAACCTTTTCCAAGGTGGGTGATTTCATACTTCGTTCTAGGCTACTTAAATAAGTTCTGCTCGATACATCCGAAAAATCCTCTTGCGTCAGGCCTTTTCTAGTCCTTAACTCCCGCAGTGCCGTCGCGAACCCATTTCGAGAATTCATCCGTGTCTCCCATAAAAGACACGATGTACTCATAACGAACACTTTAGAACTACAATCTATAGTGTTCATTTAGCTTTGCAGCATTGTGATCGTCACTAGAGAAATAAGAAATTCCGGTGCATTCAATATTGATCGAAGGCGAGACCGACCAAACGAAACTTTTACCAAACTGGGCTAGCGATCCGGTATTTTAACTAGAGGGGCTGTATGAATGTATTTCTAGATACTGAGTTCACGGATTTTCTTGAACCCCACCTTATCAGTTTAGGAATGGCATCCGAATACGGAGAGGATTTTTACGCGGAGGTTCCATACCCAGATTGCGCTTGCTCCACATTCGTACGTGAAGTAGTCGTGCCATTGTTGCGGAAAATTCCTCATTCATACGTCACTGTCGACAACCTTCATCTGGAAATTATTAAATGGCTTGAAATTGTCCGCCGGAACAAAGAGGAAGTTTTTATCTGCGTAGACTCTCAGATTGATTGGGATTTATTTTGTGAGGCCTTGGATTGCCGCGTGCCGCCATGGTGTAACTATAAGCTAGTGAGCAACGAGATCGTCGAACTGATGCTTTACGATTTTTTTAAGCATTCCGGTTTGCCGGAGCATCACTCACTGTACGACGCCCAGGCGAATCGACACGCGTACCGTCCGCATCAACCAAAAAAATAATAATCATTGACATCATAAGTGCCCAGCACTTATCAAGGAATGCATGTTTATGTCAGTTCTTTCGTGGAACATGGTTCGAACGCAAGATAAGAATAGACAAAAAAATAGTGGTGCCGTATTCCGTCGACGTATCGTCGTCGATGCTGCATGAAAAATACTCAACGAGGGAGGGAGAACGTGATAGACGTGGAAATTTATTCAGACGATCCGGACGATCATGTTTTGGTGGATCGCTATTGGGCAATGAATGAAGATGGAAAATTTAAAGAGAATGTTTCGAATCTTCTACCCCATAAGGAAATCAAAAATGTCCATCAACTAACAGAACACATTTCTCAAGTTTCCCAAGCTTGGGATCGAGGGCAGATTTGCTCACATTGCGAAGGTTTTCATCAAGTATTCGTCCGTGCAGACGTAAAGCGAAGCAAACAAAAAATAAAGACGCCCTGCGCCGGTTGCCGAAACCTTGACGAAAAAAATCAACACGCAGAGAAATTACGACTCCGCGAACTTCTTGAAAAACTTACAGAAGACAATCTAGCGACTGATTGTGAATATAGTGAGATTTCTGATGATGCTGCATTGATTCTTCTTGCATTACATCGAGCTATTAATCCTCGTTTGCTTTCCGGTACATTCATGTACCGGGACTGTGCAACTTTAACTCCATCAGACTCCGATTTTTTTATCGATAAGTTATGCAATTCTAGAATTCTCTTGCCTCACTATCTGGCCGCCAAAGACGGCACTTACAGTCTTAACGGTGATGAAATATGGCACTACCCTGCACAAGCCTGCTTCTTCCTTGTCCCCGATTCCAAGCTTGGTAAAAGCGAGATTGCATTATCAATATTAGAAAACCGCAACTATAAAGATAATCTTGCCCTCCGAAATCTATGGCTCGACTACGCTGTAGCAGACTGCCATCGATACCTCATAGATCAATGCAACGACTACGACTTCCACCTAGAAGAAGAAGAGTTAAATCAGATGAAAAGCATCTTTAGAACAGCACTTGAAATTTATAGCGTAAGCGAGCTGTGGTCGATGGTCTGGATGATAGTCAAAGATGCCGCAAGCCTTTCACAAAAAACTTACTCCAACAGTCGAAAAGCCTCGGCAACGATACCTGGTAAAGCGCAACGATTCCTCGTTAAAGTATCAAAAGGTGAAAACACATTAAAGCAATGGGCTAGACGCGAACAACATACAGAGGGAACGCTTGGCCAAGTTTTTTGGGATTACTTCAGCATAGATGCAGCCACCACCGGATGTGAAGTATTTCGCATATTTGACGTCGTTCCGAGTTCAGATAACGTCGGTCCTCTTATTTTGCCGTCGAAAGAATTAATGGCAAAAGCTCGAGCGGATGGGATAGAGGCAGAGGTTCTTATTTGCTTGGCAGGCTCTATTCGCCAAGGTCTTAGCGTCATAGAAGCTATTCATGAAGTACTGCGACAATATTCGGGACTTGGATTGCCCCAAGGAAGTGAGTTTGATGAAGAGCCCGAAGACCTCGGTAACGACTGATCTTATAGAACTGTAGGAAGAGCTTGCCGCATGATTGCATCGTAAAGTTCACACTGACTGCTTTTCTTAATACCCTGTATAGAAACAGGACGTTGCGCACACCGTATCGAAAGCAAAGCATGGAACGTCCACTATTATGCCGTGGCAGACATCCTTTACGACCGCAATCGGACATCGGCTTCCAGCACTGGGCGTGGAGTTATTCAATGCACGCCCAGTGCATCTATTAATACAGTTCTTCTACTCCTTTGGGTCGCGACGTAACAACTCGGCAACGGAGACGCCGATTTCAGCGTCACCACCGAAAGCTGTACCAGTTTTCTTGTTGGTGAAATTAGTCAACGCGTGTTTATAATCCTTGTCGGTCAAAGGAATATATTTCACTTCCTTTACCAGCTTCTGTGCGTTCTTCAAGTAGAACTCGACGAACTCTTTGACTTCGCTTCTTTCGGCCGCCTTCACACTTACATAGATAAACAACGGGCGTGCAAGCGGCTGGTAAGTGCCGTCCATGACGGATTTCACAGAAGGTGCTACAGCAGGTTTGCCTGCCTTATGGACGATCGGAACAACTTTGAGACGCTTGCTGTTATCGAGGTAATACGCATAGCCAAAATAGCCGATCGCATTTACGTCACGTGCAACACCTTGCACGACAACATTGTCGTCTTCCGACGATGTGTAGTCAGTACGGCTGGACTTTGTCTTGCCCATAATCGCATCTGTGAAGTAATCAAATGTGCCGGAGTCTGCGCCTGCGCCAAATAATTTGATCGGGGCATCAGGCCAAGCTGGATTGACTTGATTCCATTTGGTGATTGTTCCTTGTGCTGCCGGCTCCCACATCTTCTTCAGTTCTTCTACTGTGATTTTGGTCAAGAACTTATTTTTCGGATTTACAACTACCGTTAGTGCATCGAATGCGATTGGCAGCTCTACATACTTGATCCCGTTCTTTGCGCACTCATCCATTTCTTTTTTCAGGATTGGACGGGAAGCATTTGAAATATCAGTTTCGCCTTTACAGAATTTTTTAAAGCCACCACCAGTGCCAGCAATACCAGTCGTCACTTTGACAGCGCCACTTTTCATGTCCTGAAAGTCATCAGCGACAGCTTCTGTAATCGGGAACACGGTGCTGGAACCATCGATTTTGATAAATGTTTGTGCTTGTGCTGGTGCGACACACAAGGCAGTTGTCAATAATAACAGTGGCGACAGCGTTTGAAAACTAAGTTTCATGGCGAATCCTTTGTAGTTAAATACGGTGGTAAATCTGAGGGAATGTTTCTAAATCATTTCCAGCGAGCGGACGTCAAACTATCAAGCGGTAGTGCATAGCTGATGTGAACAATTTCAATCATTTGCTCCGCAATTCGGTCGCTGGTTGTAGCGATATTGCGAAGTTCGGTTTGATTGGTGCCTGCTGAAGTCAGGGCAGTTTGATAGAAGATCCATTGTTGACGGGCCAACTCAACGCGTGAACTCAGTAGCCGATCAGAACCTGCTTCTTCGGCCAGTAGATTTAAACCGTTTTGAAACTCAATTCTTGATTGAATGAGATCGACTTGTAGGCCTTGCTTGGAAAGCATCGATTTATCGAGAGATCTCAAGAGAACGATTTTTGCCATTCGCTGCGCGAGTGATGCCTGCCGTAATGCGAGTGCAACGACACGCGAACTGGTGTCGTTGGTATCAGACTCCAATGAAAAAGCCAGCGTATTGAGTTTGTTTAGTAAGTCTTCGTTGACGTCGTACATCACGCCTGCGTTGCTGGCGTTTAGTTTCGGCAATCCATCCATTTGACCAGTCAGGGCTATGTTGGCTCGCGTTAGTGCTCGTGTCGTTTTAGTAGACTTGTCCGCTAAACCATTGAGTTCCTGGCGCATTTTCAAAATGGAGGCAATCGAGCGCTCACGTTCGCGCTGCACCTGGTCACCGAGGATTCCCAGCGTCATTTGCAAACTCAGCTTGTAGCTACGTTCCGACTCGATTCGAAAAATTCCGACTGTCAATAAGGGAGGTATGGATTCTTTAATACTCGGAGCTGCAACTTTAGAAAATGCAGTTGTCGTGCCCGCTAAAGATAGGATCAATATGGCTGCAAAGCAGGTCGCTTGACGTGGAAATTGGCGCCATTGTTACCAGGCAATAATTACAAGCGCTAATTACACTGCTAAAGCTGTATCACACACCGTTGTCCTGGGTCTCAATAGATTTTGTCGCAATTGCCTAATTAACAGATAACTTCTTCTTCAAATATTCACAATGTTTGATATGGCAGTCCACAACTTTGAAACACTGTGAATGTTTCCTAACGTCACTTCCCTGTCACACGGCGCATCTACAATTCTAATTAATTGGTAATACGTATGTAATACGGCAGCTTTAGTCGTGAACCGCCTTATAAGCCGTAAATATTTTGTCCATCAAAACGCAGGTTACCTGCGCTATCAATCGCAAAAGAGAAAAATTGCAAATCGATTTCGACATCATGTCCGCCATTAACTCGGCGCAATCGAACACCTCTGCAAGAGCACTCGCCGTGGCTGTTCCGACCATTTCTTGCGATCAATCCAATGCGCAGGTGCTGGAGGTCTTTAGTCAAAACCGTGAGTTGATTAGCTTGCCAGTTCTAGAAGGCGAGCATCCGATTGGTTTAATAAGTCGAAATATATTCATGTCGCAAATGTCCAAGCCGTACTACAGAGAGCTATACGAAAAGAAAACATGTATTGCGTTCATGGATAAAAACCCGCTGATCGTACAGGCGGATACTTATGTAGAAACGTTAGCTGCACTTGCAGTTGAATCAGGCGATAAAACTTTAGCAGATGGCTTTTTGGTTATTGAAAATGGTCAGTTTCTTGGCCTAGGTTCTGGCTTGGACCTCATGCGCATGATGGTTGATCTTCAAACAGAAAAGAACCTGCAGGTAATGCAAAGCATCGATTATGCGAGCACAATTCAGCGCGCAATGATGAGTACGTCTCGTAAAGCGATGAGCGCAACTCTAAAAGACGCCTGTTTGATTTGGGAACCGCGAGATTTGGTTGGCGGTGACTTTTACCATTTCGAACGTTTCAATGAAGGTTGGTTTGCCGCTGTTGCTGATTGCACGGGGCATGGAGTTCCTGGTGCCTTTTTAACTCTGATCGCTTCATCCTTATTGTCACAGGGCTTGAGCAAGTTGGGCCCTAAAGATCCTGCAATGCTTATGAGCGAAGTCAATCGCGGAATGAAACAGGCGCTTGGTCAATATGCTGACCAAAATCGTTTGTCAGAGTCTGATGATGGTATGGATGCAGCATTCTTTTGGTTTAACGATGCGACATCTGAACTGACCTGCGCTAATGCAAAAGCGTCTTTATTTATTCTTATGCCAGATCAAGATGAAATCCAGACAATTGAGGGAAAACGCGTTGGAATTGGCTACGTCGACACCCCTAACGACATGTGCTGGGATAACAAAACAATTTCACTAACAGATGGTGCGATCTTGCTCAGTGCAACGGATGGCATTATTGACCAAATAGGCGGCATGAAGAATATCGCATTTGGCAAGCAACGCCTTCGCAAATTTATGCTCCGGCACCGGGACACATCTATGCCGCAGTTCGGACAGTTCTTAACATTAGAACAAAAAGCTTACCAAGGTTTGCACCGCCGTCGCGATGACATAACAGTCTTTGGCTTCCGGCTCAATACGCCGCATATCTCGCGATCAATTTAAGTTAAAGCTACAAGGGAAGTCGAATCAAGATGGGAAATAACACTGTAATCGATAATGTACATACGCCTTGCGAATGTAGCGGACACAACCAAGTGATTTTCTATTACATGGGTTACTTCTCGCAAAATATCATTGCAGCGATGGCGGACTCAGTTAAAACCCGCGTCGAATATATAGGGGCAGCCAGTCCTACTCGCCGTAAGCTATTTTCATCGTTTATAGAAATGGCGCAAAACATCATTCACTACTCGGCCGACTCAGTAGATACAGATGGCAAAACGGATGCCGAAATGCGTCGTGGGTCAGTATGTATTTCTGTGGAAAACGATCGCTATTACCTGACGTGCTCTAACTTGGTTCATGGAGAGATTGCCGATCGTTTACGCGAAAAATTAGAGCATTTGCGCACGCTTACTAATGAAGAAATTCGTTTGGAGTACAAGGAAACGTTACGCGCTGAAACTCCCCAAGAAAGCAAAGGCGCCGGCTTGGGTTTCTTGACAATGGCAAGAGATGCCAGCGAACCACTAGAATTTGAGTTTATCCCCGAAGGCGCAGACGGGAACATGATGTTCTGCCTCAAAGCGACCATCTAATTGGATTGCAAACGATATCGACAGACAGTTAGCACTCTCACTGAAAAGTAAAATATGAATAATCTTTATATCCCTGCAAGCTCGAGTTCACCAGAGGTAGATTTTCGCTTTGACGAACATCGATTGCTTTTGAAAGGTGAGGCATATCCAGAAAATGCGGCAGTGTTTTGGGGTGCAATCATTGCATCTTTACATATATATCTTGCTCAGGTTAGTGCTAGTCAGCAGATAACAGTGCAAGTCGCGCTCTCTTACTTCAATAGTTCGAGCACAAAAATGCTTTTCTCACTGTTTAGCGCATTGAATGACAAGGCACAGTCAGGCAATGCAATTATTCTGGATTGGTATCACGATGAAGAAGACGAAACGATTTTCGAATTCGGGCAAGAAATACATGAAGACTTTCCAGAACTGACATTCAACGATCATGCGGTGAGAACTTAATGAGTGATACCGATCTCTTTGAAGCGGAAACAGCAGCGCTGAATTCAGCTTACGATGTTATAACGAAAGACGGCGCGTCCGGTGACGAGTGCAAAGCTGCACTAGACAATTTAGCGAAAAGTTTCCACCGGCTAATGCGCGAAACACGCCGCTTGATCGCACGCAGCGATCGCAAAGAACTCGAGCTCAATACTCTCAATTTTAAGCTTCAACAGTTAACGTCAGAGCTTGATTACAAAGCTCGTCACGACAATCTTACTGGCGTATTAAACCGTGGCGCTGTGTTTGATCGAGCCGAACATTATTTAAAAACTAGTACCCTTGCTTTAATTGTTTTAGATATCGATTTTTTCAAACGCATCAATGATGAATTTGGCCACCCGACGGGAGACTCTGTGCTGCGTGAACTGGTCCAAAAATTAAAATCATCGCTTAACGGCATTGGTGAAATCGGTCGCGTCGGAGGTGAAGAGTTCACAGTTTTGTTGCCCAATCACAATAGTAGTGAAGCCATCATAATCGCAGAAGACATACGTCGGGAAATTGCAGATAAAGCGTTTTCTTCATTGCCTAATATACATGTCACAGCGAGCTTTGGTGTTAGCTGGAGTGACACAAACTGTGATTTTGAAGATGCGTATGGAAGGGCTGACGTTGCGTTATATAAAGCAAAACACAACGGTCGAAATCGTGTTGAGTTTGACTTAAGCACAGGATATAGCACCATATTACAGCCGCATGATCTTATGACTCAAACATCCACTGTATTAATTTAGCCCTCTCGTTCCGCCTAATTACGTCATATCTCTTCTTACAAGCAACAATCTCGACGATCGCAATTCCTAAAAGCGCGCCCCAGATGGCAACCCATCTGCCATGTCGATGCTCTTCTATGACCTCTTCAATTTCTCAATATGCAATAATCAACTTTGTATATTCGCCAGTGGCGTCAACCTTCTGAATCCTGGAATTAAGAATTAGAGAGAGTCTATGACTTCATACGTAAATTGTTTTGCAACCGTCAAAGTGCGATAAATGAAAATCTTGGTTTTTCTAGGATCAGTAAGGAAAAGCACTCCACCGAGGCCGGCGAGGCTTGGCGAAAGAGTTTCGACGGCATGCATTCACCGTATTCAACAAGGTGGTTGCGATGTCGAATTGATTGATCCGCTTGACTACCATTTTGATGCGGTTTTCAAGCCGCATTTCGCTTATGCTGAAGGGGCAGCCCCAGCTGATTTGGAAGGTTTAGCTAAAAAGATAAACGAAGCTGACGGCTATGTAATGATTAGCCCAGAATACAATCATTCGCTGAGTCCGGCGTTAGGAAATTTGCTTAATCACTTCGGCAGTTCGCTTTTCTCATTTAAACCTAGTGCAATCGTTACCTACTCTGCCGGCCAGTGGGGGGGAGTAAGGGCTGCGGTTGGAATGAGGACATTTCTTTCGGAGTTAGGCTGTCTACCCGTTTCTGCTATGGTCCACATCCCGAAAGCGCATGAAGTACTTAATGAAGACGGAGTATTTTTAGAAACGGTTCAAAATAAATGGCATACCTATTTAGATCGAACTTTTTCTCAGCTTCAGTGGTGGGCATCTGCGGCGCTACAACAGCGTTTGGTTGGCAACACCGCTTTACAATCACCTTCATTTACGAAAACCCCATCTCAAAGAAATGCGCCGTAATCCGCTGCATGGCCGACCCGTTAGGTTTTCATTTATGACTGCTTCAGCAAGTTATATTCATGGTCGTCGCCTTGCCTAATTCGAGAGGAAATGTCTGGCCATAATTGCGAAGGAGATTTTCCTAATGCAAGCGCGATGGCGCAACGGACTTTCCTAGTCCCGCTTCCACTGGCCGCTCCAGAAAGCATAATCGGTGCATCTTTACCGAAAATTCCAATACATGCTGCTAACTCTCTATTGGAGCGTCGTCCAAATTTTTTTATCAGCAAGGCGCGAACTGGTGTTCGGTTCCGAAAACCTGAAGTCAAAACTCCAGGCTTATGAGTGCAGTTATTTAGGACTTGTAGCAAAACAGCCGGTTTGACTAACGGCGGCGGCGGAACACCTGCCTTTTCTGCGTCGCCTATCCAATCAGAAATTGCTTGCTGAACGCGCTCTAATGCTTCTGCGTAAGTCGCTCCGTTAGCACTACATGCCGGTAGCTCGGGAACGTTTGCGACAAAAGCATCGCCATCGTGGTAGAGAAAAATCTTATATAAAGGCTGCTTGGAGATATTGCATACCAATGTATGATTTTTTAACGAATCATGCATAACTGGATCCCGAGATGGAATACTTGGTTCAGGGAGCATTATCAATACTAGTAATCAAATAATTAAAAAAGAGGCTGGTCAAATAACTGATGAATTACGTTGCTTATAATTTTGCAGAAAGCATATAACCCACACTGCGTATCGTCTTTACCAGAGGCTCCGCCTCTTGTAGTACTTTTCGCAGACGCAATACATGAACATCGACCGTCCTCTCCTCAATAACGACATGGTCTCCCCATACTTTGTCGAGCAATTGGCTCCTAGAAAAAACTCTATCGGGGTGAGCAAGTAGGAATTTCAGGAGCTTGAACTCCGATGGGCCGATGTTGATTGGCCGCTCATTTACGCTGACACTACAATTCACCGAGTCAAGCGAAATGGGACCTACTACAAGCATTTTTTTAGAATGCTCAGGTGCCCTTCGTCTCAATAACGCATTAATCCTGGCAGTTAACTCCCCTGGGGAAAATGGCTTGGTTATGTAATCGTCTGCTCCTTTGTTAAGGCCAGCCACTTTGTCCTCTTCCATGCTTTTTGCAGTCAGCATAATGACGGGAAGCTCACTGAATTGTCGATCTGCTCTTATTTGAGACAATAGGTGCAACCCGCTTTGGTCAGGCAACATCCAGTCAAGCAAGACCAAATTCGTCGTCCTTCGGTGGATAAAATCCCAGGCGTCCTTTGTACTGTGAACCGCCGATACAGCCCACCCTGCCTGCTTGAGAGAGAATGAGATGAGCTCGACGATCGCAAGCTCATCCTCGACGATCAGAATATGCGGAACTAGGGACAACATCTAATCAAGCAGGGATGTTTGATTTTGAAGATGCAAAATCCGTATGTCGTATATCTTTTCCTTCCACCACATAAACGACATATTCCGCAATATTCTTGGCGTGGTCGCCAATTCTCTCAATCGCTTTAGCTATCCAAAGAGTATCGAGCGCAGCGGAAATCGTTCGAGGATCTTCCATCATGAATGTAATCAAATTGCGCATGATCGCGCGAAACTCATAATCAACAAGTTCGTCCCGTGCTATCAGCGCCGCGGCGGAAGAATCATCTAGTCGAGCATATATATCCAATGCATCGTGCAACATACTGGTTGCGCTTGACGCCATGACTCGAATTGCTTCGTAGTGATTAACGGTGTTAACTGATCCGCGCACATGTAACTGCTTTGAAACTCGCGCTATCTTCGTAGCCTCATCACCGATACGTTCCAAATCCGTGATCACTTTCATCGTTGCCATGACTGCTCGTAGATCGTTAGCAGCCGGTTGTCTCTTCACGATCAAATGACTGCATTCATCGTCCAATGACACTTCGAGACGGTTAACGTTTGCATCTCCGGCTATAACTTGCTCAGCTTGAGGGATATTGCCAGTTCTAAAACTAGCGAGCGCATCGTGCAACTGACTTTCAACCATGCCACCCATTAATAACACTTTGGAGCGAATAGACTCCAAATCCAAGTCGTACTGTTTTGACGAGTGATCTCCAGACATTGAATGTCTCCTAAAATTTGGCTGTAATTGACTGCTAGCTTTGTAAAGAAATATCCGTTTAACCAAATCGGCCAGTAATGTAGTCTTGAGTTTCTTTTTTTGTCGGATGCATAAAAATCTGATCAGTCTCACCAAATTCCACTAATTCACCGAGATACATGTAAGCAGTAAAATCTGAACATCGCGCAGCTTGTTGCATGTTGTGCGTGACGATAACGATGGTGTATTTCTGACGTAGTTCGGCGATAAGTTCTTCGATTTTTGCAGTCGAAATTGGATCCAAAGCTGAGGTGGGCTCATCCAATAATAGAACTTGCGGTCTAACCGCTAAGGCTCTCGCGATACACAAACGCTGTTGCTGTCCGCCAGACAGACCAAGGCCGCTCGCATTGAGTTTGTCCTTGACCTCATTCCATAACGCTGCATCTCTAAGCGCTTGTTCCACACGCTCATTCATTTCGCCTTTGTTTAATTTTTCGTGGTGGCGAATAGCGTAGGCCACGTTTTCATATACTGACATTGGAAATGGAACTGGCTTTTGAAAAACCATTCCTACTTTTCCACGCAAACGATTCATTGAATATTTAGGATCCAATATATCTTCGCCATCAAGTAGTACTTTTCCTTTTGCGACTAACCCAGGATAGATCGCGTACATTTTGTTGAGAACCCTAAGCATCGTGGATTTACCACAGCCGGAAGGTCCAATGATGGCGGTTACTTGTGACGATGGAATATCCAGCGTTACCTGTTTCAATGCAATTGAGTTTTTGTAATAAAACTCTAAATTTTGAATCGATATTTTGGTTTCAGATTTGATACGAATTTTGCTGGATGACTTACCCGTGTCGATATCAAATGCTGGGGTGGTTGCGATGTTATTCATGATGGCCTTGTGTTTTTCGAATGATTAAACGCGAGACAATGCTCAGCAGGAGAACGAAGAGCGTGACAATAAGTGCGCCAGCCCATGCGAGCGTATGCCATGCCTCATATGGACTCATCGCATACTGAAAAATAACAACCGGAATACTCGCTGTCGGCGAGTTAAGGCTGTTCGTCCAATACTGATTGTTTAGTGCAGTAAAAAGTAGCGGTGCTGTTTCGCCAGAAATACGTGCCAGAGCCAAAAGAATACCGGTCATGATTCCAGGAAGCGCTGCTCGGTATAGCACTTGAACAGTAACCTTCCATTGAGGAACACCAAGGGACAGCGCTGCCTCGCGCATTGCTTGCGGTACCAACCGCAACATCTCGTCCGTCGTACGCACTACAACAGGCAATACGATCAGAGATAATGCAAGCGCTCCAGCCCACCCGGAGAAATGACCTTGCTGACGTACAACCAGCGTGTAGATGAAAAGACCCAGAACGATCGAGGGAGCAGACAACAGAATGTCATTTACGAATCTGATCGCTTCACGCCATGCGGCACTTTTCGCATACTCCGCGAGATAGGTACCCGCAGCAATGCCGATTGGCGCTCCAATACCTATCGCGATACCGCTCATAACCAAACTACCAAAGAATGCGTTTGCTAATCCGCCCTCTTCACCTGGCGGTGGTGTCATTTGATAAAAAATTTCCGGCTTTAATGCAGATACTCCATATTTTAGGCACGTCCAAAGTATCCAAACCAGCCAGAAAAGACCAAACAGAGTTGCAAGAGTACCTAAGCATTTCGCTGCGATATTACGTGCGTAGCGACGCTTATATAACCATGATGTTTCTTGAGTCATGACGATCCCTCCTTACGAGCCATGCTATGAAGCATTAATCGCGCAATCGCCAATACTACGAATGTCACAATGAACAGGATGAAGCCCAGTGCAATTAAAGACGACAAATAGACATCCGAATCAGCCTCTGTAAACTCATTCGCGATCGCGGCCGCAATCGAATTGCCTGGCATGAGTATCGACAAAGATAATTGATGAGCATTGCCCAACACAAAAGTGACCGCCATTGTTTCGCCTAATGCACGTCCAAGTCCAAGGAATATGCCCCCGACCACTGCAGATCGGCAATAAGGTAAAACTATGTTCCACACCACTTCCCAATTGGTCGCACCTAATGCATAAGCCGATTCTTTTAGGCTAGTTGGCACGGTACGGAAAACATCGCGCATGATCGATGAGATGAATGGTATGACCATGATTGCCAGGACTGTTCCTGCGGTCAGCATTCCGATACCTAATGGTGGACCTTGGAAAACGGGCCCTATGATTGGAAGACTTCCGAGATAGTCATTCACCCAAGGCAGTATGTGGTCGGCCATAAAAGGCACAAATACAAATAAACCCCACATGCCATAGATGATTGATGGGATACCTGCCAGCAGTTCTACTGCGGCGGAAACAGGCCCTCGCAACCATGTCGGTGCGATTTCAGTGAGGTAAAACGCGATACCGAAACTTATTGGTACGGCTATAACCATGGCAATGGCGGAGCTGACCAAGGTACCGATGATTGGTACTGCGGCACCGAAATTCTTACCAACGGCGTCCCATTCTGCATTCGTAAAAAATCCCCAGCCAAAAGTCTCAAAAGCGAGACGCCCCCCCCAAAGCATAGCTAAGGCTGCGGCAAGGAGAATGAACATTACAAATGCTGCGGCAGAGGCAACTCCCCAACGGAATAAATTGTCTGTGCCAGCATCTTTATCTATGTGCTTACTGATAACAGGATTACTTAAAACTGCACTCATTTGGCCCACACTTTCTGGAATTACTGTTTTGAAGCATCGAAGAGTGCAGAGGGACGGCCCCTCTGCACTTATGTCATAGAAGTACTTACTTGATTTCTTTTGCCCAGTAAGCTTCGATTTGCTTCACCAGATTGTCAGGCAGACTCACATAGTGCAATTCTTCAGCTTGAGGTTTTCCATCTTCCAATGCCCAAGTGAAGAATTCGAGTGCCGCCTTGGTTTGCTCAGGCTTTTTTGGTTTTTCGTACATCATGACGAACACGGTTGCTGCGATTGGCCAAGATTCGGCACCAGGAGCATCCGTGATAACCAGATAGAAGTCTTTCGTTTTTGACCATTCAGCATTTGACGCTGCAGCTTTAAACGACGCCATTGTTGGTTTTACGAATTTACCGTCGCGGTTTTTAACCTGAGCGGTATCCATTTTATTAACTGCCGCGTAAGCCAACTCAACATATCCGATCGAATTTTTGATTTGCTTTACGTATGCGGCGACGCCTTCATTACCTTTACCGCCAACGCCCAAAGGCCATTGAACAGATGTGCCTTCACCGATTTTTGTTTTCCACTCGTCGCTTACTTTGGAAAGGTAGTTGACCCAGTTAAAGGTTGTGCCGGAACCATCCGAGCGATGAACCACGTTAATCATTGCATCTGGCAAAGCGACGCCCGGATTTAACGATTTAATTGCAGGATCATTCCAACGTTTAATTTTTCCGAGAAAAATGTCCGCCAGTACCGGGCCGGTAAATTTCACATCATTTGAATTCAAACCTGGAATATTCACGACCGGAACTACCCCTCCGATAACCAATGGAAATTGTGCCAAGCCCAGTTGCTGCAATTCTTCAGGTTTCATTGGCATGTCGGATGCACCGAAATCAACGGTAGCCGCTTTAATTTGTGCGATACCACCGCCAGAGCCAATCGATTGATAGTTGACTTTAACTTTTGTTTTCGCGTTGTAGTCTGAAGACCATTTCGAAAGAATTGGATAAACGAATGTTGATCCCGCGCCTGTGATTTCTTCAGCTGAGGCGCAAATTGCAAAAGTTGATGAAAGAAGCGCGATCGCTAATTTTGCTTTTAATTTCACGTTATTTCCTTGATAGAGGGTAAAGAGAAGGTCTTATGCTTGGTACTAATGCAATCGAATTATAAAAACCCTTTATGACATCAATATGACAGTTCCAAAAATGTAGAAATATAGAATAATAAAAATGTCGTTTTTATGACCAAGTCATTAAAGCGTCATAAATAAATGCGTTACTAGCAACTGCTCCCATTAATTACTCCAGTCTAGGCAAGCTACTAATCCACTAAGAATAGCCGTAGCCAGCCAGACAAAAGGTCTGAGTCTTAAAAGGGCACGCCGTCGAAAATAGAAATGTCTCATTAATTCCCCTTGAATAGCTTGTACTAAGGCGTACAGGCTCAATCCGAGTGGATTTTAGGCAAATTAGAGATATAATTCAATAATTATTGAAATGTAGAATTAGAGAATATTCAAATGAATGACAAAAATATAATTAGTGCATTGTCAGCACTCGCACAAGAATCGCGACTGGCCGTTTTCAGGCTGTTGGTGCAGCGTGGTCCGGAAGGTATGGCCGCAACCAAAATCGGCGATCAACTGGCGATTCCCCCATCGTCGATGTCGTTCCATTTGAAAGAATTGTCACATGCAGGACTTGTGACCTCGCGTAACGAAGGCCGTTTCGTTATTTATTCTGCCAATTTTGAAACAATGAATGGTCTTATCGGCTTTCTTACCGAGAACTGCTGCGGAGGGAATATTTGCACTCCCGGAAGCGAATGCACCGTTCCTGCTTTAGAGAACATTCAAAGCTAATCACACGATTTTCCCGTCACTGCTCAAAGGATTACGAAATGACCGATCAACAAAACGATAAAACTTACAACGTACTTTTCCTGTGCACAGGTAACTCGGCTAGAAGCATCATGGCTGAAGCTTTTCTGACGACCGTAGGTAAAGGTCGCTTCCGTGGCTATAGCGCGGGGAGCCATCCAGGCGGCACAGTCAATCCATTTGCAATCGAACAGATTGCTCATACAGGCTATCCTGCGGAAAATTTACGAAGCAAAAGTTGGGATGAATATGCCGCGCCCGATGCGCCACAAATGGATTTCATCATTACAGTGTGCGACAACGCAGCTGGTGAGGTATGTCCAATCTGGCCAGGGCATCCAGTCTCTGCCCATTGGGGATTTGAAGATCCAGCAGCAGCCACTGGCACTGATGAAGAGAAGCGTGCTGTGTTTTCTAAAATTGCAAAACAAATTTCTGTTCGCGTAAATCTTTTAAGTAACCTCTCAATTCATTTACTTGAAAAATCCGCCATCAAGCGTGAAATGGATGCGATTGGCGCAAACAAGTTTTAATTTTCAAAGGGGGCTTTCTCGTTAGCCCCCTTCATTCTTTTGCATCATCCCATCTTTTTTCAAAAGCAATTAGATTAAGCATCAAAGGATAGTCACGTGCTTACAGCATTTTCAATTTTTTTAATTACTCTCACGCTTGTTATTTGGCAACCTCGCGGTTTAGGTATTGGCTGGAGTGCTAGTTTCGGAGCCACTGGGGCTCTACTGCTGGGAGTTATTCAGTTAGCCGATATTCCTGTTGTATGGAACATTGTCTGGAATGCGACAGCGACGTTTATAGCAATCATTGTCATCAGCTTAATACTTGATAAGGCAGGTTTTTTTGAGTGGGCGGCCCTACATGTTGCTCGCTGGGGTGGTGGCAGTGGTCGAAAGTTGTTTGTGTTGCTGGTACTACTAGGTGCATTTGTTGCTGCTCTTTTTGCAAACGACGGCGCGGCATTGATTCTTACTCCAATCGTCATTGCAATGCTGTTGGCTTTGAAATTTTCCGAGCGGTCTACGCTTGCATTTGTTATGGCTGCGGGGTTTATCGCAGACACGGCGAGCCTGCCGTTAGTGGTTTCTAATTTGGTTAATATTGTCTCTGCCGACTTTTTTAATATTGGATTTACACAATATGCTTCTGTGATGGTGCCAGTAAATTGTGTCGCAGTAATCGCAACGTTGCTTGTGTTGATTTGGTATTTCAGACGTGACATTCCGAGTCGATATAACTTGGAACAGGTCAAAACTCCATCAAGCGCGATTAAAGATCGGGCAACATTTTTTGCCGGCTGGTGGGTGCTTGCATGGCTGCTGATTGGTTTTTTTTGGCTTGAAAGTTTTGGCATTCCTATCAGTGCTATCGCTGCAGCAGGTGCTGTAGTGTTGTTGCTTGTGGCTGCAAAAGGTCATGTCATTGAAACGCGGGAAGTAGTTAAGAATGCGCCTTGGCAAATTGTCTTCTTTTCCTTAGGGATGTATTTAGTTGTATACGGTTTAAGAAATGCTGGCCTGACAAATTATCTTACCGCTTTCTTAAACGAATTCGCCCAACACGGTGTGTGGGGTGCTGCATTTGGAACAGGGATTCTTACCGCTTTATTGTCTTCGATCATGAACAATATGCCGACCGTGTTGGTAGGGGCATTATCGATTGATGCAACAATTGCACAGGGCACTGTACGCGAAGCGATGATCTATGCAAATGTCATCGGTAGTGATCTGGGACCAAAGATTACTCCGATTGGTAGCTTAGCTACTTTGCTTTGGTTACATGTCCTATCCAGCAAAGGAATCAATATTTCCTGGGGCTACTATTTTAGAGTAGGTGCAGTACTCACAATCCCAGTTCTGCTAATGACATTGGCCGCTCTGGCAATACGTCTTAGTTTGTAAGAAATGTCGTCGCGGATAAAGGCAATCCGTTGGGCAATCCCTAGCCTTGGCCTTACGCAAATTGTAGGTTGGGGTTCCATGTTTTATGCGTATGGCGTGCTGATGCAGCCAATGGAAATAGAGCTTCAAACAACACGTTCTGTCGTTGTTGGTGCCTATTCGATCGCGCTACTGATATCCGGCTTTCTATCACCGGTAGCAGGTGCAATCATCGATAAACTCGGGGGGCGCTTACTCATGGGCGCGGGCTCTCTACTTGCCTTCATTATGCTAGCCCTACTAGCCAACGTGCACAGTGTTACAGGTCTGTATCTAGTGTGGGCCGGGATCGGCATTGCAATGAGTGCAACGCTTTATCAATCGTCATTTGCTGTCCTCACGCAGATTTGCGGAAGTGATTATCGACGCGCGATTACTTCACTGACTCTATTTGGTGGATTTGCAAGCACTGTATTTTGGCCACTGACACAAGCTCTATCTGATCACTTTGGATGGAGAGAGACATGGATGATTTATGCAGCAGCTAATCTACTTATTTGTCTCCCCATTCATGCACTTTTACCAAAATTGTCTGGCCCGATTCAGTCAGAATCACCTAACGATTCAGTAAAACAAGGCCTGAGCGCAATTGTGCGTGAGCGAAGTTTTTTATTTCTCACATCCGCTGTTACATTCAATGCCTTGGTGTTTTCAGCGATGTCACTGCATCTGATGTCGATTTTACAAAGCAGAGGTGTATCACCTTCGCATGCGGCTTTAATTGGAGCGTTGATAGGGCCGATGCAGGTGTTGGGGCGGATTCTTGAATCAACGATCGGAAGGAAAACGACATCCCACAAAGTAGGAAGAGTTGCGATGTGGCTTTTACCATTGGCGCTGGTACTTTTATTTGCGCCGAAAGAGTGGATATTAATTTACGGCGCATTCGCAGCACTCTATGGCATCAGTAATGGAGTGATGACCATTGTGCGCGGGACATTGCCTGCTGAACTGTATGGTCGAGAGATTTATGGTGCTGTCAGCGGAGCAATGGCTGCTCCAGTAATGATCGCAATCGCCGCAGGTCCTTTTGTAGCATCTCTCTTGTATTCCTCTACCGGGGGATATGTTGGCACTATCATAGTTCTAATTGCCTTAGGAACATTCGGGTCGATTTTATTTATATGTGGGCGACCTTCGCGAAAAGGTTACTGATTCAGCATCTGTACGGAGAAATATCTTGAAGATTTTTATTTATCATAATCTCGAATGTGGAACATCACGAAACACCTTGGCTTTGATTCGCAATACGGGTGTGGAGCCAACTATTGTTGAGTATCTCAAACACATCCCTACTCGGGCGGAACTTACCGCATTAATTTCTGATGCTGGACTTACCGTAAGAGCGGCCATTCGAGAAAAAGGTACGCCTTATTTAGAATTAGGACTGGATAATCTGGCGATACCCGATAATGAGTTGCTGGATGCAATGCTCGCCCATCCGATATTAATCAATCGGCCTTTTGTGCAATCACCGCTCGGAACGCGTCTATGTCGTCCTTCGGAATTAGTACTCGAAATATTGCCGTTGCCACAACGGGCCGCATTCTCCAAAGAGGATGGTGAAATCATAATTAACGCGGAGGGACAACGTGTCAAAAAATCTAACTGACTTGCCTAACATCGCGCCTGAACTGTTTCGCTCACCACTAGCATCTGACTTTACGGCTGTCGCTAAATCGACTCATCCGCCTCGGTTCTTATTGTTATACGGCTCAGTACGTGAGCGCTCATATAGTCGCTTATTGACGATGGAAGCGGCACGGCTACTGGAAGCAATGGGGGGCGAAGTGGAAGTTTTCGACCCACGAGGATTACCACTGCCTGATAGTGAGCCGGACAGCCATCCTAAGGTAGTAGAGCTACGAGAATTAGCACAATGGGCCGAAGGCATGGTGTGGTCGTCACCTGAACGCCATGGCGCAATGACAGGAATTATGAAGGCTCAGATTGATTGGATTCCATTGACTATGGGTGCAGTTCGTCCGACACAAGGCAAAACTTTAGCTGTTATGGAAGTCTCTGGCGGATCCCAATCATTCAACGCAGTCAATCAAATGCGCATTCTTGGCCGTTGGATGAGGATGATCACAATTCCAAATCAATCTTCTGTTGCTAAGGCATTTTTGGAGTTTGATGAAGATGGTCGCATGAAGCCATCCTCGTACTACGAGCGTGTCGTGGATGTAATGGAAGAACTTTACAAATTTACTTTATTAACCCGAGATGTTTCTAACTATTTGGTAGATCGGTACAGCGAAAGAAAAGAAAGTGCCGAAGAGTTAAGTAAGCGAGTAAACCAGAGAGCCATTTAATTCGATTGGCGGATAGTGGGACGATCAACTTAATTGAGCTGATTGTCCTGATAAAGCGTTAGTAACCTGATCAAGATAAGCGCCAGCAAATCTATTTCCATGCTTAGATTCTCGTAAGGCCATATGCCATTGACCCACGATTGACATCAAACCTGATGCTTCTTTTGTTCTTTCGATTCTATGAATTAGTTCTGCGGCCATCAGCCCCAAGTATGTCGTTGCGGTGGAAGTCATGAAATTTTTTATTTCACGAATTTTTTCCGCATCTTGGATCAGTTCGACATTGGAGAGGGAAATTCTGGTCGTATGCTGCGATGTTTCTACAATATTGACGCTTCCTTCTTTCGCGTCGCCTGCATGTTTTAATGACTGAGCTTGTACAGTCGATTTAGTAGATTTAGCTGAAACTTCAGTTGGGACAATGAAGTTTTGGTCCACTAGATAAGATACGATTTCTTCCAGTTTTTGCTCAGGAATCATTTCAAAAATGGTCGAAAATCTTTTAGCTCCATCCATCACTATAAGCACTCGGCGTTGTAATGGGTTCAAACCGAAGCAACGCATTGCCACTTCGCCACGTCCTTTTTCTGTTTTGCTAAATACCGTATCAGGCCGATATGATGTTGAGAGTTGCATAGAAATACTCCACTCGCAGATTCGAGTTTTTAAGAATAGCGGAGTAATGTGACGGTAGTATTTCAGTCAAGCAACCATGCCAATTCATCAAGCATCTAGCAATCATACGGCACTGGAAAATGCTGCTATGATTCTGTTCCCTTGATACCTAATTTGCGAGTTTTTTCCCAAAGCGTCTTGCGACTAATGCCGAGTGCTGCTGCAGTTTGCGCCATTTGTCCACTGTAATGAGCAAGAACTTGTACCAAATAGCGTCGCTCTTGTTCTCGATTGAATTCGGCAAGTGGAATGATCTGTGGCTGTACCGCTCCCGAAATTCCAACCGATGGATTGAATATTGCGGCAGCAACATCTGAAATTTGCGCTTCAAAATCATCAGGCCTCAACAGCGGATGTGCTGTTAATAAACAAGCCCGTTCAATTGCATGTTTCAATTCACGGATATTCCCTCGCCAGGGCAATGTGCAGAGAAAAGTGATGGTGGGCTCAGACAACATCCGTGGAGAGGTTGGATGTGCTTGATTCCATTGTTCTAAGAACTGACGCGCTAGCCATGCAATATCCTCCAGTCTTTCTCTTAGTGGTGGTACACGTAACTGGATGATGTTAATTCTGTAATACAGATCTTCACGAAATCTTCCTGCTTTAACCTCTTCACGAACGTCACGGTGAGTTGCAGCAATCAATCTAAAGTTAACTTTAATTGGCTTTTCGCTTCCCAGCCTGGTCAATGTCCGTTCTTGCAAAACGCGTAATAGACGTACTTGCGCCGCAGGTGCTAGCTCCCCAATCTCATCAAGAAAAACCGTTCCATCATTGGCCTGTTCAAAGTATCCGCGATGCGACTTTGCCGCACCTGTAAAAGCGCCACGTTCGTAACCGAAAAGCTCAGCCTCCATCATCCCTTCTGGCAATGCGCCGCAGTTCACAGCAACAAAAGGCTTGCTGGCCGTATGCGCACTACGATGAAGTAAACGAGCAAGTTCTTCTTTTCCAGATCCTGATTCACCGGTGACCAAAACCGAGGTCCATTGCTCCCCCATCTTTACAACCATTTCTTCCAAACGTTGAATTTCGTGTGAAATACCTAGCGTTGGCGCACGCGCAGCTGTAATTGGCAAACTTCCCGCAGTGAGTAAACGAATCTTGCCTATCATTGACTCCAAATCAAGCGGCTTGATCAGATAATCTGCCGCTCCCTGCGCTAACAAACGTTCGGCCTGTTGCTGTGTTCCGTAGCCGGTAATAAAAATCGCTGGGTAATCTAAATTGCCATTTCCGCGCGCACGTTCAAACATCATTTCACCACTTAGATCCGGTAAGCGGATATCGGATACTAAGCAGTCGAACTTTCGTTGTTTCATGCGACTTAATGCGGCAACGGCAGACTGAACCCACTCGTAATCAATGTTCTCGATCGCAAACCGGTCACAAATTGATTCGCCCATAATGGCGTCGTCTTCCACCAGCAATACGCTAGTCATGTGATGCCTCCAACGGTGCAATAAAAGTTGCTACGGTCCCTCGGCCATTAATAGTCGGTTCAATCTTAAGTGCACCTCCAATTTGGCGAGTTAAACGAAAACATACCCACAGACCTAAACCGATGCGCCCATGCTGATCGGGTGTCGGAGCAGATTCCTCAGTTGCCGAAAATGGGCCACCATCGTTCTTGACTCGAACGAACAGTGCCCGTTCGACTACCTTTACTTGAACTTCGACCCGAACTAACGCGGCATTGATTGCATTGAGTACGAGGTTCAATACGATTTGCCGGACCGGTACAGAGCGCAGTCCTAATTCGCTTTGATCATCAACTATCTGCCAGACAACATCGATATCACGCTTTAAGGCGATTGGTTCAGACAGCGTTTGTAAATCATCAAAATCTTTCCAGGTCAATACGGTGTGCTCTCTGCGTGCTTGGGACATTAATGCCGAAATCGAATCTTGTATTTGCTGCAGTCCGCGCTCTAGTAGGTTGGCAGTTTTCTCAACGAATGGATCACTTATGCCTCTCAGACGCAAGTTACTGATTGCATTTAGCATCCCCCCTAAAGGATTGTTGACTTCATGTGCAAGACTGGAAGCAAGTTTTCCTGCCATTGCCATTCGCTCTGCAATTTGCATCTGCATTTCCAGATCGCGTGAGCGATGCAATTCGGCATGCATCGAAATAAACTGTTTAGTTAATTGACTAATTTCATCAGTACCAGCTCCGTCTAACTTCATGCTGTTACGACTCAAACTATCGTTTTCTTCAATCGTAGCCATAGCCGTTCGCAAACGATTAAGTGGACTGACTAATTTACGCCCCAACCACCACCCAAACGGAATGACAAATGCTAGCGCGAGCGTTCCATAACCTAGCACTCTAAACAACAAATCACGTAATTTGGGAAGAGTGGCATCCTTCCGCGAATAGACAACAACTGTCGCGAGTGGATCACCATCTTCTGACACTGCCATTGTTGCAGCACCATAGACCATTTCATCATCGTGACCACCAAGCGAAAAGATACGATGGCTTAGTCCCTCTCGTCTTGCTTGTTCTGACAATAGAAGTAGAGAGGACGGTAAATGATCTCTGGATCCGGAAACAGGATATTTGATAGGGTCCGAGGCAACTAATGGAATGTTATCTTTGCTGATAACTACGATTTCGGTACTTGAATCCTGGGCAACGGCTGCGTTGATTTGTTGGTAGATGTCCCATATTTCTTCGCGTCCAATCGCACCGCGCGCTGAGGTTGCTAGGGTGCTAGAAATTTGCTGTACCCGCGTCATGGATTCAGCTCCTATATAAGACGCGAGCAAATAATAGGTCACCATAAAGATGCCAAACGCGGACGCCACACTCACAACGCATAGCGCGAGCGGAACCTTAATTAAATAAGAAAATTGATCCAGTCGCATGGCTATACTCGTTTTAGTTGCAGCTTGCTAGCGACCTACGCGCTTCATCATGGCGGCAATGCCATCGAACATCGCAGGTCGACCTGAAATAAATTTGTCCAATCGAAGCTCCGCCAGGAGCTGCCTGCCTGCCTCAGTTTGATTCATTTCTATCAACGCGCCACGCAAACTTGTCAGTACGACAGGGTCGATATTTTTGGTACATACGAACGGTGGAAAGCCAAACATCTCAGATTTTTTGAGAATGCGCGTGTTGATTGTGGCCTCAGGTGTGAGTTCATTTACGCTATCCCACACGTACCCGTCTACGGCGCCGGCATCAGCTAATCCAGATGACACTGCGGTAATTACATTTTGATGGCCAAACGCAAAAAATGATTTCCTGAAGAATGTGCTGTCACGTTGCCCAAGATCATTCAAGCAATCCTGTGCATATAAAAATCCGGAGTTAGACAAGGGGTCGGAATATGCGAAGACCTTACTTTTCAAGTCTGCAAATTTTTTGATTCCCTTAGAAGTAGGTCCGGTAATTATGTAGGCATGATAGGTCGGTGTTCCCTCATAAACGGGTACTGCGATCAGTTGCATCTGTGCCCGGTAACGAACGAATGGGTAACCACAGAGCCATGCCGCTGCAAGGCGTCCATTAAGTAATTGCTCCACGATATCGGCGTAGCTGCGTCGCTGCACAAATACTACTGGTCTTCCCAACACGCTTTCTAAGTGATCACGAAAACGCGCCAAAAATCCAGAGCGTTCATCTAGGAATACTGGAGTTAACCCAATTCTTATAGGCTGAGCTGCGTTAACTGGAGTAACTAAACTAACAGTAACGAGCCCAGCTATTCCTGTAAGCACGCGTCGACGTTGCAACCGAAGGGTATAGGCACTCACGTTACGAAATCCAGACACAAGCAACTTGGGAAACATACTATAGCCTATGAATTTCGTCGCGCGATTATTATCGGGAGAGAAAACTATCTCCATGAATAGCCTTTGGCTACAGTCGTGTTACCAAATAGGAACGCGACGTAACCATATCGTAACGCCGCAAATTTTCATGCACCGCACCAAACAAATTAAATCAAACACTTAGCTCGTTAAGTCAGTTGGCATGGTGCTTGCGAATACATGTCCACATTATAAAAACGGAGACATGATTCATGGAACATCAAACTAGTCGGCGCAATTTCTTGAAAATTGCAGGATCGTCAGCAGCGGTTGCTGGTGCGGGGCTCGTGAGTGGAAATGCAAACGCGGCTCCTGCTAAACTAAACGTCGGTGCGACAACCTTGCCTTATCCAACTGCAGTTGTCGCTAAAGCAAAGGGACTGAAGGTAGATGCTCCAGTCAGTTTTAATTATCCAGATGCATCGTCACCTTGCGTAGCTATCAAAATGGGCCAGCCAACACCTGGTGGCGTGGGCCCAAATAACGACATTGTTGCGCATAGCATTTTATGTACTCATATGGGATGCCCTGTCTCTTATGACACTAGCGCTAAGACATTCAAGTGTCCATGTCATTTCTCAATCTTCGATCCTGATAACCATGGACAGATGGTGTGTGGGCAAGCAACCGAAAATCTTCCTCAAATTCAACTTAGCTACAACGCTGCGAATGACACCGTCACCGCAATTGGCGTGACCGGCCTGATTTATGGCCGTCAATCCAACATTCTGTGAAATAGGGAGATCATTATCATGAGTAAAAATCGAGACCGCGTGGCTTTACCTCCCGTCAACGCGCAGAAGACAAATATGACCTGTCATTTCTGCATTGTCGGTTGTGGATACCATGTCTATAAGTGGGATGAAAACAAAGAAGGTGGCCGTGCCGCAAACCAAAATGCACTTGGCTTAGATTTCACAAAACAGTTACCGCCTTTTGCGACCACGCTAACACCGGCGATGACCAATGTCATTACAGCGAAAAATGGCAAGCGCTCCAATATCATGATCATTCCTGATAAAGAGTGCGTAGTGAATCAAGGACTAAGCTCTACCCGAGGCGGAAAAATGGCTGGATATATGTATGCAGCCGATGGCATCACCGCGGACCGGTTGATGTACCCGCGTTTTTATGCTGGTGATCAATGGCTTGACACGTCGTGGGACCATGCAATGGCCATCTACGCGGGACTTACCAAGAAGATTCTTGATCAGGGAAATGTACGCGACATCATGTTTGCGACATTCGATCATGGTGGTGCAGGTGGTGGCTTTGAAAACACTTGGGGTTCAGGCAAGTTGATGTTTAGTGCTATTCAGACTCCAACTGTCCGCATCCATAATCGACCCGCCTACAATTCCGAGTGCCATGCAACGCGTGAAATGGGCATTGGCGAATTGAATAACAGCTATGAAGACGCGCAAGTAGCCGACGTTATTTGGTCGATCGGAAACAACCCCTACGAAACGCAAACCAACTATTTCCTGAATCATTGGCTGCCGAATCTGAACGGCTCTACAGAAGAGAAAAAGAAACAATGGTTTGCAGGAGAGCCTGTTGGTCCTGGACGTATGATTTTTGTCGATCCTCGACGGACTACTTCGATCGCGATTGCCGAGCAAACTGCAAAAGATCGAGTACTGCATCTCGATATCAATCCCGGAACCGATGTCGCACTTTTCAATGGCCTTCTGACCTACGTTGTTCAGCAGGGTTGGGTCGCCAAGGAATTTATTGCGCAACATACTGTTGGCTTTGAAGATGCAGTCAAGACTAACCAGATGAGCCTGGCTGATTGCAGCCGCATTACCGGCGTATCAGAAGACAAATTACGTCAAGCTGCCGAGTGGTCATACAAACCGAAAGCGCCAGGGAAAATGCCACGCACTATGCACGCATACGAAAAAGGCATTATCTGGGGCAATGATAATTACAACATTCAATCATCACTATTGGATTTGGTGATTGCTACTCAGAATGTCGGTCGTCGTGGCACCGGTTGTGTGCGCATGGGTGGACATCAAGAAGGATATGTACGCCCTCCACATCCAACAGGAGAAAAAATATACGTTGATCAAGAAATCATCCAAGGTAAAGGACGGATGATGACCTGGTGGGGCTGCAACAACTTCCAGACAAGCAACAATGCCCAAGCTTTGCGTGAAGTGAGCCTGCGTCGAAGTCAGATCGTCAAGGACGCAATGAGTAAAGCTCGCGGTGCCTCTGCAGCGGAGATGGTTGACATCATCTACGACGCGACTAGCAAAGGCGGTCTGTTTGTAACCAGTATCAATCTTTATCCTACCAAGTTATCTGAAGCTGCTCACCTCATGTTGCCGGCAGCGCATCCAGGCGAAATGAATCTCACATCGATGAATGGCGAACGTCGCATGCGTCTGTCAGAAAAATTCATGGATGCGCCGGGTGATGCGTTACCGGATTGCCTGATTGCTGCAAAGGCCGCTAATACGCTCAAGGCGATGTACGAAGCCGAAGGCAAACCTGACATGGCCAAGCGTTTTTCTGGCTTCGATTGGAAAACTGAAGAAGATGCATTTAATGATGGTTTCCGTCGTGCCGGCCAACCCGGAGCTGGCCCTATAGACAGTCAAGGTGGCGATACCGGTGTACTTGCAACATATGCATTGTTGCGAGCGGCGGGGACCAATGGCGTACAACTACCAATCAAACGAGTTGAAAATGGCAAGATGATCGGCACAGCCATTCATTACGACGACAATAAGTTTGATACCAAGGATGGCAAAGCCCATTTCAAACCAGCTCCCTGGAATGGCTTACCCAAGCCGGTGGAAGCACAAAAAGCTAAGCACAAATTCTGGCTTAACAATGGGCGGGCCAATGAAGTATGGCAATCTGCCTACCATGATCAGTACAACGACTTCGTTAAAAGTCGATACCCGCTTGCCTATATCGAGCTAAATCCTGGTGATGCTCAATCCCTAGGGGTTACGGCAGGCGACGTAGTGGAAGTGTTCAATGATTATGGCTCTACTTTCGCAATGGCTTATCCGGTAAAAGATATGAAGCCATCACATACATTCATGCTTTTTGGATACGTCAATGGCATACAGGGTGATGTGACCACCGATTGGGTAGATAGAAATATCATTCCTTACTACAAAGGAACGTGGGGTAGCGTGCGACGTATCGGCTCTATCGAGCAGTACAAGAAAACGGTGTCCACAAAACGGCGCGCATTTGATAACGCGTAGTCAACCCTGATAACGTCATGGCCAGGCGATGGAAACATCGCTTGTTTCAACAATGCATATGTCTAACACGCACTTTGTGATTCCACCAGAAGCAGTTCTTGACCATCTGATGACTCGGTTTTCTATGGGAATCAAACATTTAGTTGAGCCCGGACCAAATGATATTCAACTGAGACAAATTGCACATATTGCATTACGTGCGCCTGATCACGGTGAGTTGGTTCCATTTCGTCTTTGTGTTGTGCAAGGCAACGGTCGAGAACGACTCGCTGATTTGTTCGAAACTTACGCTAGATCAAACGACAAAGATGATGAAGCTTGTGCGATTGAACGGGAACGTGCATTACGGGCTCCGATGTCGATTGCTGTCATTAGTAAAGTGATTAACCATCCAGTGGTGCCCGTGCACGAGCAATGGGCTTGTATTGGCGGGGCCGTCACAAACATTCTTAATGCCATTCACTTAATGGGGTTCGCGGGAAAGATGCTTAGTGGGGAAAAGGTACGCAATCCACTAATTATTGATGCGTTCTGCGATACCAATGAGACCTTACTTGGCTGGATATCGATAGGCACTCCAACTAAGTCGTTAGGGACGCGCCATGAAAAATCCGTCGACGCGATTCTTTCATATTTTTAATCGGTGAAGAGCTAGATGAAATAGCTCCCATCGCGACAATCATATTTATCTTCTATCTCCATTAGAAATTCACTTACCCGCTATAAGGAACTTGTTCATGAAATATGTCATTGCTATTGGTATTTTCTGCTTTTCATTTTCAGCCACGGCTGCAGTCGATGCGGATAAAGCAAAAGGTATCGCAGGTAAAAGTGCATGTATGAGCTGCCACGGTATAAACAATAAAATTGTTGGACCTGGTTTCAATGAAATTGCTAATAAATACAAAGGAAATAAAACCGCAGTTGCAGCGCTAGCAAAAAAAGTTAAAGCTGGCGGTTCAGGTGTTTGGGGATCAACTCCTATGCCCGCTAATAATCTATCGGATGCAGATGCAAAACTTGTTGTTGAATGGATATTAGCTGGAGCGAAATAGTTGATATTCGAGAGGTGGATTTGCTCATTAAATTGCCCTTTTTTAACTAACCAACCACCTTTCGCCGTCATCGAAGGCGGCGACTCCACCATAAGAACTGTCAAATCCGGTGGGCATATTCTTATTTATGTCCGACTTGACTGCTAGACGCTCGGTCATTGTAAAAATCGGCTTTGAAGTCTTTAAATAAATTGCCAATTGCATTTAGAAGCCATTATTGGCTGCAATGATCATCTCGTTGATCCCAAATTTTAATGCCAGCTATCAGCCGAATGTCAAACTAAAAGAGATTAACGAATTGAAGAGAGCGATTTACTTGCTGTTAGTGGCAATGTTGATGCTGATAAAGATAGAAAAACTGGCTGGAGCTGTTGGTGGTGAGGCTATGACAAGTTAAGATTTGAATTATCGTGTTTTACAACGAAAGCTTAATATGCGTCTTCTCATCCTATCTGATCTTCATCATGAGCTTTGGCGCGAGCGTGCTCCAGTCATTGATATTTCGGCTAGTCGACCAGATGCCGTTATTCTTGCTGGAGATATTAATACAGGAGCGAAAGCTGTTGAATGGGCAGCATGCACCTTTCCAAAAATACCCGTACTTTATATACATGGAAACCATGAGTCGTACGGAAAAAATTTAGAGGAAGTCCAGAACGAAATAGAGTTAGCCTGTTACGCTGCAGGGAATATTCACTTTCTGAATTGCGGTGAATACGTATTTCGTGACGTTCGATTTTTGGGCGCGACGATGTGGACAGATTTTCGTCTATTTGGTGATGATGACCGCCAAGCTGCTATGCGAGAAGCAGAAGCAGTAATGGTGGACTACAAGCGTATTAGATTAGCTAACAAGGGCTATCGCAAACTGCGAGCCGGCGACACGGCTCAATTTCATTCTCTTCATAAGTCTTGGCTCAGAACAAAACTCGCAGAGTCATTTCCTGGAAAGACTGTCGTAATCACACATATGGCACCATCTATATTATCTGTCTCGGAAAGATACACATCCGATCCAATATCAGCGAGCTATGCTTCTCGTTTGGATGAGATGGTTAGTCAAAGTGATATTTGGATTCATGGTCATATGCATGAATCATTTGACTATCGAATTGGAAAATGCCGAGTTGTATGCAATCCATGTGGTTATATGACGCGTAGTGGTGAAATCGAAAATGAACAGTTCGATCCCAATTTTATTATTGAAATTGATGAAATATAATTTCTTTAACAAGTTTGAGATACATTTTAAAAATCATTTCTATTAGAGAGAAATCGAGTTTTAAGGTGCCGTTAATTCAGTTGAGTATTCATACCAAACTAATCCAAAAAATTTAGCCCACAATAACATCTGTTCAAATTATCAATACACTATAGTGTTTCGTTGACAAAGATAGTGAATTTCAGGTGCCGGTTGCAGACCCAAGCAGATTGCTCTTTAGCGGCAGTCAGGAAACGAGTTTTGGCCCTACAACTTTTCTTTTAAGCTCCGCAATTTCACGTTCCTTCTCTGCCAATGTCTTATCGCGCATATCGAGTGCTTGATTCAAAATAAATATTTCCTGCCTTGCGGCACGAATATTTTCGTCGTACTCTTCCTTATTTTGGATGGCTGCATTTTTTAGATTTTTATTGTCTGCCACGACATATCTGTACTTATCCTCAACAGCATGCGACTGTTCAACACTAGGTAAGAAATTTTCTTTTTTCTTATGCTTTTTGTATTCAAGAACAACGTTCGGATATCTATTAAAAGTCGCTCTCGACAGGCCAGCTTCATGCGCAATATTTTCCTGAGTCATTCGTCCGTCGGTTTTTTCTGAAATTCCAATAGCGATCCTATTTAACGCTGCAAACAATTGTGTCTCAGTTGAAGTTATTTCTTTGATGTTATCTGACATTCTTAACTGGTACCGTTCAATTGATTCAGAATACGGAGGGATTTCGCGATGTCATCTTTAAGCGCAATTTTTTGTGGCATGGAGACATTTTTATGATTAAGCATCGCCTGGGCATCATTGATTTGAGCCTGCCAAATTGGTAGGTGATTTTTAGATATGCAACTGTTTGCACAGCGTTCAGGATAACAAGCGTTAATAACTGGTTTATCTGGTAGGTCGGATTTCGTATTGCTTAGGCACAATGCGCGATCTCGCTGAAAGAGACAATAATTTAGAAGTCCAACATGAAGATTGCGGCGATTATTCTCAATAAAGTATTGAAGACTATTCTTTTTTAAGTCACCAGCCACTCCCTTAAATTCGTTAAGCAATTCATTTCCCCGTGCTCCAGCGAGAGCGCCTTCTTGAATATCGTCCCAAATCTGGGCGAGAAATTCCTCGTTTGCAGAAAATTCCTCAATAGCCAAATCACGAATCCAAGACTCATCTTTACCGGCATAACCCAAAAAAGTCGTCAATTTGACGTGCTTGTAGTGAAGCATTCCGGCAATCAATCCGAAAGGCTCTCGCGCAATTCGGCTTGCAAGGGTACGACGGGGCTGCCGCATCGTAAAATTCCATTTCTTTCCGTCTACGAGTGGAAGTTGATATGCACCTTGTATCGCTACATCCAGCCGAGCCCCGAATTTTTTTAATGCGAGTGACATAGCGTCTGGACCAAGAGGAAGAATTGAGCCTTTAGTTGAGCGTCCTAAGGAGTCCTTACGTAGGTCACTCTGAAATTGTTCGCCAGCCCCGCGATACCAGCTCCGAATAAATAATTCATTACAATCACGATGCGAACGAGCATAACTAGTAATTTTTTTTATAATATGGCACGCCTGATAAACCGGTCTATTCACTTCCCAAATTAGTTGTCGGTCGATATCACCCTTGACCATTCGGGAAATCACTGTGTATCGCTTTGATACACCGTCGACATCCGTTTGTTCTTGAAATCCGTGAACCTGAATCAGTGCCAACTCGGATTCACGAATTCCGGACAAACAAGAAACCACGACGAGGCAAGCTTCGTAAAGAGTAAATAATTCAAATCTTAAGTCCTCAACGTTTGCCCACGTTTTGCGCCAGGCAATACCCGAATTCGGATTGATAGAAAAATCCACTATCGCGTTGAGTATCGGCTTTACTTCTCTCGTCGTGAAGTTGTTTGCAGCAAAGTTCTTGGCCTTACTCGCAACGGGCAATACATTTTTTCGTATGTTTTCTATGACACTCTGGCCAGCGAGTATGTCATCTGAAAAATATTCTACGTAATCAAGAGCAGCACATAAAAAGCGATCCCAGACATCTTTGGGAATTAAAGGAGTTCTGTTCTCCTCAGTTCCTTGACGCTTTTTTCCCAAATATTTAAATATTGAATGCCCATGCAATGGACTTATCAGTAACGGCTGAGATACGCGCTTGTTATAGCTGTAATAGGATTGAAGTGCACGAATTCGGACATCAACCCAATCCAGATCGGCAGCCTCAGTTTTAATTCTTTTCCCAAGGGCCTGACCTCTGCGGTTTATTAGCCAACTCACATAGTCTTGAATATCGTGATGACTGATATTGGCCCCCTCAAAGATTTTTCTCGATTGTAAATACTCAACAAATAATGCTAAGTAACGAGCCTCATGTTGCACTGTCTTCATATCACATGCGTAGTTTTCCCCAATGGGATGGTACAGACGGGCATATGAATATTCCATAATGGATATTGCGATCAAATAATGAGTTTCCCAAACATTAGAAAAGATACTCTGCCAGTTGACCTTCGCCCCCTTAATTAAGGTTCTCGATTCGACTAAATCCGTTTGATCCCAAATCAAGTCACTAAATACGGAAAGTCGCCCGATTGGGGAATCCGGAGGTACAAGTTTACTAACGATTTTTAACTCAATAGGAGCTCTGTGCTGCGGATAGCATGCGTTACTCATTAAGCCTCCCTTAAATGAGGGGAAACATAAAATGGCACTTCTTCAGCTTGAATTTTTGCCCATTCCAGGGTTGTAGTTGGGAATCTTGGAAGAATAGATTTAGTAATTGCAGAATAAGGAAGACCGAATTTATGACTCCAATCAATAGGGCTCAGCAGCTTCCGTTGCTCCTCCATGAACGATTTAAACTTCACAAGACGAGGCAAGATTCGACTTGTCCACAGTGCATTTTCACAACTAAAGCATTGCCAAGGATCGTTGCACGGCGTCTCTGGTATACCCCCAGGCTTGTTGTAGAAGTCCCGGCAGCTCGCTATAAACACGTCTTGTTCTCCAGACAGAATTGAAACGATTTTTTCTTCTGACTCAGAAAGTTGTCTGGCTAGCGTTGCGATTTCTTCTTCTGTTTCGACATTCTTTAAAACGACTATTCCTCTAGCCTCTTGAACGACTTTGTCCTGTGCGATACGTATTGTTTGGTTGTGAACATGATGGGTTGCATCATTTGTCAGATAATGAAAGGCCGTGGTATTTAAGGCTTGCTTACCATGATGTTTTAGCGTCTTGCTACTAACATTAGCCAAATTTCCGCTTTTCAAATATGCGTTTGTTGCAACTGTTTTGCGCGTCTGCCTGAAGCCAAACTTCAAAAACTCACCATTTCGATCACGTAAATTATGTGCCTCCATAAAACCAATCAAAGTATAAGATCCTTGAATTAGTCCGTTTGAAACATACATTGTCGCTTCATATGTCAACACGGCTGCTTGTCCCAGATACGGAGAGCCCGGGCTAGCTTTTCGATGTGCCAGCCACAACTGATTTTTTGCGTCTTCGTTTGCGAATGGAACAAGTGACTCGGTTATTTTTAACACCAACTTAATCAAGGCAATCGGAGATGTACTACCGCGATTAGAAAGTGCGATCTGCATTTGTTCATGGCTACCGCGCTGTTTTTTGAACTCGACTATCGTTTTGCCACCTTCTTCACCTTTTAAGCAATCACGTGTCAAAGTCAGCAAAGAGTCAGCATTCAGACCACTCTTTATGGAAAGGAGAACCATAAACGGGACTAGATCCTTATAACTTGGGTATAGATGAGATATGAGCTCCGAAGGAGTGTTGAAAGTACAGTTATCAGATGCAACACTTCGATTACTAAAAAAGCGAGATAGAAGACAGTTCCGCATCAAAGTACGAGAAGGAAACTGCCCTTTTAAAACGTTGACCAAATACCAAAGATTATTAGCTTTACTATTCCAGCCAGTGGTAAATATGGATTTTGAATTCCACGGTTGCTTAAAATGACCAACTAAACGCGGATCCTGTCCTTGAGTTAATAACGTTTTTCCTAGTTCCAGCCTGTCAATAACCTCTGATATCTCTTTTTTTGCCGCATCAATAAGTTTCACTTGTTCGTCATGCGAGTAGGGCTGAACTGCGCAAGTAGTGGCATCACTGCGCCTAAGCGACCGCAACGGTATGTCCAAATCGCTGTTAACAGCCCCTGAAACGGGTGAATCAACCGCTTGCAATATTTTTAATAAATTGGCGATACAAAGATAACTTCTCCCTGCAGTAGCGTTTCCAAAATTAGAGTGCAACCATTTTCTAAAATCGATCAATGTATCCAGAGTAAGATCTTTAGTACTCGTTTCCTTCGGAATCCAATCCGGTTTCATCTCATCCAGATATCTCACCAAGCGATTGAGAGAATCACGCTTTTGTCGTATTGCTTGAAAATGCTTCCCTGGTGAATTAATTACTTCACGATTCCACAGGACATGCATTAATGGGCCAAATAATTTTGGCCTCGAAGAACACTTTTGAAAAGTCAGTCCTCTACCTTCTCGAACTATTCCTGCTAGATCCCACTTCCAAGGCAATATTGACGGCATTAAAAACGTTTCGTTAAACTGAACGTCATTTACTGTAAATGGATTGTTTCGCGCTTTCATTACGACGACTCTCCAGATAACGAGCGCTCGTCAATTTCGAATCCCTCACAATCACTGGAAATGTCAATCATGTCAGTTATTTCATCAACATAATCGAGATAGATAAACGTAGTCGTTACACATGCATGTCCCATCAACCGCGAAAGCACACGCAGTGGGTCGTAAACCATTCTTTTATATGCTTCACTTCTTGAATTAACAGGCACAGTTTGCCTTGTCAACATTTGTCGAATCATTCCGGAAAGCGTATAGATTGCATAACTATGACGCAGCATATGTGGATGCGTCTTGAAGCTGAATCCACTAACATCGCCTGCGACGCGCATCATCTTATAAAACGCACTGTATGTAGCTGGACGTCCCAATGAGGTCAGGAATAAAAAATCTTCATCCTTGATATCTGTATTGCCCTTTATTAAGCAGGCCTTCCTTCGCTTAATTGCATCGGCGCGATCCCATTCTATGTACCGCCTTACATCTCTTAACCAACTTTTTGGTACACGCACGGTGCGTTCTTTGTTACCTTTTCCAAGCACTGTTAGCGGGCATGTATTAAGACCATTGAAAAAAATACTGTCTGGATCTGGAAGCATCGACAGTTTGATGGTAACTGCCTCCTCTGCACGTAATCCGGTGCGAAATAAAAGTCTAACGTAAAGAGCATTTCGCAGCCCTTCCTTAGTAGCCATAATCCTTGGAAGATAGATTTCTAGGAAATCATGTTCAGTCATATATTTAATATCTTTATTACGAGACCTTTCTTTAAGATTCGTTGAAGGGGTATGGGAAGTCTGGTTTAAATACGGCCCTGCCAACATTTTTGTTGTGTATTCGAAAGGAACACATTCAACATGCCCCTCTTGTTGAGCCCATTCATAAAACCGCCTTAATGCTGCAGCGAAAACATTCCAGGAAGCAGATGAGATTTTTAGCGGACCAGATTGAATTCTTCGTAATCTGTAATAAACCAACCAATCTTCAGACGAGGCATTTCGCCATGTTTTCTCTCTTCTAATCAAGAATCGAAAAAATAAGCTAAGTTGCTCAGCATACGTACGCCAGGTATTTGGACTCGGAGATCCAGGAGCAGCAAGAGATCTTAAAAAACTATTCAAAACTGCGTCGCATTGCCAATTTATATCTATGGTAAAAGGTTGTTGATCTACCAATCCCAGTTGCTCAATTAGGTGCGCCAAATGTGGGGTTCGATCTTGCTTCAAATAATAAATGTCCAAACCGCGTTCCTTTGCACACGAAAATTAAATGTATTAAATACTAAATATTCCGGTGAATAAATAGGGATTTATCAATTGAGACATTCTTGAAAAGTAAAGATAACAGCCTGGTTTCTGATGTTCGGTTCATTCGCAATGCTAGGTGCAAAAGTAGTGGGCATTCCGCGTCTATCCGATGGCCCGGATATCGCTCAGCTGGCAGAACTGGCTGCGTTACACCGGCCAAAATTATTCGTCATCAATTCCGTTCTGCACAATCCGACCTCGACCTCACTCTCTGCAGCCAAGGCGTTTCAGGTCTTGAAGATCGCCGAGCAATACGATTTCATGATTGTCGAGGACGATATCTATTGCGATATGCATCCTGGTACTGCGGTACAGCCAGCCACACGCATAGCCGCACTCGACCAATTGAATCGCGTGATTTATCTGGGCGGATTTTCCAAAACACTGGCCGCCAATTTGCGCGTCGGCTTCATCGCCACCTCGCCAGAGATCGCCAAGCATTTGTGCGACCGCAAGATGCTGACCACGCTGACCACGACTGAGATTACCGAACGCGTGGTGTATCGCATCCTGTCCGAAGGACACTACCGCAAGCACGCCGACCGCCTGCGCAACAAGCTAGATGCGGTGCGCGACAAGACCGTGCGACAAATGGAACGCATAGGTATCAAGATCAATATCAGCACACCAGCCGGTATGTTCGTCTGGACTGATGTGGGCTGCGATAGCAATGCCCTGACCGAAAGAGCGATGGAGCATGGTTATCTGCTGGCGCCCGGCAGTCTGTTCTCGCCGAACCAGCTACCGTCGACCAATATGCGCTTCAATGTGGCTGCCATGGCCGATCCCGGCATCATGCGCTTCCTGGAACGGGAGATAGGTCGATCTTGAAATTGGCGATTTCGCCCCAATTTCCAAGCCAACGTTTTAAAAGTCTGGATTGACCTTCGCCGCGCGAAGCAACATCATTGCGGGTTGCGAATAAACAGCAGCTCCCGCTGTCAGACTTTCAACAATATTTCCCTTATTTTTTGATTCCTGAGGACAAAATGGCCGTTTCCGAACAAAAAAATCCAGAAAAGCAAACCCTAGGCTTTCAAGCTGAAGTAAAACAATTGCTGCAACTGATGATTCACTCCTTGTATTCCAACAAGGAAATCTTCCTGCGCGAACTGGTCTCCAACGCATCCGATGCTGCCGACAAACTGCGCTTCGAAGCCATCAACAACGACGCCTTGTTTGAAAACGATTCCGAGCTGAAGATCAAAGTCAGCTTCGACAAGGAAAAGCGCACGATCACCATTTCCGACAACGGCATCGGCATGACGCGCGATGAAGCCATCGAGCATCTGGGCACTATCGCCAAATCCGGCACCAAGGAATTCTTCTCCCGCCTGTCTGGCGATCAACAAAAAGATGCAGCGCTGATCGGTCAATTCGGCGTCGGCTTCTACTCCGGCTTCATCATTGCAGATCGCATCACGGTAGAAACCCGTCGCGCCGGCACTGCTGCCAGCGAAGGCGTACGCTGGGAGTCCGAAGGCGCAGGCGACTTCACCGTTGAAGCCATCGACAAGCCAACACGCGGGTCCGACATCATTCTGCATCTGCGCGAAGGCGAAGACGAATTCCTGTCGTCATGGAAACTGAAATCCATCATCCGCAAATATTCCGACCACATCTCTCTGCCCATCATGATGCAGAAAGAAGAATGGGACGAAGAGAAAAAAGAAACCGTCGTACGCGACGAACTGGAAACCATCAATCAAGCCAGCGCATTGTGGGCGCGCAGCAAGAACGACATCACGCCAGAGCAATACGTAGAGTTCTACAAACACGTATCGCACGACTTCGGCGAACCGCTGACCTACACGCATAACCGCGTTGAAGGCCGCAGCGAATACACGCAATTGCTTTACATCCCGACGCAAGCACCATTCGACCTGTGGGATCGCAACAAACGCGGCGGCATCAAGCTCTACGTTAAGCGCGTCTTCATCATGGACGATGCCGAGCAATTGATGCCGGTCTACCTGCGCTTCGTCAAAGGCGTCATCGATTCAGTAGATTTGCCACTGAACGTCTCGCGTGAAATTCTGCAAGAATCACGCGACGTCAAAGTGATCCGTGAAGGTTCGACCAAACGTGTATTGGGCATGCTGGAAGAACTGGCGAATGCCGACGAACAAGAGAAAAAAGACAAGTACACAACGTTCTGGAATGCCTTCGGCCAAGTGTTGAAAGAAGGCATAGGCGAAGACGCGACCAACAAGGAACGTATCGCCAAGTTGTTGCGCTTTGCTTCGACCCATAACGACAACGATGCACAAACCGTCTCGTTCGCCGATTACGTGTCGCGCATGAAGGAAGGTCAGACCAAGATTTTCTACGCAACAGGCGAATCGTATAACGCTGCGAAGAACAGTCCGCATCTGGAAATCTTCCGCAAGAAAGGCATCGAAGTTCTGCTGCTGACCGACCGCGTTGATGAATGGATGCTGTCGTTTATTGAAGAATTCGAAGGCAAGGAATTGGCATCGGTAGCCAAAGGCGATCTCGATCTGGGTCAACTGGAAGATGAAGCTGAGAAGAAGCAACATCAGGAAACCGAAGATCAATACAAGGAACTGGTCGCCAAGATGCAAACAGCCCTGGCCGATAAAGCCAAGGAAGTGCGCATCACTTTCCGTCTGACCGATTCGCCTGCATGTCTGGTAGCGGAAGAACATGAGTTGTCGGCCAACCTGATGCGCATGCTGAAAGCAGCTGGCCAGAATGCACCGGATGCCAAACCAATTCTGGAAATCAATCCAGATCATCCATTGGTGCAACGTCTGAAATACGAAGAGGCGAAATTCGACGACTGGTCGAATATCTTGTTCGATCAGGCACTGCTGGCAGAAGGCGGCAACCTCAACGATCCAGCCGGATTCGTGAAGCGTTTGAATGAAATGTTGCTGGGATTGGCTGCGAAATAAATCCGAGACCCCGTATTTTTCATGGCTGAATCCGAGCCTAAACAAAAAGCCGCGTTGTGAATAACGCGGCTTTTTTCGTTCCAACGCATCCGATTTACAACGCTCATACATGCGTCCCGCCACTCTGCAATATCAGCAGGCAAAGAAGACCATCATGCTTTTCTGGCATCAAAAAAGAAAAATGTTTCTGAAACTGTCGTAATATTTCACATTGTTGCTCCCACGCAAGTGGGAAAAGAGGATTTAAAAAAATCCGATGTCTGTTTATTTTTGTTTGCTTTGATAGGGGAAAAAGAAATGTCGAATCGTCTACTGCGTATCTTGCCGCTCTGCCTGACCGGCGTCTTGCTGAGTGCCTGTTCCACCATGGACATGGGCAATAGCGGCGCAAAAACTGCTGCTACCGGATCAGCCGGCGGTGCCAATGCACAAAATGCCAATGCCTCACTCGAACGCTGCGACCGTCCGCTGGGCACCATGGCTATCATCGAAGATACCAGCGCACCTTGGTATGGTGTCCTGACCGGCCAATACAAACTCGGTTCGACTGTTCCTGTCCTCAAGCTGCTGGTACAGCAATCAAACTGCTTCGTCGTAGTCGAACGCGGCCGTGGCATGACAGCCATGATGGGCGAGCGCCAATTGGAGCAATCCGGCGAATTGCGTAAAAAATCAAATTTCGGCAAAGGCAAAATAGTCGCAGCAGACTATGGCCTCAATCCATCGATTACCTTCAGCAACAACAACGCCGGTGGCATGGGTGGCAGCGTCGCCGGTTTGCTGGGCGGTGGTCTGGGTAGTGCAGTTGCCGGCCTGGCCGGCAACGTCAACAGCAAAGAAGCCAGCACATTGCTGAATCTGGTCGACAACCGCTCGGGCGTACAAATCGCAGCCGCTGAAGGTAGCGCCAAGAGCATGGACTTCGGTGCCATGGGCCAACTCTTCGGCTCCAGCGCACGCGGCAGTCTGGGTGGTTATTCCAACACGGCTGAAGGCAAAGTTATCGTAGCCGCCTTTACCGATTCTTATAACAACATCGTGCGCGCGGTGAAAAACTACCGTCAACAAAACGTGGCTGGCGGTCTCGGTACCGGTGGTCAGCTTTCCGTTCAAGGTGACGATTCCAAACCAACTGCCAAGAAGAAAAAGGCTGCGGCCAAGCCAGCAGCAACAACAGCTGCTCAGTAATCACTGAGGCGACACTGGCAAGTACCGAACAGTACTGCCATGTTCTTCGATACGGCGACCAATATGGTCGCCGTAGTCATTTCCAGCGAGCTATTTGTGTTGCCATATTTCCCCCTGTTCCTATACAGTGAAGCGACTTCCACCCAACCAGGAGTCGCAAAATGAAAATAATCACGACCAGCTGTTTGTCCGCCCTGCTGTTGTTAGGCACCATCTCTGCCAGCCACGCTGCCGAGCCACTTACCGGCTGTGCGGCCAAACGCCAGGAAGTACACACCCAAATTGAGCAAGCCCGTGCACATGGCAACAAGGCACAGGAAAAGAAACTGAATATCGCACTCCAGAAAATCATCGATCACTGCACCGATGAAGGCTTGCGACGTGAGCGCGAAGCCGACGTTAAGAAGAAAGAACATAAGGTAGCGGAACGTAAAGCCGAACTGGAAAAAGCCCAAGCCAGCGGCAAAACAAAGAAAATCACCAGCCAACAAAAAAAACTGCAAGAAGCAGAAACCGAACTACAAGAAGCCAAGGCTAAACTTTCGCAATAACTGTTGAACGGCCCCACATTCTGGGGGTCTTAATTGCACATGGAATTCAACTTCATTTCCCCCAGAAAGAACGCGCTGGTCTACATCATCAAGATCCTCTCCGGTTCATTGATCTTGTGGTACGGACTACGCGCGCTCGGTTTGCATGAGCCTTATTGGGCGATGATCTCGCTCATCATCGTGACCGAACCAGACATGACCGTCGCCAAAGCCAACTTCAAGGCACGACTGGTCAACACCATTTCCGGCTGTGTGATCGCCTGCTTGTCATTGGTAATTTTTGGCGCGACCTTCTTCGCCATGCTGATCGCGATGACGCTGGCCGTCATCGTTGCCATGCTGTGGCAAAACTATCCAAGCAACTGGCGCTTGGGACCGGTGACGGTGGTGATTCTGATGTCCGCTGCGTTTTCGGGTGGCGGCGTGGATGAAGAGTTGCATCTCGCACTATTGCGCGTATCCGAAGTCATGGCCGGTAGCATCGTCGCGTTGCTGCAAACCGTCATCTATATGCAAATCCAGAAATGGCAGCGCAATGATTCCTGAACTACGAGGCACACGCGTACTCTTGCGCGCGTGGAAGGATAGCGACCTTGCACCTTTTGCTGCAATGAATGCTGATCCTGAAGTGATGCAACATTTCCCTGCCATCTTGAGTCGCAGCGAAAGCGATCAGCTCGTTGCACGTATACCTGAATATTTTGAACAACATGGCTTCGGCTTATGGGCACTGGAAATTCCAGGTGAGTTTCCTTTTGCCGGCTTCGTTGGTCTGCTACGCGTATCTTTCGATGCGCACTTCACACCCGCAGTAGAGATAGCTTGGCGCTTGACACGTTCAGCATGGGGAAAGTCTTATGCCACCGAAGCTGCGCAATGCGTGCTGAAGTATGCTTTTGAAGTAGAACAATTACAGGAAGTGGTCTCGTTCACCGTACCAGCCAATCTGCGCTCACAAGCCGTGATGCAACGCCTGGGCATGCATACCAAAGCTGAAGATAATTTCGAGCATCCGAAACTACCGTCTGGACATCCACTGCGAGAGCATGTTTTGTACAAACTCAAGCGCTCTGAATGGATATCCCAATAAAAAACACGCTTGCCACTTTTCTATAGCAAGCGTGTTTTCCTGATAGACAAAGAGCCTTACTTGCCTTATCAACCCTGCATTATGCTTTTCACCTCTTCTCCAGCACGCCATATCCGATAACGCACCTCTACACCCTTAGGCACATACACCACCACAGGCAAACGGCTGTTATAACGAATCAGATAAGGATTGCCGCCTAGCGTAATAAAGCGAGCGACTTTGGGTGCATTCGGATCGACTGCCATCATAGTGCCAGCCAACGGTCCGACTTTAGGTACGACGTAACGTGTATAGCCCCAGCCTTCAATATTTTTTTCTTCAATTTTCCCACCGAAGAAATAGCGATTTCTTTCATCGGTAGACACTTCTTTTCCGACTATCAGCTCCACCTTGAAGGCCGCCTCGTCCTCTTGCGGAGGAAGCTGCAGTACATGTCGCGTCATTCCCTTCTCAGGTAGAGGAAATGCTTTCATATCATCTGCGGCATGTGCAATCGGCATCACAATCAGTAATGCAAAAAATGTGGATATCCATGCTGTTTTCATGCGTCCTCCTGAGGTCTGACATTGAAATTTTTAGAGATAAAAAACGTCGTTTTATCGCCCGCCTGTCACATCCAGAAAACTACCCGTTGTATAAGATGCCTTGTCCGATAACAGCCACAACACAGCTTGCGCCACTTCATGCGCTTCGCCGCCACGCTGCATCGGGATATTGCCTTTGACGCGATCCACGCGTCCCGGCTCGCCGCCGCTGGCATGAATTTCTGTGTAGATTACACCCGGACGCACCGCATTGACGCGTATACCTTCGGTTGCGACTTCTTTTGCCAAACCTACCGTCATGGTATCGATAGCACCTTTAGAGGCAGCATAATCGACATATTCACCCGGGCCACCGGCGCGTGCGGCGACCGATGAAGTATTGACGATGGCACCACCAGAGCCGCCATGCAATGTAGACATGCGCTTAACCGCTTCACGCGCACATAAAAAACTGCCGACTATATTCGTCGTAAAGATGCGCTGCATACGCGCCGCATCCATTTGATCGACGCGCATTTGTGTTTCCAGAATGCCGGCGTTGTTGACCAAGGCTGTCAAAGTGCCATATCGTTTATCGACGGTTTCAAACAAATGCAGAATATCGGCCTCCACCGCCACATCTGCAGCAACTGCCATAGCCTCACCGCCCGCTTGCACGATCGCATCGACCACAGCATCTGCTGCCGCCTTGTTCTTCACATAACTGATGCACACGGCATAGCCATCGGCTGCACCGAGTTTGGCAATCTCTGCACCTATCCCGCGACTACCACCAGTCACGATCATTATTTTTTTGCTCATGAAGCGTCCTTTGTATTTTCAATCGCGTCACATTGCATGCCCTACATTAAAATACCAGCATGCCAGCTTCTAGCCAAACTTCCCTGCTGACCGGCTTTCCGCCTGTCATCGACCATCGAACTGAAATTTTGATTCTGGGCAGCTTCCCCGGCAAAGCTTCGTTGACTGCGCAACAATACTACGCGCACCCACGCAACCAATTCTGGCGCTTGATCTCCACCTTGATCAATGAAGATCTCGTCATACTGCCTTACGACGACAAGTTAAAGCGATTACAAGCTCATTCCATAGGCTTATGGGACGTGATCGCCGCTTGCGCACGCGAAGGTAGCCTGGATAGCGCTATCCGCTTGGCGCAGCACAATGACTTTGCCCAACTCAAACAGGAATGTCCAAATCTGCGTCGTGTTTGCTTTAATGGCAAGACATCGGGCAAGCAGGAAGCCTTATTCGCCCAGGCCGGCTTTGAAACCTTCATCCTGCCCTCGTCCTCACCTGCCTACGCCATGATGACATTTGAGCAGAAGCTGACGGTTTGGCGCGGTATCATGCAGTAAGTAAAAAAATCTCTCACACCGAATTCATGCTGATCAAACGAAAATCCATAGAAGCCGACGCCAATCTGAAAAGTGGTCCCGGCAAAAAATCTCCTCCACCTGCCAAACCGAAACCAGTTCGCAAAGTGAAATTTGCGCCGGTCACGCTATCCGAACAATTCGGCATACGTTATCTGCATTTCGGTACCGAATGGGTGCAAGGCGCGATGCGCATCAGCAAGCCCGACTGGATAGAACTGGAATATGCGCAACAGATGATGGCGTGGATGCTGTTCAACGAGAAACCGCAGCACATCGTGCAACTCGGCCTCGGCACCGGCGCATTGACCAAGTTCAGCTATAAGCGTTTTCCCGAAACACGCGTCACTGCGGTCGATCTGAATCCATCCGTCATCACGATCTGCTACTCGATGTTCAAGCTGCCGCAGAATGACGAGCGCCTGACCGTGATCGAAATGGATGCGCTGGAATACGTCAATGATCCGGCCAATCTGGGGCGCATCGATGCCTTGCAGGTTGATCTGTACGACGCCACTGCACGCGGCCCGGTGTTGGATACGCCAGAGTTTTATCAAGCCTGTGCTGCCTGTTTGACGCCGGATGGCATCATGACGGTCAACTTGTTCGGTGATCACCCAAGCTATGCAAAAAATCTGAGTGCTATGCACTTTGCATTCGATACAGTGATCTCCTTGCCAGAAGTTCATGAAGGCAATGTGATTGCCATCGCCTTCAATGCAAAACCCACACTGGATATGACCGCTCTGTACGAACGTGCGGCACAAATTACTGCAGCGACCAAGCTGCCGGCCAAATCGTGGGTAAATGGCATCAAGGCGTGGCAAGCACAGCAATAACGACTAAACCGTGTGTTAACATCAGTCCAACTGTTCCATCTTACGGGTCATGGTTATGCCAACTGCTTCCATCACATCAATTGCCACGAACAAGGCCCCGCCCAAGAAGCTGGATTTACAGCAGATTTTTACCTGGCTGCTGGCAGATGGCATCGTTACAAAAGAAGGCGTCAAGGTCTTCTATAATCAGGCACAGAGCATTTACAAGAATGCATCGATAGCGATGCATCCCTTGGTGGCAGTAGCGCAATGCAAACTGCTGACTGCCAATGAACCGCACCGCCCCGTCACACTGGACTGGCTGACCGAATGGCTGGCGGGCAAAGTCAAATTACCGTTCTTCCGCATAGACCCGCTCAAAATCGATTTCACCCGCGTCGCGGATGTGATGTCGGCTTCGTATGCAACACGCTTCCACATCCTGCCGGTTGAGCTCACGCCTAGCGAATTGGTAGTCGCCACATCTGAACCCTTCTCAACCGAATGGGAAGCAGAGATTGCCAAGATCACCCGTCGCAACGTCAAACTGGTCATCGCCAATCCGCTCGATATCGCGCAATACACGACGCAATTTTTTGCGCTGGCAAAATCGATCAAGGGCGCGAAGAAGCTGAACGGCCAGGACGTTGCCTTACGCAACAACTTCGAACAATTAGTTGAACTGGGCAATCACAAACAAGTCGATGCCAACGATCAGCACATCATCAACATCGTCGATTGGTTGTGGCAATACGCGTTCGAGCAACGCGCGTCCGATATTCATCTGGAACCCAAGCGCGAATTCTGTGCGATACGCTTCCGTATCGATGGCGTGCTGCATCAGGTTTACCAAGTACCGCCAACCGTCATGATCGCGATGACTGCGCGTATCAAGTTGCTAGGCCGTATGGACGTGATTGAAAAACGGAGGCCGCAAGACGGCCGTATCAAGACACGCACCAACAATGGCCAGGAAGTTGAATTACGTTTATCGACAATGCCAACCGCCTTCGGCGAAAAACTGGTGATGCGGATTTTTGATCCCGATGTCGTCGTTAAATCACTGCCTGAACTCGGCTTCCCGCCAGACGATGCAGAGCGTTGGGATAACCTGACAACCAGACCGCACGGCATCATACTCGTCACTGGTCCGACCGGTTCCGGCAAGACCACGACGCTGTACACAACCTTAAAAGCGCTGGCGACCAGCGAAGTCAATGTCTGTACCGTGGAAGATCCGATTGAAATGGTTGAGGGATCGTTCAATCAAATGCAGGTGCAGCACGGCATCGATTTATCGTTCGCCGATGGCGTGCGCTCGCTGATGCGACAGGATCCCGACATCATCATGGTCGGCGAGATACGTGATCTGGAAACGGCAGAGATGGCGATCCAGGCTGCGTTGACAGGCCACTTGGTGCTCTCCACACTGCACACCAACGATGCACCATCTGCCGTGATGCGCCTGCTGGAACTCGGCGTACCGTACTACCTGCTGGAATCAACCTTGATCGGCATCATGGCGCAGCGCCTGACACGCACCTTGTGCACACACTGCAAATCGCCAGATGGCGAAATGCTGGACGACGTTTGGCTCAGCCTGAGTGAAGGCTGGGATCTGCCCAAACCTACCACCATCTATAGACCTGTTGGCTGTCCTGAATGCCGGCAAACCGGCTATCGCGGCCGTACCGGTTTGTATGAATTGCTGACTGTCACACAATCCTTCTCCAAAATGATCAAGGCAGAAACCGATATTCATCAATTGAAGCAGCAAAGCATAGCCGACGGTATGAAGCCGCTGCGACTGGCTGGTGCATTGAAAATCATCGAAGGCGTCACCACAGCAGAAGAAGTCTTGAAGGTGACAGCAGCACTCACCTGACAAGGCAACACATCAACGCAAGCCGTTCATCCCATCATGAACGACCATCTCGGAGAACAGTGATGAATGGCACGATGAAATCCATATTAGGTTTGTTCCTGACGTTTTGTTTGAGCACCGTCTACGCTCAAACCGCGGAAAAGGTCGTCGATATTCCGACCAGACCGGGCATAACGCAACGCATGCTCGTAATCACACCACCCGCACCCAAAGCTGCTGTCATTTTGCTCGCTGGTGGTCATGGTGGCTTGCAAATTGCACCTGGTGGATCTATCCATTGGGGCAAAGATAATTTCCTGGTGCGAGCCCGACAACTCTTCGCCAATCAAGGTTTTCTGGTTGTGCTAGTTGATGCGCCATCCGATCGCCTGTCCTCGCCATTTTTACGAGGCTTTCGCCAAACCCCAGAGCATTTGGCTGATATGAAAGCTGTCATTGCCTGGACACGCGGGCAGACAAAGACGCCAGTCTGGCTGGTTGGCACCAGTCGCGGCACACAATCGGCAGCTTTTGTCGCGACGCAACTGCCGCCGCCAGAAGGACCGGATGGCTTGGCTCTTACATCAACCATACTGGTCGATAGCGAAGGACCGTCCGTACTCTCCATGCCTATGGACACGCTGAAGATTCCCGTACTGGTGGTTCATCATGAGCAAGATGGCTGCAGACTCTGCATCTTCAGTCTCACATCCAATTTGATGGATAAACTGCGTGACGCACCGAAGAAGCAGTTGATTTCCTTCACCGGCGGCGAAGATGTGGGTGATGCCTGCAACTCACGTGCGCATCACGGCTTTAATGGACTGGACAATGATGTAGTTGGAAAGATGTCAGAGTGGATGCTCGCCAATTGATAAACGTCATGGCAAAGTAACTTCCATCAAATATGCTCAGCAAAGTGCAAATACATTGCTATAGTGAGACCACAAGCGATATCGCGCTGCTTGATTAACTGCAATACATTTTTTCACGGAGAACATCATGGGCAAAAGTCAGGACAGCAAGAAGGCAGTGAAGAAAGAACCTGCCAAAACAATGAAGGAAAAAAAGGAAGCGAAGAAACTGAAGAAAGAAGAATCTAAGCGTCAATAATTCTTCAGCTTTGATCTCCATCATCAGCACGCTTATAGCGTGCTGATTTCAATTCAAGGTCTGCTTTTTCAACATCCAGTATCTATTTGCAGAATCATGGTGATGGAAAACTAATCGTGATTTTCAGGCCAGGATGGGCAGCATTGCCATCGCCCGAGTTCGCCAGTGCAATCTCGGCGCCATGCAACACAGCAATATCGCGCACGATAGACAAGCCCAGACCTGCGCCACCGATATTTTTTTGCTGTGCTGATGGTGAGCGATAAAAGGCTGAGAAGACCCGTTCGCGATCTTCTTTGGGAATACCTATACCGCTATCTTCCACTTCCAGTATCGCGCGTTGCGCAAGCGCATCCCGCCGCACATGCAAAATAATCTTGCCACTTACCGGCGTGTAATGAATGGCGTTGTCCACCACATTACTAATCAGCTCGTGCAACAACAATGCATGCCCCTTGATCATCACTTCTTCGGGCGCATCAAATGACAGATCAATTTGTTTTTTAACCGCGGCAGGTGCATGCTCCAAACCAACTTGACGCGTCACTTCGGTGAGAGAAACCGGCGTGATATCGCTTTCAGCCATACCGTGTTCAGCACGTGCCAAGGTCAACAAACGATTGGCCAGATGGGCGGTGGATTCGGTTGTGCCAGCGATGCTTTCGACTATCTCGCGCATCTCCTGCCATGCGCGCGCATCGTTGGGATTGCGATCCAATTGACGTAGCGCCAATTCAGCCTGCGTCTTCAGCACCGTCAGCGGTGTACGCAGTTGGTGCGAGGCATCCGCAATAAAGCGACGCTGACTGGTAATCAGTGCCTGCAAACGTCCCATATAACCATTCATTGCAGCGACCAGAGGACGTACTTCCTTGTGCACCCGATCAGCGTCAAAATCCGCCAAATCAGTCAATGAACGCGCCTCCACTTGCGCCTTCAATTGCATCAATGGACGCAATACCAAACGCACTGCAAACCACACCAGCAAGGCGGCCACCATTACCAGCAAGCCTTGACGCCATAAAGTACTAAAGAGAATTTGACGCGTCAGATCGCTGCGCGCATCCATGGTTTCACCAACCTGAATCAAGGCGATACCGCGCATGGAATCGTCATAGACCGGTTGATACAAGGCAGCAATGCGAACCTGTTGACCTTGATAAGTGGCGTGATAAAAGTGCACCAGTGCCGGATAGATTTCCGAACGTGGCACATCCGGCGGCAATGCCGGCAAATCTGCGTAACCGGAAACAAACTCACCATGCGTACCGGTTACCTTGTAGTAAATCCGTCCCAGCGTATCGGTTTCAAAACTATCCAGCGCCACATACGGTACGTCAGCCACTACCTTGCCATTCACCACAGAAACGCGTTCTGCCAATGCTCGCGTTGACGCCAGCAAGGCACGGTCGTACGCCAGATCGGCCACGTCCAAAGCATTGCGATAAACAGAGAAAGCATCCAGTGCGACCACCAGCAATAGCGGCACCAACAGCCAGCGCAATAGCTGGCCGCGCAAACTGCCCATGGATTTGATTGGCTTGGCGGCTGCGCTTGTAGTCATTTCTTGGCAGCGACTTCTAACAGATAACCGAGACCGCGCAAGGTCGTGATGGCAACCACGCCATCGCCATCGCGTTGCAACTTCTTGCGCAGGCGATGAATATAGATTTCGATGGCATCGGGGTTGGCATCGTCCACCAGTGCAAATACTTCATCGAATAGTTTTTCCTTCGATACGGCGCGCCCGGCACGACTGATCAAAACTTCCAGCACTGCATGTTCACGCGGCGTCAGTGCCAAAGCTGCATCGCCATAGCTGAACATGCGCGATACCGTATCGAAACTTAATGCACCGCAACTATATACAGGTGCTTCACCACCTTGCGCACGACGCAGCAAGGCTTTGACGCGTGCTTCCAACTCGACCAATTCAAACGGTTTGGCCAGATAATCGTCCGCACCGAGATTCAAACCCTGTACCCTGTCCTGCAAACCGCCGCGTGCTGTCAGTATCAATACCGGCGTTTTGCTGCCGCGGGCGCGCAAACGTTTCAATACTTCCAAACCATCCATCTTGGGCAAGGTCAAATCGAGTATCACCAGCGCGTATTGTTGTGTATGCAACAAGCTATCGGCATCGGCACCGTTCATCGCACATTCGACCGACCAATGCGCATCTTGCAGCGCCTTGGTCAGCCAACGCGATAACTCAACATGATCTTCTATCAGTAAAATTCGCATGGCCTTGTACGCACAGGTAAGAAAATATAGCCGCCAATACTCACACAGAAAATCGCCGTTGGCAAAATTCCGGGCTTCCGGAACACATCTCACGGGCTTGTGTGAAATGCGTTCTATGAAAGGTAATTGAAAGATTCGAGCCGTTATGATGAAAAAAACGAGTAATGCATCTGCATTCAATGCTGCATCAACCGGCTGGCTCGATCCAGCTGGATGCATCATCAGCCCGCATGAATTTGCTGTAAAGAAATTTATGGTGGCTGGGCAGACAATAAAACCGAGTCGCACGAAAACGAGCGACCGAATAGAGGATGGCAGGAGACAATGACTACACCGATCAAGTTGATTTGTGCACTCAGTGCATGCATCACATTCAGCGCTTATGCAGCAGCGCCGGTGCAATGCGTCGCGCCTGCCAAACCCGGTGGCGGCATGTCCGTCACCTGCAAGCTGATACAGCAAGGCTTGCAAAGCACCGATAAAGATATCGACGTCAAGATCAGCTACATGCCCGGCGGCATAGGTGCAGTCGCCTGGAACTCCTTCGTCACACAACGCCGCGCCGAAGCCGATACGCTAGTGGCCTTCTCCGGCGGCTCACTGATGAATCTGGCACAAGGCAAATACGGCCATGCCGATGTCAAGAATGTACGCTGGGTCGCAGCAATAGGTGTCGATTACGGCATGATAGCCGTGCGCAACGACTCACCCTACAAGACACTGCGCGACTTGATGGAAGCGCTCAAGCAGCAGCCATCCAAAATCACCATAGGCACAGCAGGCACCGTCGGCAGTCAGGACTGGCTCAAGGTTTCATTGCTGGCCAAGCAAAGCAAGATTAATCCCAAGAGTTTGCGTTTCGTTGCGCTAGAAGGTGGCGGCGAAGCATTCACTGCCCTGCGCGCCGGCCATGTACAAGTGATCTCCGGCGATGCCTCCGAAGCAACCCTGCATACCGATGGCGAAATTCGCGTCCTCGCCATCCTGTCCGAAAAACGTTTGCCCGGTGTATTAGCCAATGTGCCGACCGCCATCGAACAAGGCATAGATATCAGCTGGCCCATCATACGCGGCTTCTACATGGGACCGCAGGTCAGCGACGAAGCATACAAGCGCTGGGTGCACACCTTCGATCAGATGATGGCGACGCCTGAATTCAACCGATTACGTGCTGCTAATGGCTTGTACCCGATAGCCCTGACCGGCGACCAATTAACCCACTACATCAATAAAACCGTTGAAGACTATCGCAAACAATCCGACCAACTTGGCCTGATCAGATAGTTCTGGCCACGCCGATTCGTTCGGCAAAAAAATTCCGTGAAGCGCACAAGGCGGCAAGTCTGTTTGGACTTGCTCTGGGTTCCCTGCGCCTTATTGAATAACTCAATCCACTAGGAGACGAAGCAAATGTTGATCAAAAAACCTATAGCAATCGCACTAACTGCACTCTCGTTGAGCTTTACATTACATGCATCGGCACAAGTTCCTGCTGGTTACTCTGCCGACTACGCTAAGATCATTGACGGCGCCAAGAAGGAAGGCAAGCTGGTGATCTACAGCGCCACCGACTCCAAGGCTGTGGAACCACTGCTCAAGGATTTCGGTACGCTCTATCCTGGCATCAAGATTGAATTCAACGATATGAATTCAACTGAAGTGTATAACCGCTTTATTTCGGAAGCAGCGGCCGGCGGCACTACTGCTGACGTGTTGTGGTCCTCCGCGATGGACTTGCAATTCAAACTGGTCAGCGAAGGTTATGGCGCGACCTACAAATCGCAGGAATCTGCAGCCATCCCTGCCTGGGCCAATTACAAAGACAGTGCTTACGGCACAACCTTCGAACCACTCGCCATCGTTTACAACAAACGTTTAGTCAGCCCAGATGAAGTGCCATCTACCCATGCCGATCTGCTCAAACTGCTAACCACCAAGGCAGACAAGTTCCGCAACAAAGTCACCAGCTACGACATAGAAAAATCAGGCGTCGGCTTCTTGTTCATTACCGAAGATGCACAAACCAATCCGCAATTCTGGAATCTGGCCAAGTCCTTCGGCGATGTAGCGCTCCGCGTGCAATCGTCAACCGGCACCATGCTGGAACGCATCTCTTCCGGTGAGAACCTGATCGGCTATAACGTGATCGGTTCTTACGCACAATCACGTGCCGCCAAAGATCCATCAATCGGCGTGGTCTTCACTAAAGATTACAACCTGGTCCTGTCGCGTGTCGCCTTCATCAACAAGTCGGCTAAAAACATGAACGCATCCAAGTTGTGGATCGACTACCTGTTGTCCAAACGTGGCCAAACCATCATCGCTAATGAATCGCAACTGTATTCATTGCGTTCCGATGTCACCGGCAATTCAACGCTGGCCGCTCTGACGACACAACTTGGTACTGCACTCAAACCGATTGCAATCACACCATCCCTCTTGCAATACCTGGATCAAACCAAACGCCTAGCATTCCTGAAGCAATGGAAAGAAGCCGCAGGCAAGAAGTAATTCATCTGTAGCAAGCAAGGTGGAAAACGTGATGTCTTCCACCTTGCGTTCGAGATGACTGCAGAGCTTACGGCTGTATCCGCCCTGCGATTTAACACAGCTTATGCAAGGTATTTCTATTTATGACTACGCTTACTTCTATCCATCCGCTACCCAGCCGCTCCTGGCTGTCGCGCCTTAACTGGCCGCGCGGACTGGTCGTTACGCTGGCAGCGATTGCCATCTTTCTGCCACTGATATTGATTTTTTATCAGAGCTTTTTATCTGCGCCGTTTTTTGCGCCTATCAAAACACTGAGTCTGGAACCGTATCGCTTCATCTTCGATGATCCTGATTTCCGCCAGGCTTTCATTAACGGTTTAACCCTCGCCACCGGTCTGGCCTTGATCGCCGTACCACTGGGCAGCATGCTGGCGTTCCTGATGGTGCGTACCGATCTGCCTGGTCGCAACTGGATTGCACCGCTCTTGTTGGTGCCGATTTTTGTATCACCTATGGTGATCGGTTTCGGTTATGTAGTGTCTATGGGACCTGTTGGTTTCTATACGGTGTGGATGCAAGACATGCTGCGTTTGATCGGCATAGAAGCAACGCCATGGAATGTATACGCCTTCCCCAGCATCGTCATCATCGCCGGCTTGACACACGTACCACACGTTTATCTGTACGCCTCCGCTGCGCTCAAAAGTCTGGGTGCCGATGTGGAAGAAGCGGCACGCGTAGCCGGTGCTTCACCGTTGCAAGTTGCGTTGAATGTTTCCTTGCCTATGATCATGCCAGCGTTGGCGTATGCCGGCGTACTGGTGTTCTTCCTCGGCTTTGAAGTATTCGGTCTAGTACTGGTACTGGGTGATCCGGAAGGCCATTTGGTCTTGCCGACTTATCTGTACAAGCTGACCAACAAACTCGGCACGCCTTCCTATCATTTGATGGCAGCAGTTGCGGTGTGTCTGGTAGCAGTCACGCTGCCGCTGGTCATGATCCAACGCTGGTTGCTGCGTTCTGCCAATAAATATGTATCGATCAAAGGCAAAGGCTCGCGTCAAAAAGCGCTGCCTTTGGGTAAATGGAAATGGCTGGCCTTCGGCCTGATCGCAGCGTGGTTGATTTTCACGATAGTGATTCCATTGTCCGGCATAGCCTTGCGCGCTTTCGTTTCGCACTGGGGTTATGGCGTATCACTGATCGACGCCTTCACCTTCCAGCATTTCCGCGATATCTGGGAACAACCGTCTCTGGTACGCGGCATCGTCAACACCATCTTGATCGGCGTGATCGGCGGCGGACTGGCAGTGGCTTGCTATTGCTGTATCGCACTCGCCATGCATCGCAAGTCGGATGGCATCACACGCTTCCTCGATTACAGCGTATTGATTCCACGCGCTGTACCGGGCTTGCTGGCGGGTCTTTCCTTCTTGTGGGTATTCCTGTTCGTACCGTCCTTCCTCGACAACATGCTGAAGGGCTATGACAACTTCCTCGCGGTGTGGATGGTGGAACACGTCATTCCACAATTGCGTGAGCTGCGCTCCACCATTTTCTCTGTGTGGCTGGCGTACTCGGTGGTGTGGCTGGCTTATGGCTTGCGCCTGATCACCACAGCACTGTTGCAGGTTGGTCCGGAACTGGAAGAAGCCGCACGTGCGGTTGGCGCACGTCGTTCACAAGTAACTCGTGACGTCACGCTGCCACTGGTGCGCTACGGCGTACTCGGCGCATGGCTGATGGTGTTCCTGATTTTCGAACGTGAATATTCGACCGGCGTTTATCTGTTGTCGCCCGGTACCGAAGTCATAGGCGCACTGATCGTCTCGCTGTGGGCATCCGGCTCCGTCGATTTGGTCGCCACTCTCTCCTTTATCAACATCACGCTGGTGGCCATAGGCCTCGGCATCGCACTGCGCTTCGGCGTCAAGTTGCACGACTAATCAGGAAATCATCATGAACGAATTAAGCGTCAATGACTTGCATCTCGACTACGGCACCGGCGCCAGCGCCAATCAGATTCTCAAAGGTGTCTCGATGGAATTGCAACGCGGCGAAGTAGTCGCCTTGCTGGGGCCATCCGGCAGCGGCAAGACGACTTTGCTGCGCGCGGTAGCAGGTCTGGAATCACCGAAGTCAGGCGATATAAAAATCGGCGAACGCACCATGTTCGATGGCAATCGTAAGCTGGAAATTCCAGCGGAAGAACGCAATCTGGGTCTGGTGTTCCAGTCCTATGCGCTGTGGCCACACAAGACCGTTTCTGACAACGTCGGTTACGGTTTGAAGTTGCGCAAGATGAGCAGCAGCGACATTGCCGAACGCGTCAAGACCGTGTTGAACCAACTCGGTCTCGGCCAGTTAGGCGACCGCTTTCCACATCAATTGTCCGGTGGTCAGCAACAACGTGTCGCCATCGCGCGCGCGCTGGTGTACAACCCACCCGTCATTCTGCTGGACGAACCACTCTCGAATCTGGATGCCAAGTTGCGCGAAGAAGCGCGTGCCTTCTTGCGTGAGCTGATCGTACGACTCGGTTTGTCAGCACTGATGGTCACGCATGATCAAGCCGAGGCAATGGCGATCTCTGATCGCATTCTGTTGCTCAACAACGGCAAGATCGAACAACAAGGCACGCCGCAGAGCATGTATGAAACGCCGAACACCTTGTTCACGGCGGAATTCATGGGTAGCAATAACCGCTTGCCAGCCAAGATACTGCAGCGTGAAGGCGAGCATGTCGTATTGCAAATCGCAGGCGGCAATGTCAAGGCCACACTGCGCGGCCACAGCAGCGACAACAACGATGCCACCGCCATTATCCGCGTCGAGCAAATCAACATCTCCGATACATCCGTCGACAACGCGATCAAGTTACCGCTCTCCACCTGCATGTACTTGGGTGATCGCTGGGAATGCGTCTTCCGCAATGCAGCCGAAAACGGCACTGACGGTACTGTCCTACGCGCTTATGCAAAACAACGATTGGCACCAGGCGAATACTGGCTGCAATTGCCGCAGCACGCGCTCTGGGCATTCCAGACCAATTAATCATCGATCAGACATCACAGAAAAGGAGGCACATCCATCACATGTAAACGCTTTTGTGCAGCGTGGTCGTATCGCACAGCCAACACCAAAATATCAAATAAATGGGGACATCAAACATGAAGAAGAAATATCTGGCGACAGCAATGCTCGCCGCATTCGGCGCTATGGCAGCCAGCGCTTACGCGCAGACCAACGTCACCGTCTACGGTATCGTCGATACCGGTGTCGAATACGTCAACAACGCCAATGCCAGCAAGAATAGTCTGGTTCGCCTTAGCTCCGGCGCGATGAATACCTCGCGTCTGGGCTTCCGCGGTACTGAAGATCTGGGCGGCGGTTTAAAGGCAGTATTCCAGTTGGAAAGCGGCTTCAAGGTCGATACCGGTGCGCAAGATACTGCCGACTATTTTGGTCGCCAGGCCAATGTCGGCCTCGAAGGCAGCTGGGGCCGCATCGTTGCCGGACGTTCTTTCACCACCACCTATGATTTCATCCTGCCTTTCGATCCTATGGGCTATTCGGCCAGTTATTCATGGATTACCTCGGCTGGTGCAACCGGCGGTCGTAAAGACGGCATGGTGACCAATCTGGCTAACATGGTCAAATACTTAGGTAAATTTGGCGACTTCAAAGTTGGCGCAACGTATAGCTTTGGTGAAGTTGCAGGCAACACTAGCGATAGTGCCAAGTATGACTTGGGTGCAGGTTACGAAAAAGGTCCGTTGCGCCTCGCTGCGACAGTACAGCGTGCCAATGGTACGGCAAACGGTGTTGGCATATACGACAAAACCACCATCATGCATTTAGCCGGCGATTATCAAATCACCGATGCATGGGCTGTCGATCTTGGTTATCGTAATTACAAAATGAAGCTGGCGACCAATGCTCCCGACAAGCGCAGCGATTTTTACTGGGCTGGCGTCACGTATAAAACTACACCGGCTCTGACCTTGATCGCACTGCTCTCCTATCAAGACATCAAGAACGTCGCGGCCAACACCGATGCCGATCCATACATGCTCTCGCTCCGCGCAAAGTATGCTTTGTCGAAACGTACCGATTTGTATTTGAGCGGTGCTTACGCCAAGGCAAAGAACGGACAACTGGTTGGTCTGTCGCGTGATGACGTCGGTTACGCTAGCAATCAGCGCGGCATCATCGCCGGCATCCAGCATCGCTTCTAAAAACTGTGTGTTTTAAACTGCGCGGAATATTCATTCCGACTGGCGAATAGACTTACCAAGTAGCACGACAAAAAAAGAGGAACCCAAACGGGTTCCTCTTTTTACTTGAGGAGCAGCACATCAGTGCCGCTCCGTCTTGCTTCAGCTTAAGCCGTTACGCCGTCCTGAACTGACTCAGGCGCATCGCATGCTGCCATGTGGTGATTTCTGCGCATACGGATGTTGAACAGTTCCACCACCAGCGAGAAGCCCATTGCACCGTAGATGTAGCCTTTCGGGATATGGATCGCGAAACTCTCAGCCACCAGTACAGCACCGACGATGACCAGGAAGCAGAGTGCCAGCATCTTGATGCTTGGGTACTCGTTGACGAATTCGCCAATTGCTTTTGCCGAGAACATCATCACGCCAACTGCGATCACGATAGCGACGATCATGATTTCAACCTGGCTGACCATACCCACTGCGGTAATGACTGAATCCAGCGAGAACACGATATCGATCACAGCGATCTGTGCCAAGGTCATCGCGAAGCTTGCCTTCTTCACGACAGCTTTCGTTTCCTCTTCTTGATGCGTACCCATCAATTCCTTGATCTCGGACGAAGCCTTGTACAACAGGAACAGACCACCGAAGAACAGAATCAGATCGCGACCGGAGAAGCCCATGCTGCCAATTGTGAATATCGGTTCGACCAATCCCATCATCCACGACAGACTCAGTAACAACAGGATACGTGTACCCATCGCCAAGCCCAGACCGATGATGCGGCCTTTTTGCTGTTGATGTTTCGGCAGGCGATCAACCAGAACCGAAATGAAAATGATGTTATCGACGCCGAGCACAATCTCCAGCATCGCTAACGTTGCTAATGCGATCCATGCTTCTGGCGTAGTAAAAACTTGTAGAAATTCCATAATAGTCTCGAAAAAATTGGTGAATGCCTTACGCGCATCTCACGCCAACAGGGTGGGTTGATCGCAGAGTTCGTTTTGGCAAATATTTTTATGCTTGAAGCCAATTGCCTTTTCAACAATCAGCACCGGTGCTCCTACATCGGTCTTCCCCTTTTCAAACCACCGTTTCTGGCAGGTGAACGAACTTTAACGGAATCCTAACATTACTGGAAATCGAATTTAGCATGATTTATATACGGAAAAACCGAAGAGTATTATTTTTAAACGGATAAAAACGGATGATTAAAGCTGTATAAATCGACATTGAATATGTCGATTACCTAGCTAAGTTGCTGAATTTACACGGGAAGAGATAAAAATCGAGGCAAGAATCGGGAGAAATACGTGGGCTGGCGCTCCCGATCAGTAAAACAGCTAAAACATAGTTAATTCACACTAATTTTCATAACAAATTCTTAACGACGATCAATTTTCGTCAGAAACCTTGTTCAAATGACTCAAAGCCTGCTCTACCGTCGCATAGCGCAAGCGCACGCCCAGCTCAGCCTTGATCCGCTGATTCGCCAAGCGACGCGATTCCGACATGAAGGACAACATCATTGGTGACACCTCGTGCTGCAACTTCTCGCGCGACAAGCGCGGCGGACGCGGCAGCGACAAGGCATCGGCCACTGCATCAAAGTAAGCGCCCATCTTCATATCGCTATCATCGACCGCGTGATAAATACGGCAAGGCTGCGCACGGAACAAGGCCAGCGCAATGATCTGCGCCAGATCCTCGGCATGGATATGGTTGGTATATACGTCATCTTCAGGCAACAAGGCTGGCGAGCCTTTCTTCAAACGGTCGACAGGCAGGCGATCATCAGCATAAATACCAGGCACGCGTAAGATGCTCAGGCGCGATTGCGAACGACGTGCCCAGGCACGCAACACTTTTTCAGCATCCACCCGTCTGGTCGCGCGCGGATTATGCGGCTGCACCGTACGCGTCTCGTCTACCCACTCACCACCGCAATCGCCATACACGCCGGAAGTGCTGACATAAACCAGTGTCGCGTGGTCGGGTAAAATGGCGGTCAGATTACGTGTGCGCTTATCCGTAGCGCCTGCCGATTGCGGTGGTGCCAAATGCACAATATGCGAGGACAAGCGCGCCAAACGTGCCAGCGTAGCCGGCTCATCCAGATTGGCGATGACAGGAACCGCACCGGCAGCACGTAATTCTTCCTGCCTGGATAACTGCGTAGTGACGGCAAAAATGCGAAAACGGTCGCGCAACAGCGGCAGCAAACGCATGCCTACATCGCCGCATCCCAGAATCAGCAGACGCGGTTTGCCGAAGGTGTTGGCAGTATTTTTGCTTTTAGTATTTATTTTCATGATCGAGATTGTATGACGTTCCAAGTAACTGTTAAGCCGAGTGGTCGGCAATTTAGCTGCGAAGCAGATGAAACCATTTTGAATGCGGCGATACGCGCCGGCGTCGGCTTGCCTTACGGCTGCAAGAATGGCGCGTGCAGTAGCTGCAAGGGCATGATCCTATCCGGTACGGTAACGCATGGCCCGCATCAGGCACGCGCCTTGTCGCCAGCCGATGAAGCCGTAGGATTTTCCCTCTTCTGCTGCGCCCGTCCACATAGCGATATCGAGATCGAAGCACGCGAAGTGCTCGGCATCGGCGAGTTCCCAATCAAAAAATTACCATCACGCGTCGCCAAACTGGAAAGACTGGCTGATGACGTCATCGCCATTTCTCTGCAATTGCCCGCCAGCGAACGCCTGCAATATCGCGCCGGTCAGTACATCGAGTTTCTTTTAAAAGATGGCAAGCGCCGCAGCTACAGTCTGGCCAATGCACCGCATCTGGATGAGCAATTGACGCTGCATGTACGCCACATGCCGGGTGGCCTATTCACCGATCAGGTATTCACGACGATGAAGGAGCGCGACATCCTACGCTTCGAAGGTCCGCAAGGTACTTTCTTCTTACGCGAAGATTCGAAAAAACCAATGGTCTTGCTGGCCTCCGGCACCGGCTTTGCACCTATCAAGGCCATCGTCGAGCAAGCGCTGCACGACAAGAGCGCACGTCCGATGACTCTCTACTGGGGTGGCCGCCGTCCGAAAGATTTGTACATGCATGCGATGTGCGAAGAATGGGCACGCACAGTCCCGCACTTCACTTACGTTCCTGTGATCTCGCACGCAACAGCAGACGATCAATGGACAGGCCGTAGCGGCTTTGTACATCAAGTCGTGATGGCAGATCTGCCTGATCTGTCGAATTATCAAGTGTACGCATGCGGTGCACCGGCGATGGTAGAAGCAGCGCAAGCCGATTTCAGCGCTGTATGTAAATTGCCGGCTGACGAGTTCTACGCTGACGCCTTCACCTCGGAAGCAGATCTGGCCGCGGGTTAATCCGCTTGTTGATTAGCTATTAAGCTTTTAACCACGCGGCGTGCCGCTGAGCAAGAGTGGCGAAAAACGTTTTGACGCACTGCGCAAAACGTCATAATATTCTTCACATGAATATGACCGCCAAACTCTTGCGACGCCGTAACCAGCTGCCCCAGCCTTGGATGCCGTGCGTGTAAGCGTAAGCCGATCACTCAGCCACAGGCAAATCCTGTGGCTTTTTTTTTAGTAATTCTTAGTAGTTTTCGTACCAAATATTCTTTCAATTATTTGCGCTCAGGAGTAGCCGAAATGGAATTCAGCCAGTACCCCGTCAATTCACTGCTCTACATCACCAACCGTCCTGAACTGGTTTTCACCGAAGGCGACGGCATGTGGCTGACCGACCATAATGGCAAACGCTACCTCGACTACCTGCAAGGCTGGGCCGTCAACTGTCTCGGCCATTCGCCACAATGCATGCAAGATGCGCTGGCAACGCAATCGAAAAAATTGATAAATCCATCACCTGCGTTCTACAACGAACCATCGATCGCATTGGCCGCATTGCTGACCGATAACTCCTGCTTCGATCGCGTGTTCTTCGCCAATAGCGGCGCAGAAGCAAATGAAAGTGCGTTCAAGCTCGCGCGCAAATGGGGCAAGCTCAACAAAAATGCCGCTGGCGAAAATCGCTACGAAATCATTACCTTCGATCACAGCTTCCACGGTCGCACGATCGCTGCCATGTCGGCCAGCGGCAAAGCCGGTTGGGACACGATATATGCGCCGCAAGTGTCAGGCTTTTTCAAAGCCACACTGAACGATCTCGATAGCGTCAAGAAACTCATCACCGACAAAACCGTCGCCGTGATGCTCGAGCCTGTACAAGGCGAAGGCGGCGTCATTCCGGCATCGCGTGAATTCATGCAAGGCTTGCGTGCGCTGACCAAAGAACACGGTGTGCTGTTGATCGTCGATGAAGTACAAACCGGCATGGGCCGCACTGGCGAACTGTTCGGTTATCAATTGTCCGGCATCACACCAGACATCATGACGTTGGGCAAAGGCATAGGCGGCGGTGTACCACTGGCTGCGATGTTGTGCCGCGAAGAAGTCGCCTGCTTTGAACCAGGTGACCAAGGTGGCACCTACAACGGCAATCCATTGATGACAGCCGTTGGTATCGCCGTCGCACAAACATTGTTGGCACCGGGCTTTCTGCAATCGGTCAAAGACAAAGGCGCTTACCTCAGCGCAGCCTTGCTGAAACTCACAGAGAAGCACGGTCTGGCTGGCGAACGCGGCGACGGCTTGTTGCGCGCACTGAAACTGGGCTCGGACATCGGTCCACAAATCGTCGAAAAAGCACGTGACTTGGCACCAGTCGGTTTGTTGCTGAACTCGCCGCGCCCTGACCTGCTGCGCTTCATGCCTGCGCTGAACGTATCGTATGAAGAGATAGACCAGATGATAGACATGTTGTCTGGTGTGTTGAGCGACCTGAAGCCTTGAGCGGACTGATGATGCTGCATAGCGCCTCGATCAAGATAGCCAGCTTGCGCGGACTATTACTCGCGCTGCTGGCAGCATCACTACTCGCTGCCTGCGGCACCTCAGCGCCAATCAAGCGGCAATCGACAGGAAGCATACTGTACGAGCCTCAACCTATCAGCGAAAAAGGGAATGAAATCGCGCTCTATGCGATGGGCATGATAGACACCGGTTATCAATTCGGTGGCAAGAATCCTGAAGCCGGACTGGATTGCAGCGGCATGGTGTCCTATATCTATCGTCAGGCGCTCAACATGAACGTTAGCGGTAGCGCTGCAGACATCGCACGTCTTGGCAAAGAGATCGATCCGCGCACCTTGCGTCCCGGCGATCTGGTGTTCTTCAACACCATGAATCGACCGTTCTCACACGTCGGCGTCTACATAGGCGATGGCCGCTTCATCCATGCGCCATCCAGCAAAGGCAAAGTACGCATAGCGCGTATGGACAATGTCTACTTCGCGCCCAGGTTTGAGATGGCGCGTACTTACTTCGACTGAACCTTTTTCGACTACCCATCGTGAGTGATTCCAAACCCAAGTCCAACACCGATCATCGCATCTGCTTTGTCGGTGACTCCTTTGTCCAAGGCACCAGCGACCCGCTGTGTCTGGGTTGGGCCGGACGCGTCACACAAGATGCCGTAGCGCGCGGTATCAACATCACCCACTACAACCTCGGCATCCGCCGCGATACCAGTCGTGATATTGCGGCACGTTGGGAACAGGAATGTGCAGCGCGCTTGCCGGCTGACTGTGAACAGCACGTGGTGTTTTCATTCGGCGTCAACGACAGCGCTATCTATGAGGGCGTGTTACGCGTTCCTGAAGAAGAAAGTCTGGCCAACTGCAAGAACATCCTGCAGTCCGCTTCAGCACGCTACAAGACATTGATGGTTGGACCACCACCTATGCCGGACGCACCGCACAATCGTCGTGTTGCACAACTGGATCAAAAGTTTGCTGAAATCGCGGCCAGACTCAATATTCAATACTTATCGATATTTGAAACTCTGCGCAAAGACGAGCATTGGCTGAAGGAAGCAATTGCCAATGATTTTGCGCATCCGCGTAAGTATGGGTATGACCGCTTGGCCGGATTGGTACAGAACTGGTCGGGATGGTGGTTTAGATAACTCTGCTCACTTATTGCGGAGTGATACCGGACAACGCTATTTTCTGCACTGATACGGGCTTTCACCTTTCAACTCTTGTCCAGTTTGCGCATCACGAATAAGTACAGTTGCGCCAGGATGGGCCGAGCACATTGCATTCCTCACTGTGTATATACCACGACCTTGTGCGCCAACTTTCCACTTCATATCTGATCCATCAGGCAACGTACCACTCACAACATAATTGCCGGACATCGTGACACAGCCAACCAAACTGGCGACAAACAACAGAATGGAAAGACGAAGAAACATCATATTATTCCTTGAGAATTTTTCGATCTGACTAAGTTACCTATTTCATTTTTTGGGGACAAGCCATAACTATGGGATTGACATCAATTTAAATATAAAAGCGACGCATTGCGTCGCTTTTATACTAAGAAATTCCTGTTACCTACATTAGGTATACGAGCAAAAATAGCACTGCCATCTATTCCCATAGACACGAAGACATTCATATTTTTCCTGCCAGTACCAGAGTGGCAATCAAGGACTTATACCTTATGTATTCTAGGCCAGCGTAAACGGCGGCGGAACGGTTTTCGATCCCTCGATCAAGCCATAGACCGCCACGTTCAACGCTGTTTCAGCGCCTATTGTTCTGCTGCACTCTGCAATGATAAAAGCAGTCGCCAGAGTTGCTGCTTGTGCAGCTTGCTCAAAATTCAGATTGTTCTCTTGCATGATGAGAAGCAGGCCATCCTGCAGCGAGGTAATTGATTCCTCGAAGGACAAGTTAGGTTCTTCGCCGCGCAAAGACTTGTCTCCTCCCAGCTTTTCCGTATCCAGTGGTATCCCCCGGCTTGTAAGCGCAGAGGACAAAAGCGCCAGTAAGTCCGGAGCTTTTTCGTTTGCCTCTGCCGACAAAACAATCGCTCCTCGCTCCAGCTTATCCAGATCAAAGTTAAATGATCTCAAAAGAAAACTGCCCGATAAGCGTGCAACCACCGCAATCACTGTCTCTGGATGTATTGCACGATTTTGACCTATCCGCATTGCCAACAGCTCGACTATCTGCCCGGCCGCATTGTTCTGTTCACTTGTAATATTCAAAAATCCTCCTGATGTATTCGTCTTACTATGCAGTTCTAATTTTCACGACTGTGTGAATATAGAAAATCGCTTTCGTTTAAGCAATCCCATATCGAAAAGATATATGGAATTTAAAGTAAAAAAGCGACGCATTGCGTCGCTTTTTGTTTGAGCAAATAAAGCTCAGCTTATTTCTTGCGCATCGGTGGCAAATCAGTACAAACACCTTTGTACACTTCAGCCGCCATACCAATTGACTCACCCAAGGTCGGATGCGGGTGGATGGTTTTGCCAATATCAACTGCATCTGCACCCATCTCGATCGCCAGCGCGATTTCACCGATCATGTCGCCAGCATGTGTGCCGACTATGCCACCACCAACGATACGATGTGTTTCTGCATCGAACAGCAATTTGGTGAAGCCTTCGTCACGACCATTGGCTACGGCACGACCCGATGCTGCCCATGGGAAGTGACCTTTTTCGAGCTTGATGCCTTTGGCTTTGGCTTCATCTTCGGTGATACCTACCCATGCCACTTCTGGATCGGTATAAGCGACAGAAGGAATCACGCGTGCGTCGAAGTAGGCTTTTTCACCAGCGGCTGCTTCTGCTGCGACGTGAGCTTCGTGCACGGCTTTGTGTGCCAGCATAGGTTGACCAACCAGATCACCGATAGCGAAGATGTGCGGCACGTTGGTACGCATTTGCGCATCGACTTCGATAAAGCCACGGTCGGTAACAGCTACGCCAGCTTTGTCGGCTGCAATCTTCTCGCCATTCGGGCTGCGGCCAACTGCAACCAGGACCAGATCGTAGACTTGCGGTTCCGGCGCTGTCACACCGGCTTCGGCCGCTTCGAAAGAAACCTTGATGCCTTCTTTCAATGCTTCGACCGCTACAGTCTTGGTCTTCAACATGATTTTATCGAAGCGCTTCTCGTTGAACTTCTGCCAGACCTTGACCATGTCACGATCTGCGCCTTGCATCAGGCCATCCATCATTTCGACCACGTCTATGCGTGCACCCAGTGTAGAATAAACCGTCGCCATTTCCAAACCGATGATGCCGCCGCCGATGACCAGCATGCGCTTAGGCACGCTGCGCAATTCGAGCGCACCAGTAGAATCGACGATGCGTGGATCTTGCGGCACGAAAGGCAAGTTCACTACTGACGAACCGGCAGCGATGATCGCTTGTTTGAAGTGTATGGTTTTCTTGCTGCCGTCTGCTGCGGTCACTTCAATGTGATTCGGACCGACGAACTGGCCTACGCCTTGTACGACATTGACCTTGCGTGCTTTCGCCATACCAGCGAGGCCGGTGGTCATCTTGCCGATGACTTGTTCCTTGTAGCCGCGCAGTTTGTCGATATCGATTTGCGGCTTGCCGAAGGTCACGCCATGCGCTGCCATCGAAGCTGTTTCATCAATCACTGCCGCTACGTGCAGCAAAGCCTTGGATGGAATACAACCGACGTTCAGGCAAACACCGCCGAGTGTCGAGTAACGTTCAATCAGGACGGTAGACATGCCCAGATCGGCTGAACGGAAGGCTGCGGAATAACCGCCAGGACCTGCGCCCAGAACCATCATGTCGCACTCGATATCTGCGGTACCGCCGAAGCTGGCTGCGCTTGGTGCAGCAACTGGCGCTGCAGCCTGAACTGGTGCTGGAGCAGCAGTTGGAGCCGGTGCTGCTGCAACAGGTGCAGGAGCTGGCGCGGCGGCTGGTGCTGGTGCTGGCGCAGGAGTCGCAGCCGGTGCCGGCGCGCTTTCCGATGCTTCCAGGATCAGCAACAGTGAGCCTTCAGCAATTTTGTCGCCCAGTTTGACTTTCAATTCTTTGATGACACCGGCGTGGCTGGATGGAATCTCCATACTGGCTTTGTCGGATTCGACTGTAATCAGCGATTGATCGACCTTGATCGTATCGCCCACATTGACCAGCACTTCAATAATTTCAACTTCCTTGAAATCGCCGATATCGGGGACTTTCATTTCAATCATGCTCATCGCTTTAGCTCCATATTTTTTATCCTGCTCGTCCCGCTCTATGCGTCGAGTCCTGGATTGATATTTTTTAGTAACCTTGAATTACACGTTATCCATTACAAATTCATCCCTGCATGGGAAAACTGATGATCTGAAACGGTGCTGCCGTATTCTTGTCAAACTCCGCTCCTGCATGCACGCCGATTTCTGCAATTTCCTTGGCACTGGCTGCACCGTCGTAAACTGCATACATCGCGCCCAGAGCAAAATTTCGTCCGCTACCTATGCCCCAGAAACGATCGAAACTGAATACTTCACGATACGAGTAAATACCGAAGATGCCGTGCGGATTCGCTATCAAAGTCGCGATCTGCGAAGACTCGTAAGGGTCGTCTTCCTCTTCTTTCGTATTCAGGAAGTACTTATCTTTCAGTATCTGATGCGCCTTGGTAAAGGTATCGAAGACTTCATCGCGGCTATTCAACTTGCAGTCTTCGCCCATGCTCGTCAGCAATTTACGCATGACGGGAAAATGCGCAGCTGTGCCGGCCAAGGTGATGTAGGAGTCGCCGATACGGAACATCTTGTTGTTCTCTTCGTACGCATGAGACAAACGTGTATCGCCGAAGGTCACCAGTGAATCGCAGGCAATCGCGATTTCATTATTCTTTTTGACAACCACACAAGTAGTCATGCCAACACCTCATGAAGGTGAACAGAATATTTGAAATCGCTCATTGCGGTGCGGTCGATTACAGCAGCGACTTGCGCAGATCGGTCAGCATTTCGCTCAGATACGTCACGAAACGTGCGCCCATAGCACCATCGATCACGCGGTGATCGTAAGATAGCGACAAAGGCATGATCAAGCGCGGCACAAATTGCTTGCCATCCCATACCGGCTTCATCGAAGTTTTCGACAAACCGATAATCGCCACTTCCGGTGCATTGATCAACGGTGTGAAGTAAGTACCGCCGATGCCGCCCAAGGACGAGATCGTGAAGGTCGCGCCCTGCATGTCGGAACCTTTAAGCTTGCCGTCGCGTGCCAACGCCGACAGTTCGCCCATTTCCTGTGCGATCTGCGTAACCGACTTCTGATCGACGCCTTTGACGACAGGAACTACCAAACCTTGCGGTGTGTCGGCAGCGAAGCCGATGTTGTAGTACTGCTTGAGGATCAGGTTTTCACCAGATGCATCGAGCGAGGAATTGAACTCTGGGTATTTTTTCAGCGCTGCAACGCAAGCCTTGATGACGAATGCGAGCATCGTCAACTTGACGCCGGATTTTGCCAGCGCGGTGTTGGTCGATTTACGCAGTTCTTCCAGCTCGGTCACGTCCGCTTCGTCGTATTGCGTAACGTGCGGAATCATGACCCAGTTGCGATGCAAATTCGGGCCACTGATTTTCTTGATACGCGACAGTGGTTGCAAGGTGGTTGTACCGAACTTGCTGAAGTCCAGCGATGGCCATGGCAACAGATCCAGACCTGCACCGCCGCCTGTTTTCACTGGTGCCGCAGCTGCAGTCGCAACCGGACCGGCAGCAATGATGCCCTTCACATAATTCTGTACGTCTTCCTGCGTGATGCGTCCTTTAGGACCAGAGCCGACGACCTTGCCGAGATCAACACCGAGTTCGCGTGCGAACTTGCGTATCGATGGCGACGCGTGTGCTTTGTGGCTGGCCACAGTCGCTGGAACTGCGGCAGCTACTGGTGCAGCTTGAACCGGAGCTGGCGCGGCGACCGGCGCAGGAGCAACAGGTGCCGGAGCAGCTACTGGCGCTGGTGCTGCGGCAGGTGCAGCTTCAACCTTGACTGGTTCCGGAGCAGGTGCTGCAGGCGCCGGAGCCGCAGCAGGAGCTGCAGCGGATTCTTCCAGCAACAAGACCAACGCACCTTCTGCGATTTTGTCACCGAGTTTGATTTTCAATTCTTTAATCACACCAGCGTGGCTGGATGGGATTTCCATACTGGCTTTGTCGGATTCAACCGTGATCAGGGACTGATCGACTTTAATCGTATCGCCCACTTTGACCAACAGTTCAATGACCTCGACTTCTTTGAAGTCGCCGATATCCGGGACTTTGACTTCGACCATGCTCATCTTTTATCTCCGCTTGTTTGCGTGTCCACCATCACGACTGCGGGGAGGCAAATGGTGATTTCCATTTGCGTCCCCGTCGCCTCAGTGATGAGGAAGGATTTTTGTATGTAGATTACAGCGTAACCGGATTGGCTTTTTCTGGATTGATGCCGTACTTCGCAATTGCTTCTGCAACCACGGAAGTAGCAATCGCACCTTCATCTGCCAATGCCTTGAGTGCCGCGATCGTGACGAAGTAACGGTTGACCTCGAAGAACTCACGCAATTTCGCGCGGCTGTCCGAACGGCCGAAGCCATCAGTGCCCAGTACTTTGTAGGTACGATCTTTCGGTACGAACGCACGTACTTGTTCTGCAAAGGTACGCATGTAATCGGTCGCCACCACGATAGGACCCGCTGTGCCTTGCAAGGACGAGGTGATGTGCGCCTGACGTGGTTTGTCGGTCGGGTGCAGCATGTTCCAGCGTTCTACGTCCTGACCGTCGCGGGCCAGCAAGGTGAACGATGGTGCGGACCAGACATCGGCAGTAACGCCCCAGTCGTCTTTCAACAAATCGGCAGCAGCGATCACTTCGCGCAGGATGGTGCCGGAGCCCATCAGCTGTACGCGGTTCTTCGCTTTTTTCGCGCCTTCTTGCAGCAGATACAGACCTTTGAGGATGCCCTCTTCCTGACCTGGCTTCAAACCTGGTTGTGCGTAGTTCTCGTTCATCAGGGTGATGTAATAGAACACGTCTTCCTGGTTTTCGATCATGCGCTTCAAGCCGTCATGCATGATGACTGCGACTTCGTGCGCGAAGGTTGGATCGTAAGGAATGCAATTCGGGATAGTCGAAGCCAGGATGTGGCTGTGACCATCTTCATGCTGCAAGCCTTCACCGTTCAGCGTGGTACGACCAGCTGTACCGCCGAGCAAGAAGCCACGTGCACGGATATCGCCCGCTGCCCATGCCAGATCGCCGATACGTTGCAGACCGAACATCGAGTAGAAGGTATAGAACGGCACCATCACACGGTTGTTGCTCGAGTACGAAGTTGCAGCTGCAATCCATGAAGCCATCGCGCCAGCTTCGTTGATACCCTCTTGCAGAATCTGACCGGCTTTATCTTCACGGTAGAAGCTGACTTGGTCCTTATCGACTGGCTCGTACAACTGACCTTGACGGTTGTAAATACCGATCTGACGGAACAAGCCTTCCATACCAAAGGTACGGGATTCATCAACCAGAATAGGTACAACGCGTTTGCCCAGATTTGCATCGCGCAACAGGATCGAGATGATCCGTACATACGCTTGTGTGGTCGAGATTTCACGACCTTCTGCGGTTGGGTCCAGCACTGCTTTAAATGCAGCCAATTCTGGCACCGGCAATGTTTCTTCTGCCTTCTGACGACGCTGTGGCAAGTAACCGCCGAGCGCTGCACGACGTTCGTGCAGGTATTTCATTTCCGGCGCGTCATCTGCTGGCTTGAAGAATGGAATATCAGCCAGTTGATCGTCAGGAATAGGCAAGGCAAAGCGGTCGCGCATTTCGCGTACTGCTTCGTCATCCAGTTTTTTGGTTTGATGCGCAGTGTTACGCGCTTCGCCCGATTTGCCCATACCGTAACCTTTGACGGTTTTGACCAGCAGGACGGTCGGTTGACCTTTGTGTTCTTGCGCTTGCTTGAAGCCAGCGTAAATCTTGTGTGGATCGTGGCCGCCGCGCAGCAGATGCCAGATGTCGTCATCCGACATGCGCGAAACCATTTCCAACAATTTTGGATGCTTACCGAAGAAGTGCTTACGTACATAAGCGCCGTCTTTGGCTTTGTAATTCTGGTATTCACCGTCCAGCGTTTCCATCATCACGCGTTGCAAAATGCCGTCTTTGTCTTTAGCCAGCAGTGGGTCCCAGTTGGAACCCCAGATAACCTTGATGACATTCCAGCCTGCGCCACGGAATTCGCCTTCGAGTTCTTGAATGATCTTGCCGTTGCCGCGTACCGGACCGTCCAGACGCTGCAAATTACAGTTGACGACCATGACCAAGTTGTCGAGTTGTTCGCGACCAGCTACGCCGATTGCGCCCATCGATTCCGGTTCATCCATCTCACCGTCGCCGCAGAATACCCAGACTTTACGGTTATCGGTTTTAGCCAGCTCACGTGCGTGCAGATATTTCAGGAAGCGTGCCTGATAGATAGCCATCAATGGACCCAAGCCCATCGATACAGTCGGGAACTGCCAGAAGTCTGGCATCAATTTTGGATGCGGGTAGGAAGACAAACCGTTGCCGTCCACTTCGCGACGGAAGTTCAGCAATTGTTCTTCGCTCAAACGACCTTCGAGGAAAGCGCGTGCATAGACACCTGGCGATGAATGCCCTTGGATGTACAGCAAATCACCGCCGTGATCTTCGGTTGGTGCGTGCCAGAAATGGTTGAAGCCGGTACCCAGCATGTTCGCGAGTGACGCGAAGCTGGAGATATGACCACCCAGATCGCCGTCTACGCGGTTGGCTTTAACAACCATCGCCATCGCATTCCAGCGCATCCATGAGCGCAGGCGTTCTTCGTATTCGAGGTTGCCTGGCGAGTTTTCGCCCAGGTCTGCAGGGATGGTATTGACGTATGCGGTATTGCCGGAGAATGGGATCTGCGAACCACGACGACGTGCCAGATCAATCAGGCGCTCCATCAGGTAATGAGCGCGGTCAGGGCCCTCGTTTTCGATAACCGCTTCGAGGGCATCAAGCCACTCTTGCGTTTCCATTACATCGGGATCGTTGGCGGCTTGCGCCAATACCTGGTCGAGCTGGGCTGACATAATTTGTCTCCTGATTTGTCTTTAGTACCGTTCTTTGTAAGAACGATCCGTCATTTTTAAAACTGATAACACGTATAGTCGTGTAGTTTGCGCTGAGTTTAACAGCAGTTTTTGTTATTTTCAAATGGCGATATCATTTCTCATAATGCGAAATTATGCGGCATAGCAGCATTTTTGCGGACTTTTAGCGGCATTTTAAGAGCATGTAAACTCGCCGCAAAAGCACCATTCAGACATGTCCTGATAAGCCTTTATAATCTAGGACTTACTCCTTCAATCACCTACATTTAACTCATGACCGCTCAAATCATCGATGGAAATTTGCTTTCTCAACAACTACGCAAAGACGTCGCCGTCCGCGCCGCCGCGCTGACTGCCAAAGGCAAGCAACCTGGCTTGGCTGTGATCCTGGTCGGTGCCGATCCGGCTTCCCAAGTGTATGTACGTAACAAGGTCAAGGCTTGCGAAGACAATGGCCTGTATTCGCTGATGGAGAAATATGAGGCGGACATGACGGAAGCGGCCCTGCTGGCGCGTATCGCTGCGCTGAACGCTGATCCTAAGATCCACGGCATCCTGGTGCAAATGCCTTTGCCCAAACATATCGATCCGAATAAAGTGATTGAAGCGATTTCCCCGCGCAAGGACGTCGATGGTTACTCCGTATTAAGTGCAGGCGAATTATTGACTGGCCTACCCGGCTTCCGCCCTTGCACGCCTTACGGTTGCATGAAGTTGATCGAAAGCACCGGTTTCAAACTAGCTGGCAAGCACGCCGTCGTCATCGGCCGCAGCAATACCGTCGGCAAACCGATGGCATTATTGCTCTTGCAAGCTAACGCAACCGTCACCATCTGTCATAGTGGAACCGCGGATCTTGCTTATCACACACGTCAGGCCGATGTCGTTGTAGCCGCCACCGGCCGCCGCAACACCCTGACTGCAGACATGATCAAACCCGGTGCCATCGTGATCGATGTCGGCATCAACCGCGACGACAACGGCAAGCTGTGCGGCGATGTCGACTTCCCGAATATCAAGGAAGTTGCCAGCCACATTACTCCAGTCCCCGGCGGCGTCGGTCCTATGACTATCACCATGCTTCTGGTTAACACCATAGAAGCAGCAGAGAGAGAAACCAACTGATGAATATTGCCCTGAACCCACTGCTGGATTTTTCCGACCTCCCACAATTCGATGCGATCAAGCCCGAGTACATCGGCTCCGCCATCGACAGCCTGCTCGACCAGTGCCGCACTGTCGTCACTGAACTCGAAGCACCGACCGCGCAAGTCACATGGGAAAATTTTGTCGAACCGTTAGAGAACGCAACGGAAAAACTCAGCCGGGCTTGGGGCATCGTCAGTCATTTGAATTCCGTTGTCGATACGCCGGAACTGCGCGCTGCGTATAACGAGAATCAGCCGAAGATCACCGAGTTCTGGACTGGCTTGGCACAAAATCTGACGCTCTTCACTAAATACAAAGCACTGCAACTGGGCCCGGATTACGCCAGCTTCTCGGTTGCGCGTAAGAAGATCATCGAAAACGCCGTGCGCGATTTCCGCCTCGGCGGTGCTGAATTGGCAGAAGAAGATAAACCGCGCTTCGCCGAGATCCAGGAAAAGCACGCTGCATTGACGACCAAGTTTTCCGAAAACATCCTCGATGCGACTAATGATTACGCCTTGTATATAGAGGACGAAGCGAAATTGTCCGGCCTGCCGGACGATGCCAAGCAAGCTGCGCGCGCTGCAGCCGAGAAGGATGAGAAGTCTGGCTACAAGTTCACGCTGCATTTCCCATCCTACTTCCCGGTACTGCAATACGCCGACAACCGCAATCTGCGCGAAACGATTTATCGCGCCAATGCGACCAAGGCCTCTGAGCTCGGCGGTCATCCGGAATGGGACAATACGCAAAATATCGTCGACATCCTGAAACTGCGTAATGAAGAAGCCAAGATGCTCGGCTACAAGAACTTCGCCGAGGTTTCATTGGTATCGAAAATGGCGCAGACGCCGGATCAAGTCATCAGCTTCCTGCAGGATCTGGCAAAACGCGCGCGTCCATTTGCCGAAAAAGATTTGGCAGAACTGCGCAGCTTTGCGCAAAAAGAACTCGGCATCGAAAAGCTGGAAGCCTGGGACACCACCTACGCTTCGGAAAAACTGCGCGAACAACGCTATGCGTTTTCCGAACAGGAAGTGAAGCAATACTTTCCAGAACCAAAAGTCACCGCTGGTTTATTCCGCACTGTAGAGACCTTATTTTCGGTTTCTATCAAACCCGATGACGCACCAGTCTGGCATCCGGATGTGAAATTCTTCCGCATTGAAAAAGACGGCGCTTTGGTTGGTCAGTTCTATCTCGATCTGTACGCACGCCAAGGCAAACGCGGCGGTGCATGGATGGACGACGCACGCGGTCGTCGTCGCATTGCCGAAGGCAAGGACGGCATACAAACACCGATTGCCTACCTGACCTGCAACTTCACCGAACCGGCAGTCGTCAACGGCCAGACCAAACCGTCGCTGTTCACACATGATGAAGTCATCACGCTATTCCATGAATTCGGTCACGGCTTGCACCACATGCTGACGCGCGTCGAAGAACTGGGCGTGTCTGGCATCTCTGGCGTGGAATGGGATGCAGTCGAACTGCCTTCGCAATTCCTGGAAAACTTCTGCTGGGAATGGGATGTGCTGGAGCACATGACGGCACACGCGGACACCGGTGCTGCCTTGCCGCGCGCGTTGTACGACAAGATGATCGCCGCCAAGAATTTCCAATCCGGTCTGCAAACCTTGCGTCAGGTGGAATTCTCGCTATTCGATATGCACCTGCATTACGACTACAATCCAGACGGCAGCAAAACCGTGCAAGACGTCTTGAATGAAGTGCGCGCACAAGTCTCGGTCATGACGCCGCCACCTTTCAATCGCTTCCAGCATTCGTTTTCGCATATATTCGCTGGCGGCTATGCAGCCGGTTACTATAGCTACAAATGGGCAGAAGTCTTGTCTGCTGATGCCTACGGTGCATTCGAAGAAGCAGGTAAAGCGAGCGGCAATGTCTTGTCCAGCGATACCGGCGCACGTTTCTTGCGTGAGATTCTGGCGATGGGTGGTTCGCGTCCTGCGATCGATTCGTTCAAGGCTTTCCGCGGTCGTGAACCAACTATCGATGCCTTGCTGCGTCACAGCGGCATGGCAGCCTGACGAACTTTCGCAAGGGCGAAAACGTTATACGACGGAGACGATGAAATGAAAAACGGGTTGTCCTGGCTCTTGCTCTCCTTGCTGGTTTCAGCAAACGCGCATGCGCAGCTCTACAAATGGGTAGCCCCGGATGGCAAAGTGTCGTACAGCGATACGCCACCGCCCTCTTCCATCAAAAAAGTGGAAGAGAAAAATCTTTCTTCATCCGGCCCCGTCGGCTCCGGCCTGCCATTTGAATTGGCCGCAGCCGTCAAAGCCAATCCCGTCACGCTGTACACCACAGCCAATTGCAGCGCTTGCGATAGCGCACGCAGTTTATTAAATGCACGCGGCATTCCGTTTACGGAAAAAACTGTAAACAACAATGACGATATCGCACGCCTGCAGCAAGTTGGCGGCGACAAGCAATTGCCGTTTTTAACGGTAGGACGCAATAAACAATCCGGCTTTGAAACTGAATCCTGGAATACGATGCTGAGCGCCGCGTCTTATCCGGAAAGCAGCCAACTGCCGAGCAGTTATCGCAATCCTGCGCCTCAGGCTGCAGCACCGAAAAAAGCCGTCGAGCAAAAAGCCAGCACCGTGCAAAACCATGAAACGCCTAGCGACAGCCTGCCGGCTGCCGGCAATGCGCCGCCAGGCTTCCGTTTCTGAATTCTGTAATACGAATCTGCGTGCTATACAGCTCTGCGCTTCTCTTGATAGTTCGTTTTTGAAAATTTGCCATGACCCGTATCGACTTTCACAGCAACGTGCCGAACAAAATCGCTTATGCATGCCGTCTGGCTCGCAAGGCACGTAATGCCAATTTCCAGATCGTGATCCTGGTGCAGGATAAAGCACAACTGGCCGAGCTGGATGAAGCGCTCTGGGCGTTTTCCGAACAGGACTTCCTGCCGCATGTAATGCTGGGTGATGCACTGGCAGCGCAAACGCCTATCCTGCTCACAGCAGATCAGACGATGGAGTCGCCCCATACGCAAATCCTGATCAATCTATCGGACACCTCGCCAGCGCACTTCGCGCGTTTCGAGCGTATGTTTGAGGTTATTTCCTCCGACGATGCGGACAAGTCGGCCGGACGTGAGCGCTACAGTTTCTATAAACAGCGCGGTTATCCGCTCACTCATTTTGTGGCTGAACCTACATGAGTAACTCATCCTCGCAAGATTTCGGCATTCCCGTACTGACGGAAGTCATACAAACACCGCCACGCGTCGCGCCTGTCGCCGAAGACTCAAAGGAAGCGGATGACGCAATCCATGCGCATGCAGCAGAAACCAGCACCAGCCCGGCAGCGCACCAACCGATAGACGGCTGGCTTGATGAAGAATGGTCGCGTCTGGAACAAAAGGTGAGTGAGCGTGTGCTCACACAACTGCTGGAACGCATCGAACCGGTGCTGGAACAACGCATCAAGGACAATCTCGCGCAAGTAATGCAGCTAGCCGCAGAGGGAATCAAGCAGGATTTGCATCAAACTCTGGCCGAAGCCATTAGCGATGCCGTGGCGCAAGAAGTGGACAAACTTCATTTTTCAAATAAATAAATTTATTCTTAAATTCTTTGTTTTTTAAACAAAGTAAGATTTCATTTGTTTTTACAAGAAAAAAATTACGTCGATTATGAACGCCTAAAAAACAAATAACTTTCTACAATTTAGCCATTGGACAACACTAAATGGCTGGAGATTGTGATGAAAGTAATTGTATTGGGTTCGGGCATTATCGGTACCTCGTCCGCATGGTTTTTGAACAAGTCGGGGCACGAAGTTACCGTGATCGAACGCCAACCCGGCGCCGCGCAAGAAACCAGCTTTGCCAACGGCTGTCAGATTTCCGTCTCGCACGCAGAGCCTTGGGCCAATCCGGCCGCACCAATGAAAGTCCTGAAATGGCTGGGCAAGGAAGATGCGCCTCTGCTGTATCGCTTCCGTCCTGAATGGCTGCAATGGAAATGGGCACTCAACTTCCTGCGTGAATGCACGCCGGGACGCACCGCCGACAATATCCGCCAAATCGTTGCCATCTGCGAATACAGCCGCCAAACCCTGCAAGCAGTACGCGCAGAAACCGGCATCAACTACGATCAGTTGACCAGTGGCATCTTGCACTTCTATACCGATCAAAAAGAATTTGACGATTCCCTGCCTGCGGCAAAATTGATGCGCGACCTCGGCTGCCCACGTGACTCTATCGGCGCTGATGAAGTCGTCCGTATCGAACCAGCACTGGCCAGCATCCGCGACAAAATCGTTGGTGGTGACTTTACTGCTACCGATGAATCGGGCGACGTCTATAAATTCACCAGCGGCCTGGCCGCCAAAGCGGCAGAAGCCGGCGTCAACTTCCAGTACAACACTTCCGTCACGCGTTTGTTGACCGAAGGCAGTGGCGCGAATGCGAAGATCACCGGCGTCGAAGTCATCGGCCCAGATGGTCGTCACCAAGTGCTGCATGCCGACGCTTATGTGATGGCGATGGGTAGCTTCTCGGCAGAACTGGTTCGTCCGCTAGGCATAGACCTGATGATCTATCCTGGCAAAGGTTATTCGGCCACTTACAAAGTGACCGACCCAGCAGCCGCACCGACAGTATCCCTGACGGATGACGGCTATAAATTGGTAGTATCGCGCCTCGGTGATCGTTTGCGCGTGGCAGGTACTTGCGAGTTGAACGGCTATACGCGTGAACTCAATACCGCACGCTGCGAAGCGATCACGCGTCGTACCAAAGAACTGTTCCCAGGCGCCTGCGATTATGAGAATCCGGTTTACTGGACCGGCTTGCGCCCATTGACGCCATCGAACGTGCCTTACATTGGCAAAACCAAGTTCAGCAATCTGTTCCTGAATACCGGTCACGGCACACTCGGTTGGACCATGGGTTGCGGTTCGGGTCGTGCTTTGGCGGATATCGTTTCGGGACGTCAACCGGATCTGGATTTCAAATTCACCGGCATGCCATATCGTCCTTCCAAGCAGATAGTAACTACGCTCTCCCCTGCTTAAACAGCATGTCCCATAAAAAAACGCTGCGTGTGAATCACACGCAGCGTTTTTTATTGTCTGAAAAATTCCGTCTTATTTTTTGATGCGTACCTGCACCTCTGCCGACTTCTCGTCGAAGGCGATCCGCGTATCGAATTTCGCTCGCTTCATCGGGAAGCGCGATTGAAAATGGCGCACATTGCCGGAACCGGAAATCGCCCGGCGAACAAATTGATAATACGCATCCATATCGACCACGTGCACCACCAGGAAGTAATCGTAATCGCCTGATACGAAGTAGCACTGCATCACTTCTGATTCCTTGCCCATGCGCACTTCAAATTCCTGCATGTGTTCATCGGATTGATTCCCCAAAGACACTTCCAGAAACGCCAACATACCGTAACCCAGCGCAAACGGGTCTATCATCGCCACATCTGCGCTGATAATGCCCGCATCGCGCATATCGCGAATACGGCGTAAACAGGTCGGTTGCGAGATATGCACTTTGTCCGCCAAGGTGCGCGTCGGCGTCTGGTTATCCTTTTGCAGCAAGTTCAGCAACTTGCGGTCAACTTTGTCCAGGGTATGAAGTTTGCTCATATAAAATCGTGTGAACCTCGAAAATTACACAAAAACGCTTTGCGTCGCATTTTCTTATGTTGTAAGGTCATTGTCTTGAAAGACAGGCGTGCCCAGTGTTGCAGCTACTCTGTATTTTTACAATCCTCAGGAGAAAATATATGCAGTTCAGGACCAAAATGATTCCATTGGCTGGCGCAATCGTATTCGCGCTCGCCGGCAGTGCGTTTGCGCAGGAACAAATCGTCAAGATCGGCCACGTCGGTCCGATCACTGGTACTGACGCGCACATGGGTAAAGACAATGAAAACGGCGCGCGCCTGGCAGTCGAAGAACTCAATGCCAAAGGCGTGGTGATCAACGGCAAGAAGGTCAAACTGCAATACATGCCGGAAGACGATGCTGCTGATCCTAAACAAGCGACTGCTGCTGCCACTAAACTGGTCGATGCCAATGTCGCCGTCGTGATCGGTCACCTGAATTCCGGTGCCACCATCCCTGCTTCAAAAATCTACGCTGACGCGGGCATCGTACAAATCTCGCCTTCTTCCACCAGTCCAAAGTACACGCAGCAAGGCTTCAAAACCGCTTTCCGCGTGGTAGCCAATGACGCACAACTGGGCCGCGTACTGGGTCAATATGCAGTCAAAACCCTGGGCGGTAAAAATGTCGCCGTGATCGATGACCGTACCGCTTACGGCCAAGGCGTGGCAGAAGAATTTGCCAAGGGCGTCAAATCTGCCGGCGGCACCGTCGTCGCCAGCCAGTACACCAATAACAAGGCAACTGACTTCAACGCGATCCTGACTTCGATCAAGGCGAAGAAACCTGACATCATTTTCTTTGGTGGCATGGATGCAGTCGGCGGCCCTATGCTGCGCCAAATGAAACAACTCGGCATCAATGCCAAGTTCATGGGCGGTGACGGTATCTGTACCGGTTCGCTGCCTGGCCTCGCAGGTGCTGGCCTCGGTGAAAACAATGTCTACTGCGCGGAAGCCGGTGGCGTGGAAGATTCCAAGAAATCAGGTATGGATAAATTCCGCGCTGCTTACAAGAAGCGTTATGGCATCGATGTGATCTACACCGCAGCCTATGCTTACGATGCGACGTATGCCGTCATCGATGCGATGCAAAAAGCAAAGTCATGGGACTCAGCCAAGTATCTGCCTGAGCTGGCCAAGATCAATTACCCAGGCGTGACCGGCAATATCGCGTTCGATGCCAAGGGTGATATCAAGGATGGCACGCTGACCTTGTACACCTATCGCGGTGGCAAACGTGAAGAACTGGCCGTCGTGAAGTAAGTGGTACTTGCTTCCAAGACAAACCGCCCGAGGTCAAAACCGGGCGGTTTTTTTATGGCTGCATGATATGCAATGCGGTCGATAAAAAAGCACCACAAAGGTGCTTTTTTATTTTTGCTACAAGCATCAAACAGCTTGAAACTAAAACGTGGCAGGTGAATTGACCCACAATACTTTTGCAACGACTTTTCCAATATTTCTGTAGCCATGCGGCACGCTACTCGAAAAAGTGAAAGCGTCGCCCGGTCCCAGTTTGTAGCTCTCGTCTCCGAGGTTCAACTCCAACATACCTTCCAGCACATAGCCGACTTCTTCACCTGTGTGTTCGATCTGGCCATCGCTGGCTGCACCTGGTTCCACGATGTGAATATTGGCCTGCAGCAAGCCACCACGCGTCGGCAACACCAGACGCTCCATCGAGATGCCGCCCGTTTTAATCACCGGCCGCTCACCCTCACGCAAGATCGGGCCAACCACCACCGCTTCTTCCGACATCAGCGTCGATATATTTGTATCCAGCGCCATGGCCAATCTGTGCAACATCGCCAGCGACGGTGTCGCCGAGCCACGCTCGATCTTGGAAATCAAGCTCTCGGAACACTCAGCCTTTTTCGCCAGTTGTATCAGCGTCAAGCCTGCCACCAGACGTGTATGACGCAGACGCACGCCGAGACTGGATACCGACGCCTTCTTGTCGACAGATTCGATGCTTGCAACAGAATCGCGTTTCATCTTCACTTTCTCTACCCGTTAAAAATGGCACTCTCGAACATCAGGCATCGATGCAACTTAACGGTTGGCCAACTCCACTACCGTATAAGCAAGTGCCTGCACGCCTAAATACAAATCTTCCGGCGCGGTTTCCTCGGCGGCATTGTGACTGATTCCGCCCTTGCTTGGCACAAAAATCATCGCCGTCGGGCAATGTTCGGCCAGATACATCGCATCGTGGAAGGCACCTGAGGTCAAATGTTGCGGATCGCCACGCTGGGCCAGATGACCGGCACGCACGCAAGCGCGCTCTATCAGCGTCAGCATATCTTCCGGGAAATGCGTAGGCGGACGCGAGAAGAAGCATTCAAAAGCAATGTTGCCACGCCATGTATAGGCAGCAACAATCTGTTGTAAAAACTTCTCAAACCGTTCCAACACTTCGGCATCGACGCAACGCACGTCGATCGTGAAATCGACATTGCCCGGAATCGTATTGACGGAATTCGGACCGACCTGCCAGCGCCCCAAAGTGAGGCGTAAATTACTGGCCGCTTCTGCCGCGGCATGCGCATACAACTGATGGGCTATCGTGACTGCTGCCTTCATCGCATCGCTACGCTCATCCATAGGCGTAGTGCCTGCATGCGCTGCCATACCAGTGCATGACACACGATACCAGCGCACGCTTTGGATGCCGGTTACAACGCCCAAGGCTGCATTCGCACGTTCCAATACCGGACCTTGCTCGATATGCAATTCCACACAAGAAGCGATAGGCAGCGCGAGCTCTCTATGCGTGACATCCTTTGCTTGTTGCAAGGCCTTATCAACTGCTTCGCCAAATGTAATGTTGTCGCTATCTTTCACTGCGCGATAAGCAGGCAAACGGGATGGATCGACAAAAGCACTCGATCCCATCGCACCGGGACCGAAGCGACTACCCTCTTCATTCGTCCATGCCACCACTTCAATCGCACGACGCGTAGAAATACCAGCATCGTTCAAGGCAGAGATCACTTCCAATCCGGCCAATACTCCATACGCGCCATCCAGCTTGCCGCCGACCGGTTGTGTATCGGCATGACTACCAGTCAGCACTGGTGGTAAATCTGTCGTGCCGGGACGACGGAAAAACAGATTGGCGCAATCGTCGATCTCCACTTCGCAGCCCAAGGCGCGCGCGGTATCGATCAGATGACGACGTGATGCCAAATCAATGTCCGTCAATGTTTCACGCGCGACACCGCCATCGTCACGTCCGCCAAAAGCCGCCAATGCAGCAATCGCATCTTGCAGGCGTGCGCTATTAACGTGATCTTGTGCATTCTCTGCAGCAGTAGATGAAGTAGCCGTTTGATTCTCAGTCATGTTGGTGTTCCTGTTCAGTTGATCGAGGCAAAAGTGCGCTCGAGTAAATGTGCTGCCGCCAGTGCGCGCGCATCACTCCAACGCGGCCCCGTAAGAGTGACGCCCAGTGGCATGCCGCCCGGGCCATTTCCCAGCGGTACGTGCACGCATGGATTGCCGAGCAGCGACCACATGCGATTGAAAATCGGATCGCCGGTAGCAGCCAGTCCTGCTGGCGCTTCACCTTCTGTACTTGGCGAGAGCAGTATGTCTACCGTTTCAAACACGCCAGCGACCATTTGGCGCGATGCCGCAGCCAAGGTCTGTGCTGCGACATACGCAGGACCATCGATGGCTCTACCTGCTTCCAGCAAAGCTGCAAAGGCATCGCTGAAACCATCTGGACTGGTACGTGCTTCAGATGCAAATGCCGCCGCTGCCTCATAACCCATGATGCGAATTTGTGCGTCGGTCAAACCAGCGCAAGGTGCCGGCAAATCGACATCACTGATGATGGCACCAGCGCGTTCCAGCAAGCGCGCCGCCTGCTCCAGTTTTTCGCGTGCACCAACACTGGCTCTATCCCAATGTGCAGTACGGCAAATACCGATACGCAAGCGCGGTGCCGCAGCATCCGACGACAGCATCGATGACAAAGGCAAACGCGCCAGCGCACCGATAAAGAAAGCTGCGTCGTCCACGCTACGCGTCAATACGCCGACAGTATCCAGACTAGGCGCCAATGATTTGATACCGGCCAAGGACAAAGTGCCGAAGGTCGGCTTGTAGCCGACCACCCCACAATACGCCGCAGGCCGGACGATAGATCCTGCCGTTTGCGTACCAAAAGCTGCCGGCACCATGCCGGATGCAACTGCTGCTGCCGAACCGCTGGATGAACCGCCCGGCGTATGATCGGCTGCTCCATGAGGATTACGCGTCGGGCCAGGACGGAAAGTAGCGAACTCTGTCGTGACCGTTTTACCCATCACCACCGCACCTGCGCTGCGGGTACCGGCAACGCAAGCTGCATCCAGCAATGGTCGATAGTTGCTGTAAATCGGTGAACCATAAGTGGTCGGCATATCTGCCGTATCCATCAAATCCTTGACGCCTATCGGCAAGCCGTACAACAAACCGGCATGCGGTTGCGCATCAAGGCTGCGCGCCTGTTCAATCACGTGTGCCGCATCGAAATGCTGCCATGCGTGCACTGCCGGTTCATATTCTTCAATATGTGCGATACCGGCACGCGCCACCATTTCCACCGACACTTCACGACGCGCGATACAGGCAGCGAGCTCCTTCAGGGACGAACTTGCGTAATCTTTCATGCAGCTTTTTCCATTTAACCGAAGTAAGCAGAGCGTACGTCGTCGTTACTAGAGAGTGCTTCTGCCGTGCCTTGCGCCATCACGCGGCCTTGCGACAGTACGTAGCCATAGTGTGAAATCGCCAGTGTCTGCCGTGCGTTCTGTTCCACCAGCAGCACCGTGATGCCCATTGCATTGATCTGCTTGATGACCTTGAAGTTTTCTTTGACGTAGAGCGGCGACAAACCTAGCGAAGGTTCATCAATCACCAGCAACTTCGGCTCAGCCATCAAACCGCGACCGATAGATACCATCGCCTGCTCGCCACCCGACATGGTGCCGGCCAGTTGTGCTGCGCGTTCTTTCAGTCTTGGGAAAATTTCATACACGCGCGCCAAACGTTCGCGTACCACTGCGCCGTTGGTTTCCAGGAAGGCACCGAGCGCCAGATTTTCTGCCACGCTCATACGCGGAAAAACCTTACGGCCTTCCGGTATGCACGAGATGCCGCTGGCGATAATCGAGTGCGTTTTTTCACCGGCAAGATTGCGCCCACCCCACAAAATTTCGCCCTGGCGTGGTGGCGTCAAACCCAATATCGAACGAATCAGCGTGCTCTTGCCTGCACCGTTGGCACCGAGTATGCAAGTGATCTTGCCTGGCGCCACTTCGATGGAAACGTCGTGTAATACATTCACCTTGTCGTATCCGGTGGTGAGTCCCTTGACGGTCAGGTTGCTCATTCTGCTTCTCCAAGATAAGCGGTTTGCACATTGGGGTCGGCAGTGATTTCTGCGTACGTACCTTCGGCAATTTTTTTGCCGTAATTGAACACGATGCAACGATTGGTAATCCGTTCGATGACATTCATTTCATGTTCGATCAGTACGACGGTCAGATTCGCCAGCTTGCTGCGCACCTGCAAAATATCGTCCATCAAGGCTTCAGTTTCATCGTGCGTCATACCGGCCGAAGGTTCATCCAGCAATAACAAACGCGGGCCACTCAACAAGGCACGACAGACTTCGATCCGACGTCGGTCAATCATGGTGAAGGTTTCCACCGGCTCGAACATGCGTGCCACTAAAGGTGGGCTGAAGATATTGAGCAAGGCTTCGACCTTGGCAACGTAAGCATCGTATTCAGCACGGAAAGCCTTACGACGGAACAGATTGAAAAACAGTCCGTGCTGCATGTGCTGGTAATCGCCGATGACGATGTTGTCGAACACTGTCAGTGGCAATGACAGACGCGAACGTTGGAAAGTACGCGCCACACCGCTGCGATAAATCTCTTGCGGCGTCTGACCGATGACTTCCTGCCCGTTATAAATGATGGAGCCGCTGCTAGCCTTGTACAAACCAGTCAGGACATTGAAGAAGGTGGTTTTGCCCGAACCATTCGGCCCCAGCAAACCCAGCACTTCACCTTCATTGATGTGCATATTGAGTTTATCCAATGCCGTCAGACCGCCGAAGCGCATCGTCAGATCGGAGACTGCAACTAATTGAGTGTTCACGGCTGTGCCAGATTCAGGATTCATGAATGTCGTGTTTTCTGCGTTCATTGCGCACCCTTTCTACTAAAGAACAGGCGTGTCTTGCGTGGCAATAAACCATCTGGACGGAACAGCAGAATGGCGATCACCAATGCTGCGTACAACAACACGCGATATTCCTGAATGAACTGGAGTTTTTCGGGCAGCATCAAAACGATAATCGCAGCTGGAATCAAACCGACAGGATTACCGAGACCACCGAGAATCACGATAGACAACATCAACAAGGAATCGGAGAAGGTAAAGTTATTCGGCGCGATAAAGCCCACCATCATGCCGTACACGCTACCGGCAATACCTGCAAACAAATTACCCATGGTGAAAGCGATCACCTTCCAACGTGCGATATGCAAGCCGAAAGTAGCCGCTGCGGTTTCGTCGGTACGCACCACGTCCATGCTCAAGCCTACCCACGAACGTTCCAGCGCCTTGATCAGCACGAAAGCGCTGGCGCAGATCACCAAACTCAACAGAACATAAGAGACGTAGAACGAGAACTCGATACCAAACAGCGAGAAGCCCTCATTGAAAGCATGACCGAACAACTGCATGCCCGGCACTTGCAAACCTTGCGGTCCACCGAGTACATCGTTGACTTCAATAAAGGTCTTGAACAGGATGCCAAAAGCAATCGTAACCAACGCTGCATAGTGACCACGTGTACGCAGCACCGGCAGGATCAGCACCGAGCCGATGATTGCCGCAACCACACCCGAGATCGCAATATTCGCCAACTGCGGCAAACCGGTATGCGTCGCCAGCACCGCTGTGGTGTAACTACCGATACCGAAGAAAGCTGCGCCCGCAAAGTTAGCCACACCAGCAAAACCGAATTGCAAGGTCAAACCCATGCAAGCAGTCGAGTACAGCAAGACTGCGCAAATCATCATCAGTACAAAGTGACTATCGTAAAACGCAGCCACCAGTGCCAACAGACCAACCACAGTCCAGATGCGCGCCAAACCGGGACGGCTGGCCGCTGCCTGTTCGATCTGCTGCGTAGTGCCCAGCTTTTTCCCTATCATGACCAAAGCCAATGCAACCACGATCAATACACCGATCGCTACTTGTGATTCCGCATGCAGGAACAACCACATGTAAGCGGTCACCAGCAAGGTCGCCAAAGCCAGTACTAGCTTGGCTGAATGTGTTTTCAATTTGTTGTCGCTCATATCAGACTCGCTCGCTTGATTTTTCGGCAATCAGCCCGGTTGGTTTCCAGGCCATCACAATGATGACAACGGCAAATGCAAAGACGTCTTTGTATGCACTTGGAATATCCGGTATCAGTGCCGGCAGCATCGCGCTACCAAACACCTGCAATCCGGCGAACAGGAAGCCGCCCAGAATCGCGCCGTAAATATTGCCGAGGCCACCGAGAATCGCAGCCGAGAAACCAATCACGCCCAACAGCAAACCGACGTTGAAATTGATTTCGTTGTAATACAAACCGTTCATCACACCAGCCAATGCCGCCATGCCGGAACCGAGTGCAAAGGTCAGTAAGACTACTGCTTCAAAATTGATACCCATCAGACGTGCAGTTTCACCATCCTGCGCTACCGCACGTATCGCCATACCGAGGCGTGTGCGTGTAATCAAAAAGTGAACGCCTGCAATAATCGCCAGACCGCTGAGCAGCAGAATCACGTTATCTGCACGCAAGGCAAAGCCGGCAAAATCAATCGAGCCTGTAGGCAGTAAAGACGGGAATGGTTTGGAGTTCGAACCATCGGGATAGAACAGACGCACAGACTCGCGCATCACGGTGCCCAGCATCAGCGTCGCCAACAAGGTGTTGAGCGGCGGGGCCTTGTGCAAAGGCAGAATCAGGAATTTGGCAATCGCAGCGCCCAATAGTCCGGTCACACATACCGCACTCAGCACTACTGCTATCAAACGTATCCAGGGTGAGCCGATATCCAGCATCAAGACCCCGGTCGAGGCCGTCAGGCCTGCAAAAGCGCCGACCATCAAAGTATCGCCATGCGAAAACTTGATGACATCGAGTACGCCGAAAAACAAGGTAAAACCAACTGCAACCATGGCGTAAATCATGCCTAGCATCAGTCCGTTGAATATATATTGACCGATTTCACTCATCGCTTTCTCCACTTCATGTCTATCGTGTTGCAGGCGTGGCCATGAGCCAGCCTGCAACAGATCGTGTCTGCTTTACATTTGCTTCGTATCTGTATTACAGACCGGACAATTTGCGTTTACCGGTAGCGTAGATGCTGTCTTCCCAGATCACCCACTTGCCATCTTGAACCACGTACTTGGTTACCAGCGGCACGATGTTTTGACGATGATCATCGAAAGTCACTTTACCGATCAGCGTGTCAGCATCTTTGGTTTGGTTCAGTACATCGCGTACCTTCTTGCGATCCGGACCGACTTTTTCAACTGCATCCATGATCAGGTTGGCAGCCGCGAAAGCGAATGGACCGTAGGCTTCAGGTGGTTCGCTGTATTTTTGCAATTGGTACTTTGCAGTGAAGTACAAACCACCAGGAATTTTTTCCCATGGTGCGCCTTCGATGAAGGACAGTGATCCTTCAGCCAGCTTCTCGCCTACGCCTTGGATATACGCGTCTGATTTGATGCCGGAAGTACCTTCAAACTGTGCCTTGATGCCCAGTTTTTCCATTTGAGTACGGATACGTACGCCCAGTGGTGTCAGGCCGCCGAAGTACACGACTTCAGGTTTCAGTTCGCGGATTTTGGTCAGTTCGGTGCTGAAATCCTGCTGGTCTGCAGTCACGCCGAATGTTGCCAGCACGGTGCCGCCATTCTTTTTGACGAATTCGGAGAAGTACTTGTTGTGACCTTTGCCGTAATCGGTGGTGTCATGAATGATCGCCCACTTCTTGTAGCCTTGCGCAATCATGAACTTGGCCGCAACTTCACTTTGGTTAATCATCGTGCCATTGACGCGATGTACTTCCTTGAAGTTATTACCGTAAGTGATTTCTGGCAGTACTGCGCCCCACACGACGACTGGCAAACCGAAGCGGTTATAAACACCGACCGTACCCATCGCAACCGCCGAGCAGAAATGCGTTACGCCAGCGATGATGCTTTTGTCAGCAGCGATTTTGGTCGCTACCTGTACGCCAACGTTAGGACGACATTCATCATCCTGCGTGACCAGTTCATAGGTATATTTGGCTTTTGGATCAGCGTTGCGCAAACGCACCGCCAGATCAGCAGAATTGCGCCCACCGAGGCCAATGGAGGAGACGCCACCAGTCAACGGACCTACAAATGCAATTTTCACGACATCTTTAGCCGATGCCTGCATGCTCAGCAAACTCATGCCCACGGCGGCACATAATGCTGCAGCCTTTAATACTGTATTAGTCTTGCTCACTTTTTTCTCCTTGGAGTATGGGTCGACGGGAACAATTCAAGTTGCTTGAATGACAGTAACAACAAAAACCTACATATTCAAGTACCTTGAATCACATTCAGCAACAACCGTGCCAATCGGAAATTGAAGAGTGAGTCTCTATATAGAGAAAAGGCGAAATGGACTGTGGTAAAGACGTAACAACAGCCAGGAAAAAGATGGAAATGACACAAGTTCATGCGCCGAAATGGCGAGATCTTGCACCGAATGCGGGAGCATCCGAAGGCGGAAAGACAATGCCACAACCAGAACACTACCTAGTTAACGAGGCCTGACAACTCAAGGCAATCACGCTACTTGGTCAGAAAATAGACGAAAAAAAAGCGCCTACCGGCGCTTTTTTCTTGCAATCACAAGCTGACTATTTCAGCGTCATGATCCATGTAACGAGCGTACGAGCTTCCGCTTCGCTTACTTGTGCATTGGCTGGCATCGGCACGGTTCCCCATGCGCCGCTACCGCCTTTCAATACTTTCTGTACCAGCTTGTCTTCCGCGCCTTTTTGACCGGCGTACTTAGCTGCGACATCTTTAAAGGAAGGACCCAGCACTTTATTCGTCACCGAATGGCAAGCCATACAGTTCTTTGCCTTCGCCAAATCGGCATTTGCCATCGCGACATTGGACACGCCGGCAGCCAGAAACAAACACACCAACAAGGAACGTTTCATGCTTTTCTCCAAGGATTGATCGCCGCTATTCTACCGTGTTTCACCTACACGAGACATTGCGCTGTACCGATACAACGTATACATAGCATCCAGGTTGACAACTGTAATTGACCGTTACTATTTTTCACAATATGCTGCGTCGTCAAGGAGGAAACATGCCGCTCATTATCGTGATCGTATTGCTAACGGTCTTGAAATATTTTGAAGTTGGACCGCTCGCCGATATCTCATGGTGGTGGATCGTCGGCCTCATCGCCGTTGCCTTTATCTGGTTTGAATTCATCGAGCGCATGCTCGGGCTCGATAAACGCAAAGCACATGAACAACTCGAAAAAGCACGCAAGGAACGTATCAAAAAAACGTTCAAATAGCCCACACCACCTTTAAATGCTTGCTGAAAACCAATACCAGCCTGAAAATACAAGCGTCTGTAATCTATAAAAAACGTCTGCCCATTCAGTGCGAGATCATTTGCTGCTCTCTCATCCACGATAATAGTTTTCAAAAAAACTGATGTGACTGCCTGATGTTGAATCTCCAGAGCATAAAGTTTCGAATCATTGCACTCGGTGTTGTGCTGCTCGTTGTCGGCATACTGGTACGTCATTTTTTTGCCGTTCCACTGATTGAGGAACGCGTACAAGCTTTGGCAGCAACACAGCAAATGTCTGTCGCATCCTATATTGCGCAAGATATTGACCATAATCTGGCTTCACGTCTGTCACTGGTAGAAAGCTTTGCCGCCGACCTGCCGCCTGCATTGACAAGTCAGCCGAATGAATTGAATAGCTGGCTTAATCAACGACAACGTATCAATCCCATCTTCGATGGTGGATTACTTGTCATCAAACCTGATGGCTATGGTCTTTTAGCCGCAGCGCCTGCCTCAACAGATCATGACCGCATGGACTTTGCAGCAACAGACTGGTTCAAGAACACCGTACGAGACAACAAAGCGGTCATGGGTCGCCCATCGTTTGAACACAACAATCCCGCTATCGTTTTCTCAGCGCCGGTTCACGATGAAGAGGGGAAAATCATCGCTGTGTTAGCTGGCATTGCCTCACTGAATGCACCTGGCTTTCTCGATCATCTGCAAAAGGCAACGCTCGGCGCTACTGGCGGTTTCTTGCTGGTTTCACCTGCAGATAAATTATTTGTCGCAGCCAGCGATCCCAACATGATCATGAAGCCGACGCCACCTATCGGCGTCAATCTGCTGCATGACCGCGCCATGCTGGGCTATCGTGGTTCTGGTGTAACGATCAATGCCAAGGGAGTCCAAGAACTGTCTGCCATGGCGTCTGTGCCAAGTTCGGGATGGTTCGTGGTTGCGCGCATGCCGACAGCAGAGGCTTTTCAACCCGTTACTGCACTGCGTGAATTCATTCTAAAAGCCAATGCGATTTTATCCATCAGCATACTTGTCGCGCTGCTGGTAATGCTGTCGCGCATTTTGCGCCCACTGACTGACGCATCACGCGCAATACACAATATGGCTGATGGCAAGGCCAGGCTGACAGCTTTACCGGTGGAGCGCGAAGACGAAGTAGGAAAACTCGTGCGCGGCTTTAACTTTCTGGTAGCCAAATTAAGAAGAGAAGAAGCTGCACTCAAGGCCAGCGAAGCACGCTTGAAGTTCATGGCGCATCACGACTCTTTAACAGGCCTATACAACCGCGTCATGCTGGAAGATCACGTGCACCAGGCACTGGCACGCGCGGAACGCGATAATGTGCAAGTCGCCTTGTTGTTTTGCGATCTGGATGGCTTCAAGATCATCAACGATCAACATGGGCACGATGTCGGAGACGATATATTGCGCCAGGTCGCTACGCGCTTGTCAGTTGATCGGCGGCGCGTTGATACGGTCGCCCGTTTAGGCGGCGATGAATTTATCATCTTGCTGAGCGGCCTCAGCGATGCGCGCACCGCTGCCAGTCATGTTGCCCAACAATGTCTGAGCGCGATCAGTGCACCCTTTGATGTGGATGGAAAATCGTTTACCTTAGGCATATCAATCGGCATCGCTCTACACACAGGAGCAGCCATCGCACCATCTGTTCTGATGGAAAAAGCCGACATCGCGATGTATCAGGCCAAACATGGAGGAAAAGGAAAATTCCTTTTCTTTGAAGATGAAAATAGCACTCCTCCCACAGAGTCAACCAGCATCAACAAAGAAGTAAGCGCCTCATAACAAGCACTGCTTGTGCAGGCTGTGGAGCAAGTGCAAACAATAAGGCAAGCCAGTGCCAACATCCTATTTCATCAGACGTCTCTTACTCACACTCGTACTTCTGACCTCGCCCTTGCTGGTTTTTGCTCAAACCAAGGCCAACTTGCCGCCAGCATTGGGCAGCGCAGTCAAATCCTTGATCGCCATCCTGTCGGATAACGATACGGTTGCCAGCAGCCCTCGCCTATTACGCACCGTCAGTCTGGATGATGGTGCGCCGGATGACTATGCACTGGTCTCGTTCACGCTGTCATATTTCGACGGTGGCAATGAATACTTTAACTATCTCGCTGCTTTCAAACGAAGCAATACACCAGGTAGCAAGACGCAACGCCCACGCTACAGACTGATTGCTGCAGTACCGGTCGGTGGCAAGGCATGGCGCTCAGTCGACTTTAACCATTTGCGTTATACAGATGGTCGCATCGAATTCGACACCAAGGAATATCGTGACCATGAGCCGTTTTGCTGCCCCAGCAAACCCGCCAAAGCGGTCTATCTGCTGGATAGATTGAGTTTGAAAGAGATCAAGACCGACTAGCGATCTGCCGCGACTCATGTTCCTCCTGCGGAAATCAGGTGGAAATTTTCATATTTAAAAATTATTTTCATCTCACTGCATCCAAATTGGCATCCGGCGGGTAGTACCAGTATCAGTGCATAGATATCCATTCATTGGGTACTTCAAGCTGATCACCTTTAACTACTCTAAGGAAACCATCATGAACGCTTCCATTTCAGCCGTCGCAATCGCTTCCGCCGCTGTATTACTGTCTGCCTGCTCGACTACCCCTATGTATTCGCAGGAAACATTACCAGCATCGGTTCAAGTCCCGTCTGGCCACCGTGTTGCGATGCAAACCGTTGGTGCTGGCGATATCACTTATCAATGCCGCGTCAAGAAGGATATGGCAGGTCAGTTTGAATGGGTGTTTGTCGGGCCAGATGCGATTCTGTCCGATCGTAGTGGCAACGCAGTCGGCAAATATTACGGCCCTCCAGCAACGTGGGAAAGCAATGACGGTTCAAAAGTAACCGCTACTCAGGTCGCGGTTGCGCCAGCCGGCACAGGTCATATTCCACTACAACTGGTTAAAGCCAATCCAGCTGTCGGTAGTGGTGCTATGAGCGGTGTGACATACATCCAACGCGTGGCAACTAAAGGTGGTGTTGCGCCTGCATTGGCTTGTAGCGCAGCCAATCTCGACAGCAAGGTCATTGTTAAATATCAGGCCGACTATATTTTCTGGAAAGCCGCTTAAGCAAGTAAAGTCAGCCGAAGGTATCGGTGGGTGAAATGTCTCAGTATAATTAATTGGTAATCAATGGCTCCGGTCCATCCCAATTACTTAAAGGCTGCCGACAATTTTGCCTGCCGACTTGAACTCCTTCGACTATGACGCTGCTCTCAGTGCTTGCGCACGGGGCGATCAGCAAGCGCTGAAAAGCATTTATCTGCAAGACAGCAGACATCTGCTCGGCGTTGCATTACGCATCGTCCGGCAGCGTCATCTTGCCGAAGATGTCGTGCACGATGCATTCGTCAATATCTGGAACAAAGCTGCCAGCTTCGATGCCAAGCGCGGTACAGGTCGAGGTTGGATATACAGCGTGGTGCGTCATCAAGCCTTGAACATGGTGCGTGATCGTGATCGCGAAACATACGCAGACGAAGAGTCGATAGAAACACTGCAATACGAAAATGGCGAATTGGTCGCTGACCAATTCGAATTGAATTCCAGCCTGGGGCAGTTACATGACTGCTTGTCCCACCTCGACAGTGCGAAGCGCAATAGCATCTTGTGCGCGTACGTCGATGGTTGCAGCCACAGCGAAATCGCGCAACGTCTGAATGCGCCGCTAGGGTCAGTCAAAGCATGGGTCAAACGTGGTTTGGCCGCATTGCGGGAGTGCATGGGATGAACGAGTCATTCGACGAATTGCAAGAGCTAGCCGGTGAATATGTGCTGGGCACATTGGCTGCCGCAAAACGCAAAGAAGTTGAACAGCGCCTGCCACACGAGCCTGTGCTACGCAGTGCCATCGACGCATGGGAACAACGCCTGTTGCCATTAAGCTCGCTAGCTGAGACAGAAGAACCCTCGCCGCAATTGTGGCCGCGTATTCTGAAAGATCTGCGTCGTCCATCTGCGGCAGCACAAGCTAATTGGTCGCGCTGGTGGAATGATCTCCGTTTCTGGCGCGGCCTGGCCGCGAGCGGTGTTGCCGCTGCCGTCATTCTCGGTACGATGCTTGCGATCCGTCCACCGATACCCGCACCAACGTTCATGGTAGTGCTGGTCGAGCCGCAACAACAGACGCCTGGCTGGATCGTACAAGCCAGCCTTGATCGTCAGATCACGCTCACACCATTACGCACCGTCGACGTGCCAAATCAAAAAGCATTGCAATTCTGGACCAAGGGCGAAGGCTGGACCAAACCGGTATCACTAGGCTTGGTACAACCAGGAAAATCGCTCCAACTCACCTTGGATAAATTGCCACCGCTACAAGCGAACCAATTGTTTGAAATCACCTTGGAACCGGATACAGGATCGCCTACAGGCAAACCAACCGGACCTATCCTCTTCATCGGTAGAGCCGTCAAAACGACATGACAACACGCCGACTCATGTCGGTTAGAGAAACAGATTCTGACTCGTTACACACTCAACGTGCTCCAGAATCTGTCCTCTACATTGTGTATGTGACAAATAAGCGTGCTGAATCGATAGCGAACACGCTATCGGTGCGCGCTAAAGCGCATTTACCGATTTTAAGTGTCCGTAACATTCCACACACTGCGTAGAATGCGTGGTTTCACTCACGAGTACACAAATCATGAAAAAGACCGGAATGGCAAAGAGCGACGCCAAAAAACTGATGGGCAAAATAGCAGCACCCGGCGGAGCAAGTTTTGGCAGCGGCGCGCCAGTAGTGATAGACCGTCGTGAACAGCGCAAGCGCGATCAAGCATTGGGACTGGTGCCATTTGCAGTCAAACTCAACAGCGATTTAATTCAGCAATTGCAGACACTGGCAAAAGAACGCGGTATTGATCTAAACGAAGTGACTGCAGAAATTTTGATCAAAGGCCTCAAGGCTTAATTTTGATTAGTGTCAGAGATTAATAGTTCTTTATTGGCAAAAGCAGACATCGATTACGCACATATGACTGACGATACTATTGATAACCGTCCCGTCTACCATGCTGCTTGCCACTGTGGCACTGTGCGCTTTACCGTACTGCTAACCGATGGCTTGCGAACGGTCCGTAGGTGCAATTGCTCCTATTGCCGCATGCGTGGTGCGGTGGCGGTATCTGCCAACTTGGATGACATCAAAGTGTTGCAGGGCAAAGAGGCACTCACGCTTTACCAGTTCAATACTGGTGAAGCCAAACATTACTTCTGTTCACGCTGCGGCATTTACACCTTTCATCAACGGCGCTCTGCGCCGCACCAATACGGCGTTAATGTTGCGTGCATTGAAGGAATGAGTCCTTTTGACTTTGCGGAAGTGCCTGTCAATGAAGGCAGAACACACCCTAAGGATCGCGCTGAAGGCGGACCTTTGATTGCCGGTTGGCTTCGTTACGAGGCTAACCCGACGGCACATGAAAACTGATTGTTGACGCAATATATGTCTGCTTTCGATAAATAGCAGCCACTCAACCCTGCGACAGGATCCGTCTAAATTTTTACAGCTCATGCATATTCTGATCACAGGTGCCGCTGGCTCTGGAACATCAGTAATAGATATGCGAACTGCCTAGGTTAATCCAGACCATATAAATAAAATGCGTGATGCCTTTTCAGGTCATCACGCATTGTCTCTTCATTGCTGCAAGAGTTTTTAAACCATCGTGTCCAAAGCTTTGGACAGATTTGCTACTGTACGTTCGATGTTGTGCAGCTTGTCCAAGCCAAACAGACCAACGCGGAAGGTCTTGAAGTCAGGACGCTCATCGCATTGCAATGGCACGCCAGCGGCAGTTTGCAAGCCGGCTTCCACGAATTTCTTGGAAGATTGTATGCCGTCATCGTTGGTGTAGCTGACGACCACGCCTGGAGCTTGGAAGCCTTCTGCCGCAACACTCTTGTATCCTTTTGAGACCAGCAACGCGCGCACTTTGTCGCCCAACTCTTGTTGCTCGGCACGAACTTTGTCGAAGCCGTAGGCTGCAGTCTCTTCCATCACACCGCGCAGGACCGTCAATGCGTCCGTAGGCATGGTGGTGTGGTAAGCGACGTTGCCTTGCTCGTACGATTCCATGATCTGCAACCACTTGCGCAAATCGCAAGCGAAGCTGGTGCTTTGGGTCGAATCGATTTTTTCACGTGCGCGTGCGCTCAACATGATGAAGGCACAACCTGCGGAAGCGCTCCAGCCTTTTTGCGGTGCGCTGATCAACACGTCAACGCCGGTCGCTTGCATATCAACCCACATGGTGCCGGAGGCGATGCAATCCAGTACGAACAAGCCGCCCACTTCATGCACAGCGTCGGAGACTTGGCGCATGTAGTCATCTGGCAACATGATGCCGGAAGCGGTTTCCACATGTGGAGCAAACACCACTGCAGGTTTGGTCGCCTTGATGGTAGCGACGACTTCAGCTATCGGTGCAGGTGCAAAAGGTGACTGTGCGGCATCTTCCAACTGACGTGCTTTCAGCACGGTAGTCGAGGAAGGAATGTTGCCGGCGTCCAGAATCTGAGTCCAGCGGTAGCTGAACCAGCCGTTGCGGAGGATCAGGCAAGGATTGTTGGTCGCGAACTGGCGCGCAACTGCTTCCATACCAAAAGTACCGCTACCAGGCATAACAACGGCTGATTGCGCCTTGTAGACCTGTTTTAATGTTTTGGAAATGTCATTCATCACGCCTTGAAAGCGTTTAGACATATGATTAATCGCGCGATCGGTATAGACGACGGAGTATTCAAGAAGGCCGTCGGGATCGACGTTTGGTAATAGACCTGGCACGTTTGCTCCAGAAATAATAAAGAAATTCGGCCTGGCCAAGATTTGCTTGGGCAGGCCACAAAAGGCACAGAAATGCCGAAAACCCGAGATTTTACCAGAGTTGGCTTACCAACTCTGGATTACGCCAAGAATGCCCGCTGGAATGTCCGTTTTGGTGCATTTGGACGTTTCTTGCTGCGGGCAGCTGTTGCGATCAAGCCGACTTAAGGCTTTGCGCTTCAGGCGCTGGTTTTTCGCCCAGCGCGATATCGACGATCATCTCGTGCGCCAGCGCGCCGAGTTCTTGTCGCAGGTCATCCATAGACAATTTGCCAGGAATCAACAAGTGCGCGCCAACCTTGAATGTTTGCTTGCCGGACACGCCGCTGCGCACGATTTCGGTATGTATGCTTTCGATGCTGATATTGCGCTCTGCCAGGATTTTGGTCAGATTGCTGACGATGCCGACCTGATCGTCGCCAACCAGTTCGAGTTCAACGCTCTTGATTGAATCGGATACGTTAGCACCATCGCTCTTCGCAACAACGACTTGCAAGCCGCTGGATTCCAGTCCGCGCAGCGCGTTGGTCAGTGCATCTGCATTCTCACGTGGCACCTCAAAGTGCACCATACCGGCAAATTCTCCAGCCAGTCTAGTCATGCGGCTGGCGGCCCAGTTGGCGCCGTAACGCTGTGCACGTTCAGCCAGTGAGCGAACGATGCCGTGACGGTCAGTGCCGACGATGGAAACGACCAGCGAGGTTGTGTTCGACGTTACTTCTTCTGCCAGCACGACAGAGCGGCGGATCATCGGTGCTTTAGTTGCGAAGCGTGCATCTTGCTGGAAGGCTGGCAGTTCGCCGTGCTCGGCAGCGTGATGGATGACTTTGCTCAACAATTGCAAGCCCATCGGTGCCAGTGCGCGTTCCCACAGTTCGCGCGCGCTTTCACCTTTTTCGACAAAGCACCAATCCTGCGCAGCAATCGCGCCTGCATCCCAACCATCGGCCAAGTGATAGATAGAACCGCCCGCGATAGGGTCGCCTTCCAGAATGGTCCACTCAACCGCTGCAATGCCACGATGTCTAGGCAATAGCGAAGGGTGATAACCGATACCGCCCAGACGCGCACGTGCCAAGGCTTCGTCGCTAACGCGTGCATGCGTATGTGCCGCGAGGATAATATCGGTGCCTTCTGCAATCGCCTCGCCCGGCACAAAGCGCGGGTTCTCGAGGATATGCAGCGGAACGCCAGCCGCGCGTGCGGCTTGTGCCAGACGGTCGTCTTCAGACGGAGCGACGACGCTTGTGAATTCGATGCCTTCTTCCTTGCGTAATGTCTCGAACACCAAGGCGCCGAAGAAACGCGATCCTACCAATGCACATTTCATTTTTATCTATTCCTATATTTATATACACAAGCGGCGTGCGGAACCCTGTTCGGTGATGCCGAGGCGACTGACTTTGCAGACTCGCCTTGTTGGGGCATGTGACGGGCTTTGAGGCCATCGGGATACGCTTTAATTTTTTCGTGATTTCACGTCACGTAGCGCGCAAGGATACCAGAAAGGGCCAAGCAATACGGCATCCAGAGTGATGCTGACTGCCTGAAAAGTTGTTATTACGATCATGTTTCACACCAAGAAGTCAGTACGCACTATCCACTTCAAACACCGCTTTTACTTGATCACTAGCGCTATGGTCTGCTTATCCACATGACCTAGGCATATCCCATAAACACAGCATTGCCTTGTTATCTTTGCAGTGCGAACATCCATCAACTCACTCTGTGAGTGATTTAACTCGATGTTCAATGCCAGTGCACTGCTCAACTTAATCGCTAGGTAACCTATGTACCGATGCACTCATTGTGATCATTCCGAAATTTCCTACTTCAAAAAATGGAGCTCTTGCTCGACGAAACCAGTCCAATGTATTCGATGCGAAAAACTAAGCTATGTCCCCGACACGGTATCTAACGGTATTTTTTCTATCGGGACATTGCTACTTGTACTGACGGCGATATTTGCAATTTCAACTAGCTCTTGGTCCTTGGCAATCCTGGGCCTTGTTGGTTCAATTACGTGTTACGGATTGTTGTGGCACATAGTTAAACTGCAGCCAACAACGGCCGAACAAGCAGCTTCAGCCAGAAATTTAAGTTGGGGCATGCTTATGCTTGCTGGCTTAATTGCTCTTTTTAGCTGAACGAAAGTATTCGCTTAATTGGCATTAATGTACGCGCCGAATAATGTAGGCATGGGCCGTGTCCTTTCACAATCAACTACGTCCGCTTTGCGTCGAAAACGGACATGCAATAGTTGAGTACAAGTCCTGCGATTAAGTAGCTACGTTAGAACGCCAACGGGTACATCGCCCTTTTATTTCAGAGCAGCGATGTACTGGCCTCGCCGAGCAGCTTAGAAGCGATAGGTCGCACCGATACCCAAGCCGTTCGCACTGTTTTTGTAATCGGCACTATAGGTTTGACCAAACGGAAACTGGTTGGAGTTGTTCACACTCACTTTTTCTTCTTTGCGATAAAAGTAAGCCACATCAATTGTCAGATCCTCGGTTGGGCTCCAGCCGGCACCCAGACTTAGGATAGTTCGGTCACCTGTAGGCATACGCGGTGAGCGGTCTATATTATTTGTCGGTGACTGGTCAAACGTCAGACCGGTGCGCAGCATCCATTGTTTGTTCAGTTGGTAGGACGTTCCGATGGAATAGGTCCAAGTGTCGCGCAAGTTCTGCTCCTCCGTGATGGTGGTGAATGCATCTGGAGCCAGGGCACCCCCAGTCACGTTGGCGTTGTTGACGGTAATGTTTTTCATGCGGCTCCAGCGTGCCCATGTCGTACCGGCGTACAGGGTCCAGGCATGGTTCAACTGTTGTGTAACCGAGAGGTCCCACGACTCAGGTGTTTGGATTTTCAAGGAAGCTTCGTAACGACCTGCCAGCAGCACGGGAGCCGGAGTGCCGGCACCAGGGATGACGCTAGTGTTTCCTTTGAGCGTGTAATTAACTTTCGAGTGGTAGGTCAGGCCGACGCGAGTAGTCTCGCTTGCCTGGACCAGCAAGCCGAAGTTGTAGCCATAGCCGATGTCATCACCCTTGATCCGGACCTGACCGTCATTTGGCGAGAATGCAGTCTTGAATGACGATTCCAGTGTGCTTGAGATGCGGTTGATGGTTGGCCCAAAACCGATCGAGACATTGTCGTTGAATGCGTAGCTGATGGTCGGTTGGAAAGTCACGACCTTGATTTTGCTCTTGCTACCGAAGTTACGGCCCTGAAAAGTGCTTTCGTATTCAGTGTTCAGGCCGAACGGAGTGTAGACGCCCAGGCCGAACGTCCATTTGTCATCAAGAGGTGTGACATAGAAGCCCATAGGCACAGTCGTGAAAGGAACCATGTCGCCATTATTGGTGCCGACGCGATTGCCATTGGCGTTGCTGATGTCGCTCTTGCTATCGATAGCAGCAATACCACCGGTGACTTGTTGGCGTTTGAGGCGCGACATGCCGGCGGGGTTGCCAAACACAGTACTGGCATCGTCGGCAGAGGAAGCGCGGCCAGCAAAGCCTGTGCCCATGGCACTGATACTTTGTTCGTTAAGTGCGTAACCATTAGCGAGTAGTTGTGAGGATGCGATGGCAGCGGTAATGGCAATCGTGGTTTGGAGCGTAATTTTTTTCATTATTGGAGTTAGCGCATCACACATTGTGATGAAAAAGCGATGAATAAATCCATGAAGCATGGTTCATGGGAGGTACAGGTATGCAAATCGATGGGGTGGATTCTATAGAAAGAAAGTACATTGTTATATTAAAAATGCAATATGTTGATTCAGCCCATTTGGCTCGAAAGCAAGCATCCGCTATCAGCCAGAAGCAGGCATTCGGGTAAGATTTTGTTTTTGCAATGTCGAAAGTAAAAACATGAATATCCGCCAAGCCGTTGAGTCCGACTTCTCTGCAATGTGGCCAATATTCCAAGAAGTGGTTTCTTCTGAATCAACGTATGTATTCGCAGCAGACACAAGCTACGAGGATGCATACGCGTACTGGTTTAGTCCCGGTGTTACATCCTATGTCGCTGAGGATGAAGGGAAAATTGTTGCGATGTATAAGCTCGTTCAGAATCAGCGTGATTTGGGTGGGCACGTATCGAATGCATCCTTCATGGTGCACTCCAGCGGTAGCGGCAAAGGACTAGGTCGAAAGCTTGGAACGCACTGCCTCCAAGAGGCAAAGAAAGCTGGGTATCTAGCCATTCAGTTCAATTTCGTAGTCAGCACAAATACAGCTGCTGTTTCACTCTGGCAGAAACTTGGATTCTCAATTGTGGGCACTCTTCCAAAGGTGTTTGCTCACAAGGAACTGGGACTTGTCGATGCCTATGTAATGCACCGATTCCTCGACGACGTTTGATATCTGCTGTGGGTCGGCTCCAGACATTCCGCCCTCACTTCTTAAATCCACAAGCGGATTCCACTCTCTTCGGCTTTGCAAACACGGATTTATTTTGCGGCATAGCCATGCCTATGTGTAGACTGTCGCCTTACTATTTTTTGTCTGAATCATGTCCATCACCATCAACGAAGAACTACAAGCGTATATCGATCCACTGACTAGCGATGAACACGCCGCGCTTGAACGCAGCCTGCTTGCCGAAGGTTGTCGCGATGCGCTTGTACTGTGGGGCGATCTGCTGATCGATGGACACAACCGTTACGGCATCTGCAAAAAGCATGGTATCGCTTTCAACACCGTGCAGAACGAAGCGTTCAAATCCATGGACGACGTTCACTTGTGGATGATCGACAATCATCTGGGACGACGCAGCGTATCGGATTTTCAGCGTGGCGTGCTTGCTCTGCGCAAGAAAGAAATCTTATCCACACGTGTAGCACAAGCCAAAGAATCCTCAGCCACGCCTGAGGCTGCCGACGTCGTCACGCAGCCTTCTGCAGAACCAGCATTGACGCGTGATGTAATTGCTCGTGCGGCGCGCGTGAGTAGTGTCACGCTAGGTCAAATCGAAAAAATCCAAAAGACGGCGACGCCTGAATTGGTCAATGCGGTGAAGACAGGTATGGTGTCGATTAATGCCGCGGCCACCATCTCGTCCTTACCGAGCGAACAGCAAAAAGAAGCGGTTGCCGGTGGTAAAAAAGAATTGCGCCAAGTTGCGCGTCAAGTACGCGAAGCCAAACTGCCGCCTAAGCCGGAGCCAACTCCACCGCCCGACGACGCTACGCCTGATCAGATCACCATCCATCGCTTGAATTTGGTGATTACCGAACTCAATGAAGAACGCGACCAACTGAAAAAGAAGGTGCAGCATCTGACCATTGCACTCGCAGAGGCACGCGGCGCTCACTGAGTGGAATCGTCGTCTATCGAGGAATACGCTCTGCCCGCTTAAAGCGTAAAAGCGGGCACTAAACGATTCCTTATTTGCGCAGCGCCAACCAGTTCTCCAGAAATTGTACGCACACCCGCACATTCGCCGTCATGCCTAATCGCGTCGGATAGATTGCCCACACGTCTGCCTCCTGACTATATTCCGGCAGTACCCGCACCAAACGCCCTTCAGCAAGGCTAGGTCCGACATCCCAGATTGAGCGCAAGATAATTCCATGATCATCGATGGCCCATTGATGAACCAGTTCACCATTGTTGGTTGACAGCGCGCCGCTAACACGCACGACTTCCGGGCCTTGCGGTCCGGTCAGCTTCCAGCGGCCGAAATCCTGATCGCGCTCGCGTATCACTATGCATTCATGCTGCAGCAATTCGGTGAGTTCTTGCGGCGTGCCATTGCGTTCTAAATATGCCGGCGAGGCACACAGAATGCGTGAATTCTCCGCTATCCGTCGCGCGATTAAATGCGACTCCTCAACCTGCCCTACTCGAATATCGAGATGAAATCCTTCAGCGATCAGGTCAACCGGCCGATCCAGCAATTCAAGTTGGATTTCCAGCTCGGGATATTCCCGTGCCAACGCAGACATGGCTGGCGAAACCCGATTGCGCCCGAATCCTGAACTGGTGCACAAGCGCAGAAGCCCACGCGGCGAACTCCCTTTATCCGATATCGCATCTTCCAGCTGATCGACATCTTCCAGTATGCGTTGCGCCCACTGGTGAACCACACTGCCATGATCCGTCAGCGAGACTCTGCGTGTAGTCCTATGCAGCAATCGCACCTGCAAGGTTTTTTCCAGTATGGCGATGCGCTTGCTCACGAGCGCGTTGGAGACGCCAAGCTCTAGCGCCGACGCAGCAAAACTCTGCTTGCGCACGACGACACAGAACAGACTGAGGTCTTCCAAAAGTGGCCGGCTTACTTTAAGGTCAGAGCGCAGACGAGCAGTTTTCATGGAGACATTGTTCACGATACGTGTTCTTTTAGATTACAGATTGCCTGATTGTATATTCATCTGTATTCGGTAAGATCAATCCGTGCTTTAACTCCCCATAAAAATCACGAAAGGTTACCGCCATGAAAGCCCATAAAATTGCAGTCATCGCCGGCGACGGCATCGGCAACGAAGTAATGCCAGAAGGTTTGCGCGTACTGGAAGCCACCGCACGCAAATTCAACATCGCTCTCGAATTCACGACTATGGAATGGGCCAACTGCGAGTATTACCTCAAGCATGGAAAAATGATGCCGGATAACTGGCAACAGCAGCTGGAGGGTTTCGAAGCTATCTATTTCGGCGCGGCCGGCATGCCGGATCTGGTTCCCGACCATATCTCGCTGTGGGGTTCACTCATCAAGTTCCGTCGCGACTTCGACCAATACGTCAACTTGCGTCCGGTACGTCTGATGCCTGGCGTTCCCTGCCCTCTGGCGAATCGCAAGCCTGGCGATATCGATTTCTATGTGGTCCGTGAAAATACCGAAGGCGAATATTCAGCAGTAGGCGGAAAAATGTTTGAAGGCACGGAGTATGAATTCGTGACGCAGAATGCGATTTTTTCGCGTAAAGGTACGGACCGCATTCTGAAGTACGCATTCGAATTGGCACAAAGCCGTCCGAAAAAACATCTGACGTCCGCCACTAAATCGAATGGCATTTCCATCAGCATGCCTTACTGGGATAGCCGCGTCGAAACAATGGCACCATCGTATGCAGATGTGCGTTGGGACAAATATCACATCGATATTTTGTGCGCCCGTTTCGTATTGTCGCCAGAGCGCTTCGACGTGGTGGTGGCGTCCAACCTGTTCGGCGACATCCTGTCGGATCTTGGCCCAGCATGTACTGGCACCATCGGTATCGCACCGTCAGCCAACCTGAATCCTGAACGCAAATTCCCATCACTGTTCGAACCAGTGCACGGTTCGGCACCTGACATTTTCGGTAAAAACATCGCCAACCCTATCGGCATGATCTGGTCTGGCGCGATGATGCTCGACTTCCTTGGCAATGGCGATGCGAACTACAAGGCAGCGCACGACGCCATCATGAAGGCAATTGAAAAGGTGCTGGTACAGGGACCAAATACGCCCGACCTTGGCGGTAGCGGTAACACTACCGACGTTGGCAAGGCGATTGCTGCTGCGCTTTGATAAAAAATTCGGACTTAACACTCATAAAAATGGCGAGCCGATCGGTTCGCCATTTTGCGTTTTAGCCTATTGGTTATCGAGCTCATTGAAAAATGAGGGAAACTGAAAAAGAAAGTCCAGTACCTAGCTATTGCGCTCGCAATGGCACAATCATTTCCCCCATAACTATGGGATGTTAAAAGCAATGATTCTGTCGTGTAATGACACGCTTTTCAGAATCAACAGCACAGCACGCTCCGTAAAAATTCACTAAAACAACACTCTAAAGCGTCACGGATTTTATCTATAGTCTTAAAATCCGATAAAACATAAGGGAACACTATGACTCCACAACAAATAGTTGCACTGGGCATTCGTATCTTCGCGTTGTTTGCAGCATTTCACAGTATCCCGTATCTCATCAGAACACCGACTGATATCTCAAATACTGGCTTCGATAGCAGTGTTTATTTATCCTACGGTTTTGGTGTATTTCTCTTGATAATTGCCATACTGTTTTGGTTTTTCCCAATGACACTAGCACACCGAATTGTTCCGATAACAAAAGCTGAGAATCGTTTAAATGTGCAAGCATTTGATTTAGTCAGAGCAGGAGGGGTTTTAATCGGTCTCTGGATATTTTCCATTGCCTTGCCTGGCGCATTGTGGTTTCTGTCTATTGGCATTGCAACAGCCACAGAGAACCAATCCTATATCGCGGCACTTCCAGTCGAGGGGAAAATCAAACTCGCCTATTACGCAGTAAACCTTGGACTTTCGCTCATCCTTATTTTCAAGTCACACCTCTTTGCATCCATTGTGATTAGGGACTCCCAGATACCAAAAGATAACATTTAGTACGCTTTAAAATTTCGCCAAGATTCGTTAACCAAATTTAACTGCATAGTGTGGATGATGAGAACTTACAACTATGACCAATTGAGCCGGATGCCTTATTCAGATATATGCGAAATTATCTTAGTTAAAGAGGAGTTCAAGGTAAGGGCCACCGACTCAACGGGGTTACGCATATCCCTGTTTCTCGATACAGAAAGATGCTTTCATTTAAGTAGGAAGCGCTTACTAGATAGACTTCACTATCTAGGTGCTGCACGTCATGGACTATTTGTTCCGGGCTTTATGCCTATATGGAATCGGGCTTTGATGCATGGATTTACTGTTAACGAAGTCAAGCAGTCTGATAACGTCTATGAGATTTTTTTTACATACGACCGTTCTTCCTAATGAAGCTACCTGCAATAAATCTCAACCCAAGATGTATGCATTGAGTCAAAAACAGTCATATCTCAATATTAAACAATCACAGCAATAAAAAAGGCCGGATAACAATTCAGCCTTTTTACATACATCAAGGAATCAACATCAGCCCGTAACAGCATTTTTTCTAGCCAGCGGAACCAACTTAGAAAAACTCAACAACACGCCGCTCGTATAACCAAAATCTCTGGCGTCATTGCTTGCTATCAGCTCACAGCGAAAATTTATTCTTCAGATCCGCATCGCCCACCGAATCCATCAATAGCTTGATCTAAATGTCTTGCCTTGATTCCATCTCGACAACCAATGTTTTGAATAAGATGTTGCGAGCTCCTGGTTGTTCCAAACCACAATCACATTTTCACTATTCGACTTTGCTGCTGCCTGACTGTAATTGAACGATCCGGTTTGCACATGCCGGTTATCCGCAATAATGTACTTGTCATGATGGATGGCATAGGCCGAGACAGTTCGTGTTGGTATGCCGCCGTTTACCAGCAAGTTCAAAGCAGCAATATTTGCTTTACCTTTATTACCTTGCTCATCGACAACGACTTTGACGTCCACCCCACGCTTCTTCGCGGCCAATAACGCCTTCACGATGACTGGCGATGTGAAGGAATATGCAGCAACGCGAAGCGTGCGATCAGCCGATACAATTTGCCGTAATACTAGTTGCTCTGCGCCTTGCTTCGGCGAGAAAGCGTTCTCTACGGCTGGAGCAGCTGAAATATTCGATGCAGTTGCAAATGCTGATGATCCAATGAATGCGATTAGAAGTGCTGCTTTGATGACTTTACTGTTCATGCGATTCGCATTTATTTTGAAGAGAGATGAGCACCCAAGTATACCTTCGCTGGACTGCTATCGACCACAAACAAGCTATCAAATTGCAGCTTCAAAGAAGACATTCCTCGTAGTTGAATTTTGTAATCAAGCTGTTTGCAGTTTTATGCGAACGCGCAAAGTCCCATGTTAAATTGACACTCTTCAATTTTTAAAAGCCAGGCCACACTATGCTCGAAGACGTCCCCAACCCTATCGATCTCCGCCTCATGTCCGATGCGCGTGCATGGGAGCAATCGTCCATGGAGAAACGTCCTTATCGAGCGGAGTTCTTTGCCAAATTCACCGATGAAATATCTGTCGCTTGCCCTACCGCTCCACGCATACTCGAACTCGGTTCCGGCCCCGGCTTTTTAGCGGAACACATTCTGCGTTCAATACCGGATGCATCGTGCGTCCTTCTAGACTTTTCACCAGCGATGCACGAGTTGGCTAGAGCGCGTTTGGTAGCGTTCGCTAGTCGCGCAGAGTTTATCGAACGTTCATTCAAAGAAGCTGACTGGGAATCCGGTCTTGGAACATTCCCATGTATCGTTACAAATCAAGCCGTCCATGAACTTCGCAACAAACGTCACGCATCAACCTTGCATGCCCAAGTGCGCACTCTGTTGAAGCCTGGCGGTAGTTATCTCGTCTGTGATCACTTCGTTGGAGAGAATGGAGTGACAAACGAGCAGCTCTTTATGACTGTAGAAGAGCAGCGGGAAGCACTTCTTTTTGCAGGTTTCAAATCAGTCAGACAAGTCTTGCTGAAAGGGAGCTTGGTTCTACATCACGCGACGTAATTTATTGCCAGAAGGTCTGCAAGCAATAACCATTCAATATAGCTCGCTAGCACTTCCAATTTTTATAACGAAAACGCCCACATCTTCGGCATGAGATGCGGGCGTTTTCACATGAGACAGGATAGTCATCAAGCTGTATAGCTACTAATGACCCAAAGCGGAATGTTCTTACTTGTAGAAAGGTTCGACCTTGCCTTTTACTTTAATCATTAAGGGATTGCCCTTGCGATCGAGTGCTTTTCCGGCAGGGACTTTAATCCATCCTTCGCTGATGCAATACTCCTCAACTTGAGTACGCTCTTTATCGTTAAAGTTAATGCCTATATCGTGTTCAAATATGGCGGCGTTGTAGTATGGGCTGCGAGGATCGACTGAGAGTCGGTCAGGGAGCGAGGGGCGGTGTGTAGTATCGTTCATGCCGACAATTATCAACTATATGATTAAGCAAAACAAATTTTTGCTTTGTTTTGCTCATCACTCGACCACCGCTGCCGATCAGTTTCAGCATTATTCTTAACGTTATTTCATTTTTTTGAATGAAATTTCGCGCGCCAGGACTTCGCCGGTACGGCGATCCAGCATCATTTTTACCTTGCGATGCTGGTTGTCGTAGGCAGTTACCTTGAGCAAGAGATCACGTACTTCCGCTTTTCTAATCTGCAATCCTTGTGCCGTGACGCGGCGTTCCAGCTCTTCGTAGCTGAGCGTACCGGCGTTGGAAATCGGTGCCAGCGTGCTTGGTGTAGCAATCGGTGCGGGTTGCGCTACAGCCGGCCCGGCTTGTACCGCAAAGGCGAGGACCGCTATGATGGCTAAGATGACTGTGAATTTGATGACATTTTTGTCCATTTGAAAACCTCACTGTATGACTGCCGGAATTGACAACTTCCGTTATACGCAAGGCAAGCTGACACCAGCCTCGCATGCAGCGTCAGGTAAATGTCAGTTAGCCGTTCTGTATACTGTTCGTCATGCTGAAAAAACTTTTCATCTCTTTACTCCTGCTCATCCCGATAGGGCTGCCCTTGCTCGTGTCGGGTAAAGACAAGGATCACGACGTCGCTTATGAAGCCTTGCAACGCGGGCAGATTTTGCCCTTGTCGACCATACTGTCGCGAACTGCAACGCAAGTTTCCGGCGAAGTGATCAAGGTAGAACTCGATAGCAAGCGGCTCGAGTACAAGTTAAAAGTGTTGAGCGCCAATGGCCAGGTCCGCAAAGTGCGCGTGGATGCCCGCAACGGTACACTGCTAAGCATCAAAGACGATGATTGAAAGAAATCACTGATGAGAGCATTGCTAGTAGAAGATGATCCGGACGTCGGCCAGCATGTGTTGCAGGCACTGCAAGAAGCCGGCTTCGTGGTTGACTGGTCGCGCGATGGCAATGACGCGTGGTTCAAAGGCGATGTCGAAGAGTTCGATGTCGCGATTCTCGATCTTGGTCTGCCTCAGCTCGATGGCCTATCGGTGCTCAAGCGCTGGCGCGCAGCCAAGCGTACGTTCCCGGTCTTGATCTTGTCGGCACGCAGCAACTGGGCTGAAAAAGTCGAGGGCATAGAAACCGGTGCCGACGACTATCTGGCCAAACCTTTTGAAGTGGCCGAATTAATTGCACGCACACGCGCACTGGTACGTCGTGCTGCCGGCCACGCCGATCCTATTTTGACTTGCGGTGCACTGACGCTGGATACCCGGCGCATGACGGCTACTGTAGACAATCAGCCGGTGCGCTTGTCACCATTGGAATTTCGGTTTTTCTCTTACCTCGCGCATCAACCCGGACGACCGGTATCAGCTGGTGAACTGGCCGAGCATTTGTACGGCGACAACGAAGGTAGCGATACCAACGCCATCGAGGCGCTGGTGCTGCGCATGCGTCGCAAGTTCGGCGCCGACCTGATTGAAACCCGCCGCGGCTTCGGCTACATGCTGTCGGGATCAGGCGATTGAGTACGCGTTCGCTTCGCTTACGCCTGTTGCTGTCGGCGGCCTTCGCCGTCCTGATTGCGATGTTGATTGCCTGGTTCGTCATGACCTGGTTGTTTGCCCGTCATATCGAACGACGCGTGGCGGTGGAGCTGGAAAACGAAGCCATCATTCTGTTATCTGACCTGAGGCTAAGTCCCAATCAAGAACCGCAAGTGGACGAAACACCAGCCAATCCGCGCTTCAACTTGCCCTCTAGCGGACTGTACTGGCAAGTGAGCAATTCCAAAGGCATGCAACGTTCACGTTCACTCTGGGATGAATCGCTGCCACTACCGACTCCTGCACCTCCACTCAGCAACTGGCGCACACGTACCATCGACGGTCCTTTCGGGCAGCGACTGTTCTTGTTGGAACGCAGCATATTGCTATCGGCTGATACTCCTCCAATACTGCTGCAGCTAGCACAAGACAAAGCCCAACAATATGTAGCGCGCAAGGAGTTTGGTCATGACCTCGGTTTATTTCTCGCCATACTCGGCGCGGTACTGGTCGCTGCAGCCGCTTTGCAAGTAAGCGTCGGGCTCAAACCTTTGGGTAGATTGCGACATGAATTGCTGCGCCTGCAGAACCATCCTGCATCGCGCCTGACCAATTCGCATCCACAGGAAATAGCGCCATTGATAGACGCCATCAACCGCCTGGCAGATGCGCGCGAAGCCGATTTGACACGCGCCAAACGCCGCGCGGCCGACCTCGCGCATTCGTTGAAGACGCCATTGGCAGCACTGGAAGCGCAAAGCAATCGCGCACGAGCGGCTGGCGCAAGCGAGGCGGCTGATGGTATCGAACATGCCATCAGTGCGATGACCATGGCGGTCAATGCTGAGCTCAGCCGTTTGCGCGTGGACTCGGTACGCAACAATCTCTATGCCAGCGCATCGTCACCGCAGCAAGCTGCAGAACAAATCGTCGGTGTGATTGAACATACAGCGATTGGTGAATCGCTAGTGTTTGATATCGATATTCCTACATCGCTGAGCGTGCCAGTGCCGCTCGATGATCTCAAGGAATTGCTGGGCGCACTGATGGAAAATGCTGCGCGCTTCGCCCGACGTCGAGTCTGCATGCAAGGGCAGATGACGGCAGATGGCAACGTTGAGTTGCTTATAGAAGATGATGGCAAGGGTGTTGATGCTGGCACACTACATACGCTGCAACATCGCGGCAAACTGGACGAGGCTGGTCCCGGTCATCACGGACTCGGCCTCATCATCGCGCGCGAACTGGTAGATGCAACCAATGGCCAGATGCAGCTCACACACAGCGCCCTGGGCGGCTTGAAGATAGTACTGACTTGGCCGATGGCGGCGCGCTCGATCTAAGATTAAATCCGACCAACTCTTTCAATATTCCTCAGTTGGAATTTGAGTCATGGCTGGCATCAACGCGCCAGCCATGACTCGTCACCCTAACTAGCTGTAGCCGCCGCGTTTGCTCTAGCCTTGTGCAATTTTTTGTAGCTGTCGATCAAGCGATGGTGCCTATCGAGACCTTCAAGTTTCATACTCGTTGGCGTTAAGCCGAAGAAGCGCACGCTGCCGTCCACTGCCCCCAGTACCGCGTCCATTCGCGTATTGCCAAACATGCGACGGAAATTGACTACGTAGTCGTCCAGTTCCATGTCGTCGTCGAGCACCACCTCCAGCACGACATTCAAAGCCTGATAAAACAAGCCGCGCTCGGCCGAGTTATCGTTGTATTGCAAGAAGGCGCCCACCAAGTCATGCGCCTCTTCAAATTGTTGCAAGGCGAGATTGATCAGCAACTTCAACTCGAGGACCGTGAGTTGTCCCCACTCCGTATTCTCATCAAATTCGATACCGATCAATGTGGCGATGTCGCCGTAATCATCGAGCTCATTGTTCTCTAAGCGATCCAGCAGTGCTTCCAGACTGTCATCGTCCAGCTGATGCAGATTCAAGATATCGGCACGGAACAACAGTGCTTTGTTGGTGTTATCCCAGATCAAATCATCTACCGGATAAATTTCGGAATAACCCGGCACCAAAATCCGGCAGGCAGTGGCACCCAGCTGGTCATACACCGCGGTGTACACCTCTTTGCCCATGCCTTCGAGTATGCCGAACAAGGTCGCGGCTTCGTCAGCATTGGAGTTTTCACCCTGGCCAGAAAAATCCCATTCGACAAAATCGTAATCGGATTTGGCACTGAAGAAGCGCCACGACACGATGCCGCTGGAATCGATGAAGTGTTCGACAAAGTTATATGGCTCAGTCACGGCTTCACTTGTAAAGGTGGGCCGAGGTAAATCATTCAGGCCTTCAAAACTACGACCTTGCAGCAATTCCGTCAGACTACGTTCCAGTGCTACTTCGAAACTTGGGTGTGCGCCGAACGAGGCAAACACGCCGCCTGTACGCGGGTTCATCAAGGTGACGCACATCACGGGATAAGTGCCGCCTAACGACGCATCCTTTACCAACACTGAGAAGCCCTGCTCTTCCAAACCCTTGATCCCAGCCAGAATGCCGGGATATTTCGCCAGCACTTCTTGCGGTACATCAGGCAAGGCAATTTCGCCTTCAAGAATTTCGCGTTTGACTGCTCGTTCGAAAATCTCCGACAGACATTGCACTTGCGCTTCAACCAACGTATTACCGGCACTCATGCCATTACTGACGTAGAGATTTTCGATCAGATTCGACGGGAAATACACCACCTCGCCGTCCGACTGCCGCACATACGGAAGCGAACAAATGCCGCGCTCTGTGTTGCCAGAATTGGTGTCAATTAGATGCGAGCCACGCAACTCGCCATCGGGGTTATAAATTTCCAGACAGTATTCATCCAGGATTTCTTTCGGTAGCGCATCTTTGCGGCCAGGCTTGAACCAGCGCTCGTTTGGATAATGTACAAACTCTGCGTTGGCGATGTCCTCGCCCCAAAACGACCCAGCGTAGAAATGGTTGTTGTTCAGTCGCTCGATGTACTCACCCAAGGCCGATGCCAGCGCGCTTTCCTTGGTCGCACCTTTGCCGTTGGTAAAGCACATAGGCGAATGCGCATCACGGATATGCAACGACCACACATTGGGAATGATGTTGCGCCACGAAGCGATTTCAATTTTGATGCCCAGGTTCGCCAACACGCCCGACATATTCGCGATGGTTTGCTCCAGCGGCAGATCCTTGCCAGGAATATAGGTAGCAGCATCAGCATCCGGCTTCAATGTCAGCAAGGACTGTGCATCGGCATCCAGATTCTCTACCTCTTCAATCACAAACTCGGGTCCGGCTTGCACCACTTTTTTCACCGTACAACGCTCGATGGAGCGCAAGATACCTCGACGGTCTGACTCCGAAATATCCGCTGGCAACTCAACCTGTATCTTGAAAATCTGCTGGTAACGGTTTTCCGGGTCAACAATATTGTTCTGCGACAGGCGAATATTCTCGGTGGAGATATTGCGCGTGTTGCAGTACAACTTCACGAAGTAAGCCGCACACAAGGCCGATGAAGCCAGAAAGTAATCGAAGGGACCGGGTGCCGAGCCATCGCCTTTATAGCGGATAGGCTGATCGGCGATTACTGTGAAGTCATCGAACTTGGCTTCAAGACGCAGCTTGTCGAGAAAGTTGACTTTAATTTCCATGAGGGAATTCCAAAAATGATGCTCAAAATGAGGTAGGCGCTATTATCCGTCACCGCGCCGGTGCCGTGTAATACATCGCTGCTTGCCACAAATGCTGGTGAATACGGATAAATGGCTAGACGAAGGCCATGACGCAGGACATGGCCAACATGGGTAGTGTCGAATCAGGGAACGAGCGGGGAATAATCTCCGTATCCATCAGGCCACTGCGTTAGAACTTCAAAGCCTGTTTCTGTCACTGCAACCATGTGTTCCCATTGTGCAGAGAGTGAATGATCCTTGGTAACGACTGTCCAGCCGTCAGGCATTTCTTTTGAATGTCGTTTACCCGCGTTAATCATGGGTTCTATCGTGAAGACCATTCCGGTTTGGAGCGTCAGACCTGTACCCGGCTGGCCGTAGTGCAGCACCTGCAAATCCTCATGGTAAATCTTGCCTATACCGTGACCACAATACTCGCGCACCACGCTAAAGCCTTCTTTATGCGCGACTGATTGAATCGCATAACCAACATCGCCCAAGGTTGCTCCTGGCTTTACTGCGAGGATGCCCGCACGCATCGCTTCGTAAGTTGTATTAACCAGGCGTTTGGCCAGGATGCTGGGCTGCCCCACAAAATACATGCGACTGGTATCACCGTGCCATCCGTCCTTCGTCAATGCCACGTCGATGTTGACGATATCGCCATTCTTCAAGGGCTTGTCAGAAGGGATACCGTGACAGATGACGTGATTGACCGATGCACATATCGTTTTAGGGTAGCCGTGATAGCCGATATTGATAGGCACTGCATCCAGCACATCAACGATGTAATCGTGACATAGCTGGTCCAACTCATTGGTCGTGACTCCGGGTCTGACGTGTTCGGCAATCATGCTGAGAACTTGTGCCGCCAATGCACCGGACTTCCGCAGCATCGCAATGTCGGCAGGCGTTTTGATTTCGACTTGAGCGGCCATCATGCCTTCTCAAGTGACAGAGTGAGATCTTGAGGCGATTCCGCAGCTTGCTGTTCCGCTTCCCTGAGTTTTTGGCAAATGTCGTTATAACAAAGGCCGGGATTTAACTCTGCCATCATGCCAACGCGTAGCCAATGCTCGGCTTGCGAGTTGATGGAGCGGCTCATCGCTCCGCTGGTGAGGCGCAGATTCGTATGCATCTGCTCCGTGATTTTGACGATACCCATGTAATGCCTATTTATATGAAATGTAGTTAAACGTATATAAAATGTATATTAACATGGCTTGCGTTTTTGGCGTGTAGGCCGCGCTCGCAAACGACTTCGCAGTATTCGCAGGAATTCAATGAGTAAGGTGCGCCAGTTCCACGAAGGCGCACCTCTCGCTCGGCTTCACATGACATGCATCCTTGCGTATAAGGAATGTGAATTGTCTGTACGGCCAGATGACTATTTCAACTGAGCGACCAAGGCGTCTGCGCCTTTTTCGATGCCTGTTTTGGCGGCACTCAGCGAGCCGAAAGTCGCGGCAATATTCATTGCATTGGGATACTGCTTCGTCACGAATGCTTTCAGGAGTTGGTTACTCGTCGCGTCATAAATTTCGACCGAATAGCTGACTGATCCCATGAATATTCCTTCTTTCCCACGCACTGATTGGACAACGTTGTAAGGCATTCCAGCCAGATCGAAACGAGTGACCGTCGATGCCACCGCAGTGTTGGTGCCAGCACCGGTCAAAGTCAATTTCAGCTTGAGGGTATTGGGTCCTGTATTGGTAGCAATCCGAAACCGTGCGCTCAATACTTTTTTGAATGTTGTATCCATGTAGTTGGCGAGCTCTTGCTTGCCGGCTTCCGACAAATCACCAAACTGATGATCAGGTCCGTTGTAGATGGTGACCGGCTCCATGACTATCGTGGAATAGTCCATCCAATTCGCATTCGAAGAATAGACATAAGGCGTTTTGTCGGCGTCCTTTTGCGAGTTCGGCTGCAGTTGAGGTGCCGAGTTGAGTTTGACGTAGGGAACAGGTGCGGTGCTGGCGCAACCAGCGAGCGCAATGAGCGAAATACAGGCCAGGGGTAAAGCGATTGTTGAGAACTTATTCATGATATTTCCTATAGGGTCAGAGGGACGATTGACCGGCTTTAAGAGGTAAAAAGCGATGGACGACACCATCAAACACATTAATGACCGATCGATCATTAAATAGTGTATCATCACTAATGACCGATTGGTCATTAGTATTTTTTAACGCAATGTGAGATGCTGTCGCTACGCCGTGTCAGAACTCTGTAGCCTGTTGACAGTCAGATAATTCACATTGGCTTTATGTAATAAAAAAAGGAGCATCACCATGAACTTCCCCCCTAGTCTTCGCCTCGCCTGCTTTCTTGTAATGACAGGCTCCGCGTTCCACGTACAGGCAGAGAGTTTTGCGTCGTCGGCCTCGAGCGCCGGCTCAGCCTCCAGCGGCAGCGTGTCAGGCTCATTGCATGATTCGAGCAATAGTTCGAGTAGAGATGAAAAGAGAGCAGATGGCGATTACCGCATCACCGATGTGGCTGAAGCACCTGGCAAAGCTGATTTCCGCCGAGTCACACTGCAGGCCGACAATACGCAACAGCGCATCGTGCTGGATCTGCCAGCAGCCGTAATGGACAAGCAAGCACTTGGTCGCGGCGACCTCGTCCATGCGCAAAACCGTGTATACGGTTTGGAGTTCGCCCGCAGTGACACGCGAGAAGCGTTCTACCTCGTACTCGCCGACAATTGGCATGACGAACTTGCTCCACGCTTAGTTGGTCTGTGAGAGTTCGCCGTCTACTTGCATCCTTGCTGATAGTCGCGGCCGTTACCGCCGTCGCTTCAGCAAATGCGGCCTCTGGTTCATCTGCTCTATCGAACTTTTGTGATCGAACGCAACAACTCACCGCGAGTCAGCAAGATCGCGTGTTGCGCTTTGCAGCTGTCGTGCGTGATGAGTTGGCTGCGACAAATAGCGGTGCAGTATTAATCAGTCGCTCCGGCCTCGACTTGTCACGCTTTCATATCCGCTACTCACATACCGCCATTGCATGGCGTGATGAGGACGCGACATGGACTGCGCGCCAGCTCTACTATGCTTGCGATGAAGAACGCCCACGCATCTATGATCAGGGCGTCGCCGGATTCGCGATGGGTATCGACAATCCAGCGCTGGGCTACATTTCGATCGTGAAGCTGCCATCCGATCCAGCGCAGATGTTTAAAGTCACATCGCTCGATAAAGCACGCGCACTACGATTGCTGGCGGCGAGCTATAGTGCGAACGCTTATGCATACGGGCTGAGCTATCAGAATTGCAATCAGTGGGTGATGGAAATACTTGCAGCGGCATGGGGTAACTTGCCCGATGGCGACGACCTGCGCGAACGCGCACAGCTTTGGCTGCGTCAAGCCGGTTATGCGCCGGAACCGGTCGCGGTCAATTCGCACTGGCTGATGTTTGCATCAAGCTTTGTACCGCTGTTGCATCTTGATGATCATCCCGAAGATGACCGCTATGCGATGAAACTGAAAATTAGTTTACCAGCCACTGTCGAAACATTCGTCCAAGAGAAGTTTCCAACTAGTGAGCGTGTTGAAATTTGCCACGATGGCAAACGCGTCGTCGTGCATCGCGGCTGGTCACCTATCGCCGATGGCTGCATACCGGGCGAAGGCGACCGCATCATTGATCTAGATGGATGACTGACTTTCAGGCAAATAGATGCGAGCCTGTTAGCCTTTCAGCGCTTCCGTCGCAGCTTCATCGATCAATGCAGTCACTTCTAGTGGCTTTGACGCCAGCGAAGCATGACTTGCCTTCAAGGTGATGATTTTTCTCGCACCGAGTCGTGCCGACATCCGCTCCTGATTCACTGGCGAGATCATTCTGTCTTCACTTGAAATTTGATACCACGATGGTTTCTTTTTCCATGCAGGAGCAGTGATCGTGTCGCCGAAGGTACTGGCGAGAGGCGCTTTTTGCGTTACCGCCATCACTAGCCCTTCGTCCGGCGTCAGATCCTGACAAAAGCTTTCGTGGAATTTATCCTGCTTGGCCCATAAATAACCATCACTATCAGGCGCAAGATTTTGTATAGCAACAGGCGGATGTTCTTGGGTAATGCCGCCGGCACTTTCTCCAGCATCGGGAGCAAATGCGGCGATATACACCAGACCAATGACGTTCGATTGATCACCTGCTTCCGTAATGACAGCACCGCCATACGAGTGACCGACCAGCAAGACTGGGCCTTGCTGTTGCGCGATCATTTTCCGTGTGCGCTCGGCATCATCTGCCAGTGATGTCAGTGGTAATTCCACCGCGTAAATAGATGTGTAACCCTTACGTGACAGCTCGAGAATGACCTTGCTCCAATGTGCAGCGCCACCCCCAAAAACCATGTACCAAAATAATCGTAGGCTTGTTGTTCATGATCTATCTCCAATCTGTCATTAAAGAAAATTCACCAACTTCCGCGAATCATATTATTCAAATACTCAATGCCATGAGCATTACGTTTGCGGCTTCAACAGCATATGCAACACCTTGCGATGTGTTTCCTTGATCTTCTGATATTCGCTCTCTGCCATGTTCGGATCAAAGATCATTTTTGCGACAGCCGCATAAAGCACAGGCGCCATGATGAAACTGAAGTTATCGGTAAGCGGATTGGCAAACATCTCCCCCTTCGCCACATACTGATCAATCTGACGCTGCTGCTCGGCCCGCGCCGGCATCACGGTTTCTTCGTGCCATCGTTGGATCAATGCCGGTACACGGTGACTCTCCGAGATCACAAGCCGGATGACTTCAACAGCCTGGGGCGTGAGGCCTGCGTAAGTCTTATCGATAAATGTATCGATCTGATCGTCGAGATTTAGATCCCCTTGCACGTGCTGCCAGAATCCTTGCGATGGAGCGAGCAAGTCTCTGAGCAAGGTTTCGAAGATTTCATCCTTGTTGGCGAAGTGCACGTAGAGATTGGCCTTGGATGTACCAGCGCGTTGAGCAATCTTGGAAATACTCGCTGCGGTAAAGCCTAGCGAACCGAACTCGATCAGTGCCGCATCCAGAATCTGTCGACGACGCACTTCTGGCAACAGGCGCACGCGTGTTTTAGTCACACTGTTTTTTTCTGCACTGGCTTGTTTCTTTGGAGTTGATGTCATGGCTGTTTTTGTATCGCTGATTGCTTTGTTCGTGATTTGTTTTTCTAGATCGAAACGGCTGCACTTAAATGAACGACTGGTCATTAGTTTAGACCATCGTGTAATCATCAATCAATAGAATTCAGACGGCATTCATCCACTGCCCGTCAGCAGCGACATTGATTTGCATAGGAAACGAACTGTGCTGAAGACACAATCGTGTCAGTCAAAGTGAATTCCCAAGACTTGCCACAAGCAATAAAAAAGCCGGCATCAGCCGGCTTTTTACATACATCAAACAATCAACATCAGCCTGTAACAGCGCCTTTACTTGCAGTCGATGCCAAGGCTGCATATTTTGCCAATACGCCACGTGTATAACGCGGTGCAGGTTGTTTCCAGTTGGTGCGACGACGTGCGATTTCTTCTTCCGATACGTTCAATTGGATCAGCAATTGATGTGCATCGATAGTGACGGAATCGCCCTCTTCGACCAAACCGATGAGACCGCCAACGAACGCTTCTGGTGAGACGTGACCAACGACCATGCCCCAGGTACCACCGGAGAAGCGACCATCGGTAATCAAGCCTACCGATTCACCCAGACCTTGACCGACCAGTGCCGATGTTGGTGCCAACATCTCAGGCATGCCTGGACCACCTTTTGGTCCGAGGTAACGCATGACCAAGACGTCGCCAGCGACGATTTTCTTCGCCATGATCGCGTCCATAGCCGAGTATTCGTCATCGAACACGCGTGCTGGACCAGTGATAACTGGATTTTTCAAACCGGTAATCTTGGCAACGCAACCTTCAGGTGACAGATTGCCTTTCAAAATCGCCAAGTGACCTTGCGCGTACAAAGCTTTGTCGATGGTGTGAATCACATCTTGATCAGCACGTGGCACCGATGGAATATTAGCCAGCGCTTCAGCAACGGTTTGACCGGTAATCGTCATGCAATCACCGTGCAGCAAACCGGCGTCGAGCAATACTTTCATGACTTGTGGAATACCACCAGCTTTATGCAAATCGGTTGCCACGTATTTACCGGATGGCTTCAGATCGCAGATGACTGGTACTTTTTTACGCATGCGTTCGAAGTCGTCGATGGTCCAATCGATTTCTGCAGCGTGTGCAATTGCGAGGAAGTGCAAGACCGCATTGGTCGAGCCGCCGGTTGCCATGATGACGGCAACTGCATTTTCGATAGCTTTGCGCGTCACGATATCGCGTGGCTTCAAGTCGTTCTTGATCGCTTGGATCAGCACGCGCGCGGATTCCGCTGCGGAGCCAACTTTTTCATCGTCAGGATTCGCCATGGTCGATGAGTAAGGCAATGCCAGACCCAATGCTTCAAACGAAGACGACATGGTGTTCGCAGTGTACATACCGCCGCAGGAACCAGCCGATGGGCAGGCATTGCGTTCGATACCGTCGAAATCTTCTTGCGACATACGACCAGCAGTAAATTCACCAACAGCTTCAAATGCTGAAACGATGGTCAGGTCTTTACCTTTCCAGTTACCCGGTTTGATGGTGCCGCCGTAAACATAGATACTAGGCACGTTGGTGCGCAGCATCGCGATCATGCCGCCTGGCATATTCTTGTCGCAACCACCGATGACCAACACGCCGTCCATCCATTGGCCGTTGACTGCGGTTTCGATACAGTCGGCGATGACTTCGCGCGAAATCAGCGAATACTTCATGCCTTCCGTACCCATGGACATACCGTCGGAAATCGTCGGTGTGCCGAATACTTGTGGATTGCCGCCTTCATCCTTGATGGTTTTGATGGCGATATCTGCCAATTTTTGCAAACCGGAATTACATGGCGTGATCGTCGAGTGACCGTTGGCGACACCGACCATAGGTTTGTCGAAATCTTCCTTTTCGTAGCCCATTGCGTAATACATAGAGCGATTCGGGCTGCGGGAGATACCCTGCGTAATATTTTTCGAGCGGCGATTGAATGCCATGATGACTCCAGAAAGAATGCAAATCGGTACGTTGCAATAAAGGCTGCAACGATTGCCTGCCCGGTAACAGGGCAAATCCTTGAAAAGAGCGCCTAGATTGCCTTGCGTCGAGCCATGTGTCAAATATATGATTCCATCATGATCAATATGTAGAATATATTGATATGAGGTAAATTATCGTTATGAATATCGAATTAAGACAACTACGCCACTTCGTCACCGTCGCCGAGGAAATGCACTTCGGCCGTGCTGCGCTACGCCTGCACATGACGCAACCGCCCTTGTCGCAATCGATACAAGCGCTGGAAGCCATGCTGGGCGTGCAGCTATTCCGCCGCACCAGCCGTAGCGTGGCGCTGACACCGGCCGGCATCGCTCTGCTGCCAGAAGCAAGACGCATCCTGCAACAAACGGCGGCCTTGCCTGATTTGATGCGCCGTGCGGCATCCGGCGCATCCGGCCGCCTGTCTCTGGCATTTGTCTCGACCGCCGATTACAGCGTGTTACCGCCCTTTCTACGCGAATTCCGTGAAGCGTATCCTGCCGTGGAAATCGATCTGCGCGAAGCGACCACTGACATTCAACTGGACGATCTGGCCCAAGGACGCATCGATGTCGGCCTGCTGATTCCACCTTTGCCGGACAAAGCCAAGCTGCAACTGGATTATTTACCGGTTTTATCTGAACCTTTGATTCTGGCTGCACCTAAGGGATTGAAGGCTTTGCGTGGAAAACAGACCGTGGCATTGCAGGCTGTAGCCGAGATGCCATTGATTATTTTCCCGCGACGGATTGCTCCTGCCTTTCATGATGCGATTCTGGCTTGTTATCGCGACGCCGGTTTGACGCCGCATATCGGGCAGGAAGCGATACAGATGCAAACCATCATCGGTTTAGTGTCTGCCGGCATGGGTATCGCGCTTGTGCCACAATCCGTCTCAAACCTAAAACGACCTGGCGTCGACTATAAAGCGCTGGCAAATAAAACGCCTTTAGTCGAAACCGGTTTGGCATGGCGACGCGATAATACGTCGCCGGTGCTGAACGCTTTTCTTGAATTATTGCGAAAGAAATAGAACATGTGGATTCATCCTATGCCCGATCCGATTGCCATTTCAATCGGACCACTCGCCATCCGCTGGTACGGTTTGATGTATTTGGCTGCATTTGCCCAGTTCATCTGGCTGGCACGCATACGCATCAAGCAACCGCATATTGCACGCGCCGGCTGGCGCAAGGAAGACATCGAGGACATGCTGTTCTACGGTGTGCTCGGCGTGGTGATAGGCGGCCGATTGGGCGAAGTTCTGTTTTACGATCCTAGTTATTACTTCTCGAATCCGCTGGAAATCTTCAAGGTATGGAAAGGCGGCATGTCCTTCCACGGTGGCTTCCTCGGCGTACTGTTTGCGATGAGTATTTGGGCGCACAAACAAAAACGCAATGTGCTCGACGTGTGGGATTTCATCGCGCCTATGGTGCCGCTCGGTTATGCCTTTGGTCGTCTCGGCAACTTCATCAATGCAGAATTACCGGGCCGCGTTGCCGATGCATCGCTGCCATGGGCCATGATCTGGCCGAATGTCGATAATCTGCCGCGTCATCCGTCCCCTCTGTATCAAGCCTTGGTCGATGGCGTACTAATGTTTATCCTGCTCTGGCTGTTTGCACGCAAGGAACGTCCACGCATGGCGGTCGGTGGCATGTTCTGCTTGTTATATGGCTCGGCACGTTTCTTCACCGAATACTTCCGCATACCGGATTACGAAGTGCACTTCGCTAATATCACTATCTCTGCCGGACAGATGTTGTCAGTACCGCTGATCGTGTTGGGTATCGTCATGCTGCTGATTGCTTATCGCAAGAAAGCTGCTTAATGACCTTCTCTTATCGATTACAGACTGGCTTATGATTTCCTGGCTCGCATTTACCAAACTCGCTGATACCAACTTCACTCTCCCTCTCGCTGCACTGCTAGCCATCTGGCTGGCTTGTGCACGCGAATGGAAATCAGCCTTCTGGTGGTGCCTGCTGCTTGGATTCGGTCTATTGATCGTTGCGGCGACCAAGATTGCCTATGTCGGTTGGGGTATAGGCATCGCATCTGTCGACTTCAAAGGCTTTAGTGGGCATGCCATGCGCGCTGCCACGATAGCGCCGCCGCTGATCTACATCCTTCTGCAAAGACAGAGACAACAGATCCGTCTGGCTGGCCTGTTATTCGCAATCGGATTCTCTATCGCCATCTGCATCTCACGCTTGGTGCTCGGCGCACATTCAGTCTCCGAAGCTATCAGTGGATTGCTGCTCGGCCTGCTCATCAGTTTTTGTTTTATTTGGACTTGTTCGCAGCGTCCAACAGTTACCTTCGATCGTCGTCTGCTGATCGCAGGTTTGATCTTGCTGTTACCACTTGTAAGTATGGAACCGGCACCGACGGAAAACTGGATACAGCGTGTTGCAGTTGCTCTCGCCGGCAGTGAACATACCAATGACATCATTGAACGCATGCGCGGACATTGATCTAGCCTGACCTCTTCCGCGCACGACTAAAGCTATCTACTTCTGGCACTGCGCAGCTCACCGCTGCGCCAGTTCGCCAGCATGCCAGGCAACATTCTGCGGTAGAGAAAAAACACTATCGCCGCATAACTGACTGCTCCCGCCAACATAGACACCAGCAATACCGATAGCAGCGACAAGCCGCGATCTGCAAGCGCAAGCTGTACCGCGACCACGCACACTGCCATCGTCGCTGTACAGAAAAATGGCGTAGCCAGCGGCTTCAATTGCTGCAGCATCGGAATGCCTGCATATTTACGCAGCAGATAAAGGCCCAACGGATACGTCACTGCAACGCGGCAAGACCATGCCAGGATGATATAGATAGGCGCGTGATTCGCAGTCAGAAAAACCACCGCTATCGTGCAGATACTCGCGAACACACCTGGCATCAGCAAGGCACGCGGATGGCCCAGTGCACGCAGATATGGACTGACGAAAATACGCGTGAAGCTCGTCACCCAAATCAGACACAAGACGACGATCATCGGAATCGCTTCCGACCATTTGTCACCTAGCAGCAGCGGCACCCATTGCTGTGCGGTCAAGGCCAGTCCGATAAAAATCGGCGTCGCCACAAACGCCATGATCTGCGTCACTTGCATGAAGGCACTTTGTAATCGCTCTCTATCCTGCTGCATCGATGAGAACAGCGGCAAGCCGATGCGTCCCGCCACACTACCGACGACATTCGACAAGGCATCACTCGCCTTGAAAGCAACACTCACCAGACCCAGCACATTCAAACCATGGATGGCACCGATCAGCAGATTAAAGCCCCGCGTCAGGAAAGCCCACAACGCTCCTTCGAGCATGACCGGGAAGCCAAATGCGACTAGCTGTTTTGCATGTGGCATGGAGAACCGTCGCTGCGGCCAGCGTTTCTGTCCGCGCCAAAAGATCGCAGTCAAAATCAGATTCTGTACAACACCGGCGATCACTATGCTCCACACACCGAAATGCGCCACTGCCAATCCGATCGCAACCAGGCAATAACTCAAGCGCCCGGCCACAGTACGTCGCGCAATCGCCTTGGTGCGCAACTTGCGATCCAGCATTGCCGACGGCAGCAAGTTCAAACCGGTAAACATGCAGGCTGTACCTTCGATGATCAAAATGGTACCGACCAAAGATTGCTGCATGAAGTAGATGAAGTAAAGACCCACACCGAGGCAAAAAACAAAACCGACTATGCCGAGGCAGACTGATACCCAGAATGCGCTATCGATATGCAGCATATTGATCGGTCGACGCTGTATCAATGCTTCGTTGATGCCGAGTGCGATCACTAGTTGCGTCATCAGGACGATAGCCTGCGCGAAGGCAACGCTGCCGAAGTCAGCTGGCGTCAGCACACGCGTCATGATCGCCAACGTCAGAAAACCGAGCAGACCGACGCCCAGGCTATCGACTATCGCCCATGGCACTACGCGTCGCATGTTCTTCATGGCAATACCGTTCTATGCAACATCACGCTCGTTGATAGACATCGTCAAAACGCACAATGTCATCTTCTCCCAGATAAGCTCCTGATTGCACTTCGATCAGGTGGAGCGGCATCTTGCCCGGATTTTCAAGTCTGTGCGTGGTGCCGATGGGAATGTAGATGGATTCATTTTCAGTCAGCAGCCTGACCGTCTCGCCGCAGGTGATGCGTGCAGTGCCGGTCACAACGACCCAATGCTCTGCGCGATGGTGATGCATCTGCAACGATAGCTTCTCGCCCGGATCAACCGTGATGCGTTTGACCTGGAAACGCTCGCCAGCATCGATACCTTCATAGGAACCCCACGGCCGGTACACACGGGTATGGTTCAGATGTTCGCTGCGTTGCTCCAGTTTCAAGTGATCAACCACATGCTTGACGCGCTGCACCTGATCCTTAGCCACGATCAGGACTGCATCCTTGGTTTCAACCACGATCAGGTTGTCGACACCTATCGCCGCGACGAAGCGGCTCTCGGAGCGGATCAACGTATCTGTCACGCCATCCGTATAGACATCACCGTGCAGAATATTTCCATTTTTATCACCGGGCTGTATTTCTGCCAAAGCCGACCATGAGCCGACATCGCTCCAGCCTATATCGACCGGAATCACCAACGCATGCGCAGTATGTTCCATCACCGCAAAATCAATAGACTCTGCCGGACAAGCCGCATAGGCCGTTTCATCCAGACGGCAAAAGGATAAATCGTTGTACGCATCGTGTACTGCAAGCGCACAACATTGCGCCATCTCCGGCTGCAAGCGCTGCAGCTCGGCCAGATAAGCGGAAGCGCGGAACATGAACATGCCACTATTCCACGAATAATTTTTATCGGCGACGAATTGCTCTGCAGTGGCACGATCCGGTTTCTCGACAAAGCGCTCCACCGAAAAACAGGTATCGGATGCATCTAACGCCGCACCGCGACGTATATAGCCATAACCGGTTTCAGCTGAAGTCGGCACGATGCCGAAAGTCGCCAGTGCGGTAGTGCCGATCGCATCTGCTGCCAGCATCACCGCGAGATGGAAGGCATCCGGATCGCTGATCATGTGATCGGCCGGCAATACCAGCATCACCGCATCAGGATCGACAGCGCTCAGGTAATTGGCCGCAGCTGCAACCGCAGGTGCCGTATTACGTCCTTGCGCTTCCAGCAAGATTGCCGTCGGTGTCACGCCTATCTGGCGCAATTGCTCGGCTACCAGAAAGCGATGATCGTTACCGCATACGATGAGCGGTGGCGCGATACCCTTCCAAGTAGCGACGCGTAATACGGTGTCCTGCAACATCGTGCGCTCGGACACCAGCGGCAGCAATTGCTTGGGCAATGCTGCACGCGATAGCGGCCATAATCGACTACCCGATCCACCAGACAGAATGACTGGATAAATCTTCACACGACACCGGCTAGCTTGCGTGTCTTCACTTCCGGTACGCGTGTTTTACCGCGTCTATCGCGTGCATCGCGCCAGTAGTCTTCCACGCATTCAGAAACATGCTGCATCTTGCCTTCACGACTGACGCAGTAATCCTTGCAAACGACTAGCTCCGACATCTGGGAATGCGGCGACACGCGCGTGTATTCGAACAGCACACTGCGTACCACTTCCGAACCGCTGCATATCTGGCTGCCGTGTCCTATCCAGGTCGGGCCGATGATCGTACTGCCGGCTTCTATCGTGCTGCCAGAGCCGAGATAGACCGGCCCTTCTATTGTCGTGCCTTCCCAATCAATATTGGTGTTGAGACCCACCCACAAACCATCGGCGATCTGCGTGCCCGGCATCGTCATGTGCGCCAGTTCACCCTTCAGCACATTTTGCGATACCGACCAGTAATCTTTCACATTACCGATATCTATCCAGTTGAAGAAACGCTTTTGCGCAAAGAAAGGCACGCCTTTTTCCACCAGCAAGGGAAACAGTTGTGAGCCGATATCGAACTCCACACCGGATGGAATCAGATCCAGCACTTCCGGCTCGAAAATATAAATACCCGTGCTGGCAAGATTCGACAACGCGTCTTCCGGCTTCGGTTTTTCCTGGAATGAAAGCACACGGCCTTCATCATCGGTCACCACCATGCCGTAATCAGACACCTTGGAGCGCTCTACTTCCTTGGTGATGATGCTGACCATCGCGCCTTTTTGTCTGTGCTCGAACAGCGCTGATTTGATATCCAGATCGATGAGTGCATCGCCACAGATGACCAAAGTCGTTTCATCGAAGAAGCCGCCGAACTCCTGTATCTTCTTCAAGCCGCCAGCAGAGCCGATAGGCTTGGGCATCACTTCGCCGTCATCGGTCATATAACCTTCAAACGAATAACCAATCTGCGCACCGAAGCGCTGACCTTCGCCGAAATAGTCTTCTATCTTCTGGTGCAAGTAACTGACGTTGACCATGATCTCGTGTATGCCGTACTTGACCAGATGCTCGACCAGATACTCCATCACCGGCTTGCCCAGTATCGGGATCATCGGCTTGGGCAGCTCATAAGTAAGAGGTTGGACGCGTGTCCCTTTGCCTGCGGCAAGAATCATTGCTTTCATGTTTTCCTTGAACTCACTGATTGAATGTTGATGGGCTTGATAAGAGTCTTAAAAATTCAAGCGAAGGAAAAGCGATCTTCCGACATCGCCTGCCAGCGCCATGAATCTGTACACATCTGTTCTATGCTGCGTTCCGCGCGCCAGTTCAACTCACGCTGCGCGAGCGAAGCATCGGCGAAACACACAGCGATATCGCCGGGCCTACGCGCGACTATGCGATATGGAATCCGTCGCCCGCTCGCCTGTTCAAACGCCTGGATCATTTGCAGCACGCTACTGCCGCAACCGGTACCGAGGTTGTAAGCCATCACGCCGGCCTCCTTGCTCAATAACCTGACTAGTGTCTTGACATGTCCTATCGCCAGATCGACGACATGTATGTAATCGCGCACGCCAGTGCCATCGATCGTCGGATAATCGTCGCCATAGACCGACAGCAACTCGCGTCTGCCGGAAGCAACCTGCGCTACATAAGGAAATAAATTATTCGGGATATCGTTCGGATCTTCACCGATCAAGCCGCTCTCATGCGCACCAGCCGGATTGAAGTAACGCAGCAAGGCGATGCACCATGCTGGATCGGATGTCGCCACATCGCGCAACATTTCTTCGATCATCAATTTGCTGCGACCGTAAGGATTCGTTGCCGCCAATGGGAAGTCTTCGAGTATAGGCACCGTCGCCGGATCGCCATAGACAGTTGCGGAAGAACTGAACACCAGATTCTTCACACCATGCGCAGCCATCACTTGAAACAGGACCAGACTGCCTTCAACGTTGTTGTCGTAATAGCGCAGTGGCTCTGCCACCGATTCACCCACAGCTTTCAGTCCGGCAAAATGTATCACCGCATCAAATTGATATTCAGAAAATACTTGCTCGAGAGATTCTCTGTCACGCAAATCAATTTGTATGAAAGGGAGTGATGTACCTGTAATTGTGGCGACGCGATCCAGCACCGATATTTTGCTGTTGCACAGATTATCGACAACGACCACTTGATAACCCGCTTTGATCAGTTCTACACAAGTATGTGAGCCGATGTAACCAGCTCCTCCTGTTACCAGTATTTGCATTTCATTTATCCAGGAAGCGGCAAGTTTGCACCCTTACAAAGATAGTTGAATGACTACAAAGTTCACTTTTACTTTCGAAGATTTAACGATAAAGATAAAAATTTTTACGCGTAATTTTCATAGGGAAAATTCACACAAATGAAATATTTTTTCTCGGAAATTTATGTCGTTCGAATTTGAAAAATATGCACGGTTTATACAAGCTTCGCGCGCATTTTTTACATGATCAACACGTTGCCAGCACTGTTTGATCGACAGCGACAAGATAATCAGCACAAACCATGCGTAACAAGTGTCTGACATCAGGCTGCACATTGCTCAAAATAAAATCACGATTTATTTTTGATTGATGTCCATACAGCAGCATCAATAGCGCTATGCATGCGCTATCGATCTGTGTCACTGCAGAGAAATCGATACGGATATCGCATCGTGATGCTGTTGCCTCAGAGAACGCCAGTCGCATAGGCGAGAGATTTTCATCTCCCCATGCACCGCTTGCAGTGATCATGCAATGACTGCCATGTTGGATGAGCGCTATCTTCGCCTCTGATATTGCAAGCATGTCTGGCTTGCGTAGACGCAATGCAATCGCACACGGTATGACGTGCAGCGCCATGAGTTTGAGCAGCGCCAAGCCATCATGAAAATAACGCCGCCACAATGCAGGCTCCTCCTTGATGCGCCACAACCATTCGAATCCCAGACGTCTAACCCAGATCGGTGCGCGAACGATGGTTCCAGCGACGAAATTCACCACTGCGCCAAGATGGCTGATGACAGGTACATGCAAAGTAGACAGATTGTGTTCTATCCACGCCTGTCCTTTTTTTGCACCCAACGCTACCACTAGAAAATCCGGCTGGCTGGCATTGATGCGATTGATGATTACGCTACTGCTCATTTGTTCTACGCTACCAAAGCCGGGCGCATCATGACCTACGCAGGTCAGACCAGACGGAATCATATTCAATTTTTCTTCAGCTTTTTCTGCCACGCCATCCGGTCCACCGAAAAAATATACGCGCAGCTTCGTCTTGGTTTGCTCGCGTAATTTTTCAAACAAGCTGGAGCCGGCGACACGTTCACGTACCGGCAAGCCAAGTAGTCGTGCAATCCATACCAGCGGCATGCCATCCACTACCGACAAATCGCTGCGTATTACCGAATCGCGAAAATCCCCTCCGTCCAAACTAGCAACAGCGAAATTCAAATTTGGTGTCGATAGAAAACAGCGCTCGCCGTTTTGTGCAGCGTCTACCACTTTATCTACCGCCTGCTGCATGCTGACCACATCAAACGGCAGGCCGAGTATGCACACTACCTTGCGCTGGAAATCGGTTTTGATCGGGTAGCCAGTCATTGCATCCACATCGAATGACGATATCTGCGCTGTATGATTACTCTGCATCGCGCTTCGCCCTCACCCATTCAAGCTGCCGATTCACAAAGAACTTCATGTACAAAGGAATTTTCCAGAAGGCATAGCCGAGTGCGGAAAACAAATCCTTTAAGCTGAGTACATCTTGAGCAAAGCGTTGCCACGACAACAATATCGCCAATGACAAGGCACCTAGAATCACCGTGCTCAGTAACAATGGAGCCATGAATTTGAAGAGTGCATAGTTCAACAAGGTGATAACAAATGCGGCGAGAGCAAGCAGTGTCAACAAGGCTAGCGGTGGCACGCACATATCCAGCGCCATCGCGAGCAATACACGATTACGTTGAACCATACCTTGCACTAACAAGCGCCAGCCATCACTGATGATCATGCCCATGTGACCATGCTCCCAGCGCGTACGCTGCATGCGCGTCGCTTCTTCACCTATCGGAAAATAACTGATCACGCATGCTTCGGGGCAGAACAAGGGCGCGGCACCGTCTCTCGCCATCTCTATACCCAGTTTCATGTCTTCGGCCAGATGGCCGTTCGCCAGCGATGCATTCGCAATCAAAGCCCACGGAAAAGCCATGCCGGTTCCCATCAACTGACAAGGCAAACCCAGATGATGAAAACCCAGCGGTCTCACCTTGTTCTTAACGATCCAGGCAAACTCGGCGATACGTGTTTTCAATCCGGCGCGTTGTGGTGCACGCATCAGATCCAGCGCCTGTACCGGACGTTGTGCAGACACCGCCAAGCATGCCAGACGCGTGATCGATCCCGGCGTCATCTTGCAATCGGCATCGATGATGATCACTACTTCCGGCGGACTAAGTTCCAACTGACGTACACCGAAATCCAGCGCATAGCCTTTGCCGCGCTCTTCCATATTGTGTCGTTCCAGCACCGGTGCACCTGCTGCCAATGCCAGCGCTGCTGTCTCGTCGGAACAGTTATCAGCAACGACCAGCATTCTGTCGTCTTCACGCAACTGCTCGCGTATGGATGCAATCGTGTCGGCGATACCTTGTGCTTCGTTATGTGCGGGTACCAGAACTGCCACGCTCGGACGTCGTCCCACTTCGATAGACGTGGTCTGTACTCCTCGGTATGCGTATATAGCCTGCACCAGCAAGACTGCAACCGGGATCAACATCAGCGCCAGCAATAACAGCAAAACCATCTGTAATAGCATCATCATCGTTGTGCTCCCAGCAGCCAGCGATCATCGTCCGCAACTTGATAAAACAGTGCGATCAGCTTCGCAGCTTCATGGTCTATATCGTGGCGTGCGAGTACACGCGTGCGCGCACGCGCGCCCATACGAGCGAGTTCATCTGCCGGCGTATTCAGACAGCGTTCCATCGCCGATGCCAGCTCATCTACCGAACCCGGCGGATACAACCAGCCGTTCTCACCCTCAATCACCAGTTCCGGTATGCCGGCTATCCAGGTCGTCAGCACCGGACGCTGTACAGACATCGCTTCCATGATCACGACCGGCAAGCCTTCGGCAAAACTCGCCATCACCAAGGCACGCGCTGCCAGCAGTTCTTGCTTGACTTGTTCGCCGCTGATCCATCCTGTGATGCGCACACGCGAACCCAGCTCATGCTTGGCTATCAATGCCTCCACCTCGGGACGCATCTCGCCATCGCCGGCTAGTACCAGTTCAAAATCTATGCCTTTGCGAACAAGCTGTGCTGCTGCTTCAATCAGGATTTGTTGTCCCTTTTGTTCGCATAAACGACCTACACAAACAAAGCGCGGCCGCTCCGATGCTGTTGTTGCATCGATGCTATAAAAATCAGGATCCACGCCACAATGCACGATGTGCATCTTGGCCCAGTGCGCATACGCAACGCTGCGATACAACTGGCTGCGACAAAAGGAACTGACTGCCGCCACAAAGGTGGCGCGCTTGAGTTTTTCTGACAGACCGATCGCCTCTGCCTTGTCGAATTCTTCCGAACCGTGAATCGTGAGGCTGTAAGGCACGTCGCTCAGTTCGCTCGCCAGCATTGCTACCTCTGCTGAATTGGTACCGAAGTGTGCATGCAGATGCGTCGCCCCCTCGCGCTTGAGCCACAATGCGACGCGACATGCTTCCGCCAGATAGATCAAGTGATAGGGCAAGGAGCGATCCGCGCGTCGGCTCATCTTGCATGCCAGATGCAAACCTTTGAAGAAACGGCTAGGCGTTGACATCACGATTTCCAGAGTCGAACGCAGCAAGCCCGTCAAGCCTTTCTGCAAAACATAGCGGGTACGCTCACGCTCGGTGAAATCTTCTGCATCCACCAGATCGCCATGCCAGCCACGCAAAGCGATTCTTTGCACATTCATGCCCTGACGTTCCAGCGCCAGAATTTCCCGGCGAATAAAACTGTGACTCACCTTGGGATACTGATTGATCAGGTAGGCAACACGTATTGAATTCAAACCACTTCCTTTCGACTATCCATCTCGTACTGCACATCGCTTACTTCTTGTAATCGGATAATTTTGGCCGGCACACCGACCGCAGTCGCACCATCCGGCACATCGCACAAGACCACCGACATCGCGCCTATCCGACAACCGTTACCGATACGCACACCGCCCAGCACCTGTGCATAAGCACCAAAATCGACATCGTCACCAATGACGGGCACAGCACCATCGGCGACGCGATTGCCTATCGTCACGCCTTGTCGCAGCGTGCAGTTCGCTCCTATCTGCACCGCCGGATGTACAAAAATTCCACCGAAGTGCCATATCCGCAAACCCGGCCCTATCACTGCCGATTTCGGCAGGCTGATACCAACCACCGTTTCCACCAAACGAAACCACAACCAGTAAATCGATGTCAGCAAACGTCGCACGATGCCATCAGGACGTTTATCGATGCGCCGCCCGAAGCGATATGTCCACACGGCCCAGATCGACTGCTCCTTTAAAAAGGGACGCGACAAACCATAACGTTGCAAATCCGCCGCCCAATCAGCATCGTGTGACGTGCTGCTCATTAGTCCTGCACCAGCAATTCACCACTCACGGTCGAAGGCACACCGACCGCGCTGATCGCATACACAGTCACAATCGCGTTCTTGTTCGGCCATGCAAAACTTTTGGTTTCACCATTCGTCAATTCGCCGCTATCGAAGTACATAGGCGTACCGGATGGATCACGTACCTGCAGGCGCAGCTTGGCGCCGCCGGTTGTGATCGCCTTCACTCGATATGTCTTCCCTGCTTGCGGCAAGGCCCAGGAAACCGGATGCAAACCACGCGATGAATAATTCACTTGCACTACCGGTGTATCGCTGGCGGGGAAAATCACTGCCTGCTTCCAGGTATCGAAGCTGGCGAGTGGGCTGCCCGATTGCAGCTGCCACGGACCACGCATGGAGAGCAGATTCATTTTTTCCTGCAACACAACAGACTTGCCATTGCCGTCCAGCCACTCCTGTGTAGACACCACAGGCCGCAACGCCGCCCGCATACGCTCCAGATCGTCGGCCACTGATTTATCCCAGCCACCTTTATGCAAATCGAAGCCAGCACCGTTTTCAACATAGATAAAGAACGGGGTACCGAAGTTGCGATCCACAACGTAAGCGCCGTAGGTCTTCAAGGTTTCTGCCACCTTGCGCAAAGCCGGATTGACGATTTTTTGCGTATCGTAAGAAGCCGGCAACATCAGCAAAGCACCCTCCGGAATCTTGCCGGTATTGGTCGTCGCAGCATTGGTATCTGCCGATGTCGCCGGGAATACATAAGTAGGATTGGGCGACAGCGCGTTATACGTCAGTGACAAGGCCAGCGCATGGCGATACATGACGTCACCATCGTTGACTTCATGCTTGCGTATCAAACCACCTGCAGTCGGCACACCGGCCGCACGCGAACCCTGGAAGTAATGCGCAGGATCACCCCAGCCACGACCATCCAACTTGGTCCACGCATATTGCGCTGCTATCCACTTGCCATCCTTCTTTTTGAGTTGCCAGAACGAATGCATGATGCCGGTCACCGGATCGACGATATCGGCATGACCATCGCTGGCCGTCGCTGCTGCAACATCTGCCGGCCAGCGCGGAATCGTCACATCATGAAAGGTAGACGCATCCGGGTCCCACAAACCTTTGGTGTTCGGCAAGCCGCTTACCGTAACCGCACTGTCATTCGCACTGGCGAGAAAGACACCGGTCGACCATTCACCACCTGCCACGCCGGGAAAGTAAGTCGATTTTGGAATCACGAAATCGCCCAATGCAGGCGCAACCGGACGACTATTCCACGGCGACGTCGCCGCAAACGGTTTTCGATAAGTACCCCAGCCATCCGCCGCCTGCGCTGGTGCGCTGGCAATCAGTATCGTTGCGAACAAACCAAAAGCAGAAATCATGGCGGTTTTCGGATAACGACTATGCATGTTTGATTTCCTTATTTGATATCAGGCTGTTTTAAATCTCAGTTTCTTTGCCAGCGTCTTGCCACTCGCGATCCACCAATGCTCGTAATAGAAGGTGGAAATATGCGCAAGAATGAACAAGACGATGAACAGCAAAGGACGCTTCAAATACTTGACCACCACATCGCCACTGCCTAACCAGGTACCAGCCAGCAAGGGATGAATCACATACAGCGCGTATGAAATGGTCGCCAGATAAACCAGTACGCGGTGATTCAACAGAGTAGCTATCGTGCTTTCCTGATTCACGATCGTTGTACCGACCAGCAAGGCTGCGAGATATGGGCGCAGATAATTCAGCGCTGCACCTTGTTCATGACAGGAAACCAGCAGCAACAGCAACAGCGGCCATTGCGGAATCTTTTTAAGAAATGCCAGCAGGCGCAAATCAACGCGTTGATGAACTATCAGTGCCAGTGTGCAGCCGGCCAGAATTTCATCCATGCGGTAATAACTGATACTAGATGCATACACGCCATCTGCCACACGCAGCATGGTGAACATCAAGGCCATGACAGGCAGAGCGAGCAGACTGCGTACGCCGAACAAGGCAAACATCAAGGCGATGCCCACATAGAACTGCATCTCCATGCACAAGCTCCAGATGTGATCCGTTAGCGTGACCAGATGCTTGGGTGGAAGATTGGCGTAGAAGAAATAATGAGCAAACCATGTTTCTGAAGATGCGCCAGCTATCGCCAATGCAATTGCCAGATACAACCAGGCCAGAGGAATGATGCGGAAAAACCGTCGCACCACAAAATCGGATACCGGCGGATTCTTCAACAGGAAGGATGTGATCAGAAAACCCGATAGCGTAAAAAACAATGCCATCCCCAACAATCCGAACATCGAATTCAACTGCAAGACCTTGGGCCCCATAGGCAGCAAGTGCGCCGCCAGCACGCATAGAATGCTGATGCCGCGCCAGCCATCCAACACTTCCAGACGTTGAGTGCTACTCATAGCGGCCTCGTGCCTGTACGGGAGGCTCATTACGGCGCGCATGCTTGCTAGCGATAGACGGCACTGTCATTGCTACCAATGCACAACCAGCACCTACGACAAACCAGAAATACCAGTTGAAGACCAGATAGCCGAACATATTGTCCGAAGACGAGACAACCAGATAAACAATCACTATAGAAATCGTGATGAATGCAGCCAGCTTGTCGATACGCGCCAGTGATTTGAGTATCACCACCATGCGTGCATACAGGAAGAGATAAGCACACAGGCCAATCACACCCGCATCGAAGAACCATTGCACATACACATTGTGCGCACCCCAGCTAATCTTGTTGGCAGCCGAGAAGAAGGTTTGCGAGAAATGGCGAAACCCCTCCAGACCATAACCGAACAGATAATGACTAGGTCGCATCCACTGCAAGCCGCTTTCCCAGATCGAAAGTCGCCATGCAAACGAATTCAATTTGGCATAGCCCACCGCTTCCGTGCCACTACCGAGATCAAGCAGACGGTCGCGGATTTCCGGCACCAGCAAAGCCACTACCGGCAACAGCATCAGATACAGCAGATAGCGTCTTTCGAAGAACAGTGCATAACCGATAAATACGAACAGGCAGGCGATCCACGCGCTACGCGTCTGCGTCAACACCAGCAGTGCCAGCAGGTATACAAAATAAAGCGTCAGCACGACACGTGTACCGCTACTGAGTTGTGTCGCCTTGTCCTTGAGCGTGAACAAGGTCAAAGGAATAATCAGCATCAGATAGAACGCAAAGATATTCGGATGCGTGAAAGTCGATTGCAGACGGAATCCTTCCGGCCCGCCGGCTCTGCCATTCAGTGCAATATCGACTAGGGAATAAATTGCCGGCAAGACGGATGACCACAGCACCAGCTTGACGCAATGTCTGAAGTCTTTCGCCGATCGCACGAAATAGAAGGCGCTGACGAACACAGCGAAATAAGACAGCAAGGTCAGATAAGTGCGGATCGCATCGCCTTTTTCCGGTGAGATCACCAAACCGAAGAATGCGACCAACAGGAATGGCAACCATGCCATAGCCATTTTCTTCGGCAGGTAGGATGGCTTCTCTATGACCAGTATGCAAGCCAGCAGAATCACGCACAGATTAATGACACCACCCAAGCCGGTTGTATAAGCACCGATGGAAAAACGTGTCGAGTCGAGTATCACATCGCCGGCCGATCTGAAAACGATAATCAGCGTCAGCAACAACATGCGATTGAATAACAAGAGAAAACCGAATAACAGAAACGCGGGCAGCGCCAGCAAGCGTGCCAGCTTGTAATCCATCACATCCGCATAGAAAGGCACGACGATACCGGCCACCAAGGCAAGTAGCACAACTGCCAGCACCGCATATTTATCGCTGCTTCCCGGAAGCCAGCGCGTATGCACAGTGTCTGTATTCATGGTCGGCTCACCCAGCATGCGACGACTCCTGACGCTGAATGAACAGCGCATGCACACAGGACATATCGCGATAGATGATGAAATCCATGCTTGTTACGCCGCCAACTCTTGCGCGACGCTCATGCTGGTTTTGCCGGGAAAGCGACGGATCAACCACGAGCGGATCGCATTCCATTCTCCGGTTTCCGGTGCATTCCGCGACTGGAACTGGAAGTAGCGCCACAGCAGGCGCGCATCCTGACGCGTCGATGCCGCCTTGCGGAATATCAGCTCGCGCTCCAATTCATCGGATGCGCCCAAGCCGCGTCGCAGCGTGTAAGCCATCTGCTCAAACTCATCGGAAAAATCAGTTTGCCCGGCAACATCAAACAGAATGCCGCCGTGATTGCAAAAAGGAGCAGGATCGAAGTAAGGCAAGTCGTGCATGGTGCAAAAGGAACGCGTCAGATAACGCGATATCGTCAGTGATACTTCTACCTGTTCACGGAAGCGCGTTGCACTGACGTTGCTGCCGTGCCAGCGGTATTGAATCAGTTGCGACGGTACATTGCTGCATTTACCCAGGATCGCCAGTTGCCCGAACATGAAGTAATCCTCGGCCAGGCTGTTGACCTCAAGACGTTTGTCGGCAGACATCACATTCAAGAAATCAACGCCGTAACGCACACCCAGATTTTTTACCGCAGAAAAATCCATCATCGCTGCCGGATGGGTAATCGGGTTACGGAAGAAGCTGGCAGCAGCAACGCGATGACGACCAATAGGCATCTTGATGTTGCCGGTCACAAGACCTGCGCCGTCGATCACGGCAGATTGCCCGCTGATGGCTATACATTCTGGCTGCCGCTTGAATGCAGCCAGTACAACGTCCATCCTGTCGGGGAAACACACATCGTCGGCATCGTGGCGCATTACGTATTTGCAATCGCTGATATCCAGACCGCGATTAAGCAAGCCGGCCAGCCCTTCCGCATCGGGAAAGCTGTACACATCTATACGCGGATCGCGCTGATGGTAATCTTCGGCCAATTCCAGGCTGCCATCGGTAGAACCATGATCCAGCACCAGCACACGCCAATCCTTGAACGTCTGCATGCAAATGCTATCCAGCGATGCCGCCAGATAATCGATGCCATTCTTGACTGGTAGTAAAACATCTATCGTCGCCAAAATAATGCTCCCTTAAATGACTGCCGACATCGCGTCGGAGCGTGCAATGTGTATTTCTCTATTGGGCTTCTGCAAGGTGACCTGCTCGCTACCGCTCGTCCACGCCTCGACGTAACGGGAATTTTTTCCATAGCTGTTGTCGAGCACGATATTTTTCCGGCGCAGCAAACAAGCCAGAATGTGGCCGTGCAAACGGTCGGTGACGATCAGATCGTGACGCGCAAATAGCTGCGCAGCATCTGTCACCAACCGTGCGGAATACGCTATCCACAGTCGCACCAGCATCCTGTTGGCATAACGTCCCATGCCTCTGCGGAAGAAAGCACCGATCGCACGCCGGAACAGATTGATGTTCTCTTCGCGTGCACCAACGAATTCAGGCCAGTCGGTTACTGTCGCTACATCGATATCCGGCAATGCATCCTGAGCGCCGCCTTCATCATCAACACGACTGATACGCAATGTTTGTTGTGATGGATGGTTCACAGCTGCGCTCATCGGATAAAGTTGATGCGCCATATCCGGCAACAGATAAACGTGGTCTGTAAATTCCTGCGCCATCTTGAAGGAAACATGGTCACGTACACAGATGTGCACATCGCCATGCGTGCGAAACAGTTTTGCCGAAGCGGCCATCTTTTCTTTCGAAGAGAAATGCAGCGACTGCGGCAACACAATGATGCGGTTGCGCTTTTGTGTCTGCACGATGTTTTCGCGCAGGTTTTGGAAATAAGGATAAAGGTCGCCGAAGTTACCGCCACCGTGAAACACAATCACATCGTCACGCGCTATCCATCGCGTGTCGTATGCAAAGTAAGGTGCGATCAGCTTGGGCACCAAACCTTTCTTGTGAAAAAAAGCCAACGTACCATGCATGATCAACAGATCACCGACATTACCGTGCGTCGGAATATCCACGTAATGAAATGGCGCATCACCAATCAGATCAACCAGCACATCGTGCTTGCTCATCAAATCCATGCACAGTTCTTCGTGTCTCTTGTCAGGCTGCATGCGGTCTCGTCAAATCAATATTCGTTGAGCACTGCGCCCACCACCAGCACACCACTCTGCTTCATGGAATCAACCAGATTGCCGATTGCACCGGTATGACTGATGTCTTTACGTGCGACCACCAATGCTGCACCGGCGCGCGCAGCAGCCATCTGACCATCGGCATAATCGTAATCAGGTGGCGTATCGATCAGGACTACGTCGAACTCATTGCCGAAATCACGCAATAGTTGCGGGAATGCAGCGCGCCCCAGCAACTCTTGCGGATTCGGCGGCAACACACCCGTTGGCAACACAGACAGATCCATGAGGGAAGGAATACGCTGCACATCGGCAACGCCTTTACGTCCCGACAAAATGGCCGAGAGTCCGCTGCGGTTCTCGATGCCGAATAGCTGGTGCTGACGCGGATTGCGCATATCGGCATCGATCAGCAAGGTACGTTGCCCCAATTGCGAAAACAGAATGGCCAAATTCGCCGCAATATAGCTGCGACCATCGCCTTGCTCAGCACTGGTAATCGCCAAGGCCGAACGTTGCGCACCAGTCCCGAACCAACGCATCACCAGCTGGCTACGCAAGGCGCGCAAGGCTTCGACCTGCTTGCTGAAAGGATCGTAAGCAGCAATCAACTCTTCGCTCACAGTGCTCTGCCCTTTGAGCAGATACGGATAAGCAAACTGGCTCGACAAGGCAAATTCGATATCAGCTTCTGTCAACAAACCGAGCGCAATCCCGGCATCGCCAAAGCGCTGCCGACGTACACGCTGCTCCTGCAAAATGCGTTCCGTACCATCTACGCTCAGACGGCCGCTTTTTTCCAGAATGCTGCCGATCTGACTGTGCGTAATGCTTGGTTCTTCGCGAAACTGCAGTGTTGCAGCATCTTGAATCTGCGTTGCTGTTCTGATCATGATTTTTCCAATCTGCTTGTTGCTACAGTTACTTCCAATCTCAAGCCCGTTTCGTCATGCCGGCAGACCACGCCCCAAACGAGGTGGTGCATGTCTGTTGCTGATTTTTTTGGTTTTCTCGATCACACCTATCAGCGGTAAACCAAACAATTGCGTCAGATCTTCCGCCGAACGAACACGGTGATCCAGCAGTTCCATCGCAATCGCAGCGCCTATGCCGAGCATGGTGCCGACCACTAATGCGACCAATAGATTCAGGAAGAGACGAGGACTGGCGGGATTGCGCGGTGCTGTCGCTGCCGTCAGTACTGAAATATCCGACTGCATAGATTTGCCTTCCAGATTCGTCTGCGTCAGTCGTTGCGATGCCGTTTCATAGGCACGTTTGGCATTTTCCATTTCGTTGGACAACACACTTAATTCATCGCGTGCACTATTGAGCGCCAGCACTTTTGTTTTTTGCGCATTCAATGCCGCACGTACTTCTGCCTCGCGTTGCTGCAGAATGCGAGCGTTGCTCACTATGCCGGTTGATGCCAGGCCGATTTGTTGATTCAGATTGGCGCGTAGTTGATCAACTTCTGATTTGGCAGCAATGTATTGCGGATGATTGACGTTGAGTTTTTGCGCAGTGTCGGCAAATTTTGCTTCTGCCTCCGACAATCTGGACTTGAGCGCCTGTATCAATGGATTAGCCAACACATCAGGCGATCCACCTGCATTGCTTTGCACTTGTCGTTGACGTGATGATGCTTCTATCGACTGGCCTTGTGCCACTACCAACTGACTGGACAATTCATTCAGGCGCGCAGTCTCTACATCCAGCTTGTTATCGCTGCTGAAAATATTGTTTTCCTTCTGATAGGCAGACATCTTGTTTTGCGCATCTTCGAATTTTTCGCGCAAGATCTTGATTTGATCGTTGATGTAGCCGCTCGCCTTTTGCGCCGGTGCGACCTTCAGATCCACACTTATCTGTTGATATGCTGATGCAAAAGCATTCGCTACTCTCGCCACATAATCTGCATCGTCACCTTTGAAGCTGATATTCAACACGCTGCTTTCACGCGCCGGTTCCACTGTCAGATTGCTGCGCAAGCCATCTGCCAGCCAATCCTGTATCGTCCCCTGCTCCGGATCTATTTTTGCAAAACGTTCCTTGATGGCGGGATCGTCTGCCAGCTTCAGATCAGCGATCACCTTCAATGCAACAATCTTGCTGTTGACGATATCGACCTGGGTCGGCATATAACCCGGCGTCAGTTGCACCGGCACATTCATGCCGGTCACTGGATCGATACCCTTGTTGTTTAATACCACTGCCGTCGTTGCCTTGTATGTCTTGGGCATGACCAAGCTGACAACGAAGGTAACGACTAAAGTCACCGCCAGCAGTAGCAGAATAATCTTGTAGCGCGCACGCAAGGTGCGCAGGATTTGGGTCAAAGTCATTTTCGGATCTCGCTCAGAACAGACTTTCTTTTACATAGACTATGTCGTCCGGCTTCAGCAGATCGTCATGCTTGACGCTCATGATCTGTAATACGCCATTGGCATCGCGCCGTTTGATACGCACACCGCGTTCGGTACCGCGCGGACTCAAACCACCACCGGTCGAAAGCGCCTGCAGAACCATCATGTCGCGTTCCAGCTTGTAGGAACCTGGCTTCTGCACTTCACCGTAGATATAGAAGCGTGGTGCGCGCTCGACAAACACCGAGTCACCGGCCACCAGTTCGCGATTCTTGGCTGGATCGCCAGACCGCACGAGTTCCAGCATGTCTATCGTTTCCTTGGTGGTTTTGCCATCGCGTGTATGAGTGAGGATGACGGTGTCGGCCGCTTCTTCATTGGCACCACCTGCCATCGCCAGAATGTCGGTCAGGCTGCGCTTGCCATCGACCGGATAACGTCCCGGCTTATTGACTTGCCCGAGCACTGAAACCTGCTGGCTCTGCATATCCGTCACCATCAGATTGACTTGCGGGTTGCGTATGAAGCCACCTTTATCCAGCAGATCGGCAATCTTCTTCTCGGCCTGACCTGACGACAAGCCGCCAACTTTCACTTCCCCTACCAAAGGAAAGGAAATACTGCCTGCTTCGCTCACTCTGGTTTCCAGCGTCAAATCGTTGTTGCCGAACACAGTGATCTTCAACACGTCACCCGGCCCTAGCGGTACGTCAGAAGCAGATGCCCAGCTACCCAGCGTGACCATCAAAATCATTAACATTGCCTGTCTTATTTTTTTCATTCTTCACTCCATTGCATCAATTGCTCGGTATTGCGGGATGCGTTCAAAATTCGTTCGCGATTCGTCATCAATAAGCGTTATCACGCATCAAAACGACCTTGAAGGTACGCAAAATAATCCATAGATCAAGCGCCAGCGACCAACGCTTCAAATAGTCCAGATCGTAGGCAATACGTGCCTCCATCTTGTCCAGCGTATTGGTCTCACCGCGGAAGCCATTCACCTGCGCCCAACCGGTAATGCCGGGCCTGACCTTGTGGCGCAACATGTAGCCTTTGATCTGCTTGCGATACAGCTCGTTGTGCGCGACTGCATGCGGGCGCGGACCAACAATGCTCATACGTCCTTGCAGCACATTGAAGAATTGCGGCAATTCGTCGAGGGAAGTCTTGCGCAGGAAAGCACCGATTTTGGTAATGCGCTGATCACCCTTGGTCGCCTGCACCACGCGTGCACCGTCTTCACACACTGTCATTGAGCGGAATTTGTAGACGATGATTTCTTCACCATCCAAACCGTAACGGCGCTGTTTGAAAATGACCGGGCCGGGCGAATTCATCTTGATCGCCATCGCAATACCCAACATCACCGGCAGCAACATGATCTGGATAATCGATGCCAGCACAATATCGCTGGCACGTTTGACCATGCTGTTAATACCGGTAAACGGCGATTCACAAATAGCCACTACCGGCAAACCGGCAACACTATCGAAGCGCGCCTGGATCAAGTCGAACACATAAATGTCCGGCAAAAAGTAAATCGATGCCGTGGTGTCCTGCAGCTCATTCAGCAATTTTCGTATGCGCGGCTGCGCAGAAATCGGCTGACTGATGAATATCGTATTGATATTGTGCGTACGTACATAAGCCGGAATATCGGCCATACCACCCAGCAATGGCATCTTCTTGTCATCGGGTTGACGTGACTCATCCCTGTCATCAAAAAATCCACTGACCTCCATGCGTAGATCGGGACTCTCATTGATACGTCCCGCAAGCTGTACGCTCAATTCATTCACGCCCACCAGAACGACTGAACGCACACCGGTCTTGCGCATACTTGCACCGGCCTTTTGCAATAAAAGCTGACCGCTCAACAAGGTCAATGGCGTCACAAGCAACCAGATCAATATTTCCGTATACGTGAACAACAAGAACAAGCCAGCCACGTAAGCAAAGAACACCAGCAAGGCGACAGCAAATGACCACGCCAGAAAAATTGATTTACCCAAGGCCCATGAATTGGACTGCGACGCATCGCACCAGGGATCAGCCCAACCGAATACGGTGGAGCTGATAAAGAAAGCGAGCACAGCCAGCACTACATGATTGGCACTGAATTCCTTGCCCGCAAGTATCGTAATCAGATAGAGCAGGCAGATCACAATCAGAGGATCGAGCAAGCGCCGATAAAATCGACGTGCAGGAATATCCGCCGGATATTTGATATGGCTAATGTCAGAATTCATAGCGCGTACTCAGCTTGACGCCGTCGGTACGATAAGTTGCCGACGTAATATTCGAATCCAGTTGCGTCCGATAAACGGAGGCACGAATACCTAAATGCCGCGTAGGCTTGTAAGTGATGCCGAGTACGGCGTTGCGATAATCATCGGCTCTATCCAGTGGCGCCAATCCCTGGATCACTGACACACCGTTGTAATCACGCTTCTCTGAAGTCAATAAAGCATCAACGCGTATCTTGCTGGTGGCATCCCAGGTTGATGCAAGACTGATTCCGCGATTGCTGGCGTAGTTAGCGGCCAGATCGTCGGTCGCACCGATCTCACGCCAGACACCGAGTGAAACTGCGGTCTTGGCTGTTGCTTGCCAATACGCAGTCAGCCGCGCGCTAGGTACACTGGAATCGCGTTGCGGGTTCGTTGTGTATTCGCGTTTAGCCCAACCACCCAGGAATTGAACAAAGGTCTTGCCCGTGATTTGCCAATCGACCTTGGCCTTGACTTCATTCTGGCTGTACGTATTGATAGGTGCATACGCATACTCACCTTCGGCGTGGCGGAAAACGATACCGACCTTGTTACCGCTGCTCGCCAGATAATCGAATCCGATATCCGCAGTATTAAGCGTACGTTCTGCCGGCTGCTGCGACTCTAGCTCGTAGCGCAAATCGTAGCGACTGTATGCGGTGTTGATTTGCCAGCTCGGATGGAGACGCCACGAGGCATCAATATAGTTTCTCTGCTGCACCCGCATATTCGGTTCCAGACTGCGAAAGTCTTCAAACGGCGTCAGCGCCTTCGAATAACTGGTACCTACATTGCCGGAAAATTGATTGCCAAGTACCCAGTTCCAATTTGCCTTCAGCTCTTGTCCATCGTTATTGAATTGATTGAAGCGTTCGTACTCGGAATGATTGGCAGACAAATCGGCAGTCAATTTCTGTCGACCAATTTCCTTATCCATGCGCACGCCTACTGCTGCCCGCGTCCATCTGTCGGAAACCGCTGTACCGCTATCTCGCACATAATCCGGCTGGCGCAAAAGATTGTCGTCGTAGTTCACGCCATACGTGGCATAAGGCGTGAACGTATCGCCCTCTACTGCTCTCGCAGGAACACAAACCAGTGCGCCAGCGACAAACAAAAGCGGCACCAATCCATACTCACCTGCACTCGACACTTCACGGCGCAAATTCATTACGAAAAATTTCGTCATCATTAGCCTGTGGTGACGCAATGTATGTCGCGCAAAAATTTGTACTTCGCAAAACCTTGTGTTTTGCAATTATTCGAAATCAACGACTTCATTATCTTCACCATTCCCAACTTGCTGTTTCAACGAACAAGGCAATCGTAGTAATACGCTCATGCAAAAATTTCAGCGCAACTTTCAAATTGCGACAAGACAAAAAATCTGTCTTGCAACAGCGCATCTTCACAAGCTTGTCGATGCGAAGTGCTCGTTAAGAGAAGGACAACATGAATTAGTTCCGCGACAAAAAAGATCAGTCGCGATAAAAAATATGAGTCATTTCCATTCATGATTTCGAAAAAATAATGAAAGGAAATTGATTTGTTTTCGAGAGGGAAGTAATGCGCCTAGCTTTGTAAAAATTACCGGCAATGCGTGTACATATTGCGCACACGATGAAAATATCTGCTCAAATATTAGGCAGTTACTTATGTTTGAATTATTTACCGTATAAAGATATGTAAAACTTCACGCGCATATTTCATCAAACAGTCATAAAAATATTTTGAATATTTTTCGGATTGAATGAGATGGATGAGTCGAAATTTTTCATCGAAGAAAATATTTCCAACATCATCAAGACGAGATGCACAGCAGATAGCGCAACAGATATTCCGCTGACGCAATAAATGAAGTGAGAGAAACAGGAAAAACTTGGAGGAGAAATCAGGGAATAGAAATTAAAGCAGACGCTCGCAGATGAACTTCCACTCATCCGATGTAACTGGCGTAATCGATAAGCGACTACCACGCTGCAGAAGCACCATACTGCTCAGTTCAGGTATCGTACGCAACTCCGACAAAGGGATGAGTCGCGTTTTTTTACGTATGCGCACATCGACCATCATCCAACGCGGCGTTTCTGGCGTCGCTTTGGGATCGTAGTAATGACTCTTGGGATCGAACTGCGTATCGTCAGGGTAAGCGGTACTCGCGACCTCGGCCAGACCGACAATACCTGGCTCGGCGCAACTGGAATGATAGAAAAATACGCCGTCACCAACCCGCATCGCATCACGCATGAAATTGCGCGCCTGATAATTACGCACACCAGTCCATGGAACAGTCTGATTCGGTGCAGCCAATGCATCGTCGATGCTGACTTCGCCCGGTTCTGATTTCATGAGCCAATAGCGCATAATTTTTTGAAGAAGCTAGGAAGTTAGTTTTTGGGGAAACAGGAAGTACAGGCTTATTTTGAAGCACTCGCCAGCGATTGTCCAAAACAAGATGCGGAAATAAAAAAACGGCTGCATTTTCATGCAACCGTTTCAGCATTAAGCCCCGCCTGTGCCGCTTTGCCGGCATCCTGAACCAAGAGGTTCAAGTTGGCCACAGTTAGTTCAACTTCGGGTTCATCGGACTAGCGACGCGCACTCCCGTCGAACAAAATTCCGCAGCCGCTGCGCATAAATGGTTCAAGGAATTATGGCAATGGCGAACACGGCAGGAGCGCTTAGTTTACTCCAATCAGTCGGGAAGGAAAAGAAATCTCAGAAAAGATTTTCTTGTGGTGCAAGTGCAGCATCCAGCGTCTCGTGCATGGACGTGATTTTTTGCTTCACTTCGGACATCGACATCTCGGACAAAGGACCATCCGGCGATTTGGTTGCAAGCAACTCTGCGGCGACGCCGAGCGCTGCCATAACGGCAATACGATCGTTCCCCTTCAGCTTCCCTGCGTCACGGATGGCGCACATTTTCCCGTCCAGATAGGCAACCGCTTCCTGCAAGGCGCCCTCTTCGCCTTCCTTGCACGCCAGCTTGTAAGGCTGCCCCATGATCGATACGTCGAGCTGAATCATGCTGTCTCCTCATCTTTTTCTTGTGCGGGGATTTGTTCCAGCAATGCTGCAACGCGGTCATGTGCTTCTTGCATACGACGTGTCAGTTCAGCATTTTCAGCGGCCAAAGAAACCGCTTTAAGACGCAAATCTGCATTTTCGCTGCGTAGCGATTGGGTCAAATCAGCCAATTGGCCGATTTTTTCGGAAAGATTGTGAAAGTCTGTAATCATCTCGCCACTATAGATGTGCAAAGGAATGACCGTCAATAGATTGCATGAACGGAGCGCCGCTTTTCCAGCGCATGCGTCAAATTTATCGTACACCGCACACTGATAGCGACAATTAGTCCTGGCAGATTGCCAAAATCATACGCAAATCCCGTGTGTTACATCATTTCCGTCAATTTCCCATCCGCTGTAATCAAACCGGTACGTATCGTCGCATCAGGGAAAACCGTCTGTGCTGCGATGCGATATCGCTGTAATTGCAAGGCATAGGCAGCGCGTTCGCTATCAAACAAATTACGTTTGTAATCAAGTATCCACAATTCATCGTCGAACATCACGATGCGATCGAAGCGTGCGACGCCGGCACTGGTGATGACTTCCATCTCGTTGCGTGCAAAGCGATGTTGTGCGGGATCGAAGAAGCGCTCAAGCTCCGGCTGCGCCAGAATAGCATTCGCCTGCTCTCGCACTTTCGTCGCCATTTCGCGTGAGCATGGCAGCCATTTAGCGATTTGTGCCGGCTCATACATCTCCAGCGGCCACGTCGATGTTTGCGTCAGACGCTCCATCAATGCGTGTAACGCTACGCCTTCTTCGATCTCTGCGCTGGTGTAAGCGGCTTCGACTTCAATCTGCGGTGCAGGCAAAGCCGGCGGACTGAATATAGGCAAAGAAAATTCTGCTTCTTGCTCTACATCAGATACCAGCAAACTATCACCCAACTCCATCTCTAGCGCACCCTGGAAGCGTGAGTACCAGCAACCATCCGCCACACCACTTACAGAAGCACTGCGCGCGTCCGCGACACCGCTGACTATCAATAACTTCTTCGCACGCGTAGTCGCTACATACAAGAGGTTCCAGTCCTCCTGAGTTTTTAGTTGCTCTTCTTCGGCGAACAGATAATCGCGTGCCGCACCGCGCTCAGCTTGACGACCAAAGACGGAGAAGTGATTAGGTGCATCCGCTTCCTGCTTCCATTCGCACAACACGCCGTAATCATCGCGTGCCGGATCGCTATGATTTGCATCCAGCAAAACCACGATATCCGCTTCCAAACCTTTTGCGCCGTGTATCGTCAAGATACGCACCGCGTCCATGGCGGCATCGATATCGGCTTCATCCGGCGCATCGCTTTCTGCGGATTTCTGCAGGCGACGCAAGGCATCGATGAATTTTGGCAAGCTAGGATAACGACCTGCATCCAGATTCAAGGCCAGTTCGGTAAAGGCTTCGATATTGCCGAGTACTTGCCCACGTACCAGCGGCGATGCTGATTGCGCATAACGCGCCACCACATCGCCATCGTGCAGTATCCGATCGAGCAAATCATGTACAGGTAAATGCGCAGCCAGCTCCAGCCATTTTTCCAGCAGAGTTACAGCGCGTTGCAAAACGGGAGATGATGATTCCGCAGCCCGATGCAATCTGCTCCACCATGTTTTTTCTGTGCGCAGCGCCAGTGCAATCAAATCCTCATCTGTCGCACCGATAATTGGTGACTTGAGTACATGCGCCAGCGCGAGATTGTCATGCGGCGTAATGAGGAAAGTCAGCAAGGCAATCAGATCTGCTACCTCCAACGATTCCAGCAAACCGCCACGCCGGTCAGATGCAAATGGAATGCCGGCTTCGCGCAAGGCGCGCTCATAAGCACCCAGATGTGTACGTTTTTTCACCAACAACATCACATCCGACCAACGTGCATCCTTGGCCTCTGCACGTGCACGCAAGATAGCTTGTGCGACTGCGCGCCCTTCTTCCAGACGACGCGCATCCTCTTCTTCCTCACGCGGCGTAGTAAGCGGATCGCGCAAATGCGACGGCGACCAAACAACTTTCTCGGTCTTTTCCTGCTGTACCAGCGGTAAACGCCACACTGCACCCTGCTCATTGGCCAAGGTGGTTTGCGCGGTATAAATAGGATTGGCAACAAAGCTGGCGTTCAATACTTCAACTATGCCTATGGCATTACGTCGCGTCTGATTGGTGCGCAAGAAGTCTGCACCTTGCGCCACCAATACTGCACGCGCAGCAGAAAACACGCGCGGCTCGGCTCGGCGAAAACGATAGATGGATTGCTTGGGATCACCGACAACAAACATGCTGGGCTTGTCGCTATCGTCGCCATATGCATTCAACCACGCCTGCACGATGCTCCACTGCAGCGGATTGGTATCCTGAAATTCATCCAGCAACACATGTTTGTAGCGTGCATCAAGACGGCTTTGTAAATAAGCTGCATGCTCTTCATTCGTCAGCAGACGATAAGCTTGCCATTCCAGATCGGCAAAATCGAAGACGCGCTGCTCGGCTTTCACCGATTGATAAATGTCCAGATAGGCCGCACCGACAGTGAACAATGCACGATTAAGTGCTAAGACCTTGGGTTCCATACTGCGACGCAAAATCTTCTTCAGCGCTTCGCCCACACTTTCGAACTCTACTTCAAACGCATAGACGCCATCTTCGCCCAGGTTGTCCAGCAAAGCCTTGGTCAGATTCTTGGTCGCGCGGTTCTTGCGAAACTTGCCGCCGCCATCGAAAAACTCATTCGTCAGTGTCTCGAAATTTTCCAGCGTCGCGCCATCGGACATCGCTTTTTCTATAGACGTTGCACGTTCCTGATTAACGGCAGTGCCTTGTCCCAGCAACCATGCAATCTGTCCTATGCGTGCGGCCAACTTCTCATCCGCCCACAAGGACAAGCGCGCATCAACTTCACCATCAACGCCGCACAACTCCTGCAGCCACTCTATGGGATCGCCGCCCTGCACCGATGCCCACCATTCCGCACGCTTCGCGACAAAGGAATTGATCAGATTACGCGTACTGAAATCACCGACCTGTGAGTACAAATCAATCAGTGCTTCCTTGACGTGTTGATTGTCTTTTTCGTTCACCGCTTGCATGAAGCGGCTATACGCATCCGACAGCAATTCGCCGGTTGCTTCCGTCAAGGTATAACCATGCGGCACACCGGATGCCAGCGGCGCAATCTGAATCAAGCGCGCAAACCAGCTATGAAAAGTGTCTATAGACAGCGATTGTGGACTGCGCAAAACACGCTCATACAAGCCACGCGCAATCGGCAACATTGTCGGCAAAGCCTGCTCGGCAACGCCACGTTCTCTTAACAAGGCCAACACTTCTGCATCAGACTTCAACGTTAGTTCATGCAACAGTTGCATCAAGCGCTCGCGCATTTCCTGTGCGGCCTTGCGGGTAAACGTAATCGCCAATATCGCTGCCGGTTCAGTACCGGACAAGAGCAAGCGCAATACGCGCGCTACCAACAACCAGGTCTTGCCACTACCGGCACAAGCTTCCACCACGACCGAGCGCGACGGATCGCAGGCGCGCGCAACAAAGTGTGCGGCATCAGCGTGTGTGCCATTGATTTCATAAGCGCGTGGCGTCATGCGAGGATCGTCCATCACCATGCTCCCTTGCGGCAGAGTCCACGCACATCGCAGTATTGGCAAACGGATTCTGGTCCGGTAGCAGACAACGGTGCATCATGTGCAATCGCACTCATCGTGTTTGTAATCTGTGCGCTCAAGGTCTGCTGCCAGGTTTCATATTCGGTGGATTCCACTTCCTTGATCTTGTCCTTCGTTGCTTCCAGTGGAATGTACAAGGCAGCAGCCAGCGGTACATCAGAGAGCAAACCGTAGAACGGCAGTTGATGATCTTCGCCTTGCTTGAGCTTGTCACGCAATGCAGTTTGATTCGTGCTTTTGTAATCCAGCACGATGCGTTCGCCAGATGCATTTTCATCCATGCGATCGACGCGACCGTGCAAGATGATTTCGCCATCTTGCCAACGCAATATCTTCTCGAATTTTTCTTCGCCAAGAACGAAATTCCAGCCCTGCGCTTCGCGTTCTGTCAGCCATTCCAGATAGGCTGGCATCGCTTTTTGCCAACGCGCGTAATAGCCGAGTGCTGCTGCGCTTTTATCGAGCGCTTGTCCGAATACCTGATCAGAAATCTCGCGCAGCAATGCCGCTCTATCTACAACGGCATGCTCATGCAGTTGCGTATGGAACATGGCAAGGATTTGATGCAGCCAATCACCGTAGTCGCGTTTTTCCGGCATATCAGATAACTCATCGATACCAGACAAACCCAACATACGCGTAGCGAAAAATTGATAAGGACAAGCGACCAGACTGTTATAACCGCTGGCGGAAAGTTTCTTGGGCGACAGCGCAGATGCACTCGGTGCCGGCATTGTCGCTGGCAACGGCAACAAATGCCGCGGCGCAATCTGCACATCATGCTCAGCCAATGCAGGCAAACCGGCACGCGCCAAGCTGAGTTGCAAACGTTCTATCCATGGACTGACCGGATTCGGCTCACCATTCTTATGCGCCTGCCACGACAACACGACGCAATCATTGGCCGACAACAATTCCGTCACATCGCGCAATTGCTGACGTTGACGACTTTCACGCGTTGCCAGTCCTAGTTCACGACGCACGACATTGGCAAAGAACAAGGTTTCTGCAGGCTGCGACGGTAGATGTTCAGCATCTGCACCAACCATCAACACAGCATCGAAGCTGCGCAAACGTGCACCGTTCAGCGGCAACATTACGACGCGTTTGTCGCGATTAAGCTGTACGAAGGCAGTTGCTTCCAATTGCAGGTTGATAAATGCGCGCCATTCGGCAAATGAAAATGTATGTCCGACCTGCTCGCAATCCTGCGCAATATCCTGCAGCAATTGAATCACTTGCGCACCAGCGCCATCTGCTTGCAAGGCTGCGCGCATGCCCAATACATCTAGAGTTTGCTGAATTGCTGCTATCCATTCGTGCAGAGTTTTGGCTTTACTAAATGCGGAGGATTGTTGTGCCAACAAGCGCATCATCTTTTGCGCAGCAGGAATGGCAGTCAAGGCATCAGTGACTGCATCCCAACCACCCAACACATTCGCACGTCGCAAAGCCATCTCGCTTGCCATCACCAGATCGGCTTTGTCTTCTACATGGGCAAAAACGAATGGCGACTTCAAAAAATCCAGCAAGCCTATTGTCTCGGCCCGTGCCGCAACCAACTCCAGCCAGGATGCCAGCGCCGCTGCTGCACGCGTAGTCGATAATTTCCAACCGGTTTCATCGGCAACTATTACTTGCGCACGTTCGAGCAAGGCGCGTATGCGACGTGCGACTACGCGATCCTGCGCCACGATGGCGATATTGGCTTTGCCTTGCTGCAGCCAATCGATAATGGTTTGTGCACCGGCCTTGGCTTCCGCTTCCAGATTCTGCGCTGCATATAAGTACAAACCTGCTGGCGTCGCCGTTGGCAAGGCAGCGTCTACCGTTTCATCCGCCAACATCTCCGACCATGCAGCAGCGTAAGTACTATTAATATGATGAGCCTGCCAATCCAGTGTCATCAATACGACCGCGCGCTGTTCGCTGTACGCATCGAGGAAGGCTTGCTCCATCGCATCCGGCTCGACCGGACTGATCCAGAACAAGGGCAACCGCGCTTGCTGCACCAGACGCATCATCTGCGCGAAGCGCGTCACGATTGCATCGCTGGCATCGAGCTGACTCTTCCAGATAGTCCACACCAGTTGCGTTTCATCCGACAACAGATTGCGCGCAACCGGCGACAATTGCTCTAACGCTGCCTGCCAGCGCGTATCAGCAGCATCCGGCGACACATTCAACGCTGGCAACATCGCCTGTGTCAATTCATCGGAAAGTGCCAACAGAATTTCCGCCAGCGGCAGCAAATCCGTATTGCGACGCGCGCTGAATAGTTTTTTGAGCCACGCATGCTGGCGCAAAGTCGCATACAAGGACATCAAGCGCTCACTAGGCGCGGTAACTGCCGCACCAGTTTGCGGTGGCAATAGCCGTATATATTCAGATAGCGAAGTGATGACTGGCGGAATGAACGCACCATCGAGTTGCTTGCCCAATGCCGTCTTCAACAACTGTATATGTGCAAAAGTCGACACCACCACGCGCACTGACGATAGATCCTTGACCGACGCATGTTCGGCGCGCGCCAGCAAATCGCTTTGCAGCAATGCGCACGCGGCATCATCCCAAAAGGCAGCGGAAGGTGGAATCAGTACGGCGCTATGCAGCATCAAGGGCTCAGGTGAAAGATGGAAACGGGAAAAGTGCAGCGATGGGCTGGTCAGTTTTGCATTTTATGCGAGGCTTTGTGAAATTTTATGAGCAATGCCCCACTTTTTATAAAATAGGTTATGATTTGTCCAGACCCCGCCTGATTACCTCTGGTTGCACCTTCAAAAAAACTTGAATTACATCGCAATGTCTCCATCTTTACCCAGTAAGCGGAGACGCTGCAGGTAAGCACCGTTAAAGAGTGGTTATTGCCAAGGCGCTGATTTATCCTTTTCTCCTCACATTGAGGCAAACATGAGCGAAAACATCAAACATATTACCGATGCGTCTTTTGATACAGACGTACTGAAATCCGACAAACCAGTTCTGGTCGACTTCTGGGCAGAGTGGTGCGGTCCGTGCAAAATGATTGCACCGATCCTGGAAGATGTTGCCAAGGAATACGCAGGCAAAATCCAGATCACAAAAATGGACGTCGATGCCAATCAAGCAATCCCGGCAAAATTCGGTATTCGCGGCATTCCAACCTTGATTTTGTTCAAGAATGGCGTACCAGCAGCGCAAAAAGTAGGCGCACTGGCAAAAGGTCAATTGACCGCCTTCATCGACAGCAACATTTAATATAAATAAAAATTGCAGCGATGCGCCCGCATCGCTGCTTGATTACCAACTTCATCGCGTCGTTCCCTCCCCCACCTTTTTATCTCCCTTCCTGGGAAACTCAAACATATGCATTTATCCGAATTAAAGGCGTTACACGTCTCCGCCCTGCTAGAAATGGCAATTGGCCTGGACATCGACAACGCAGCGCGCTTGCGCAAACAAGAACTGATGTTCGCGATTCTCAAGAAACGCGCGAAATCAGGAGAACAAATTTTTGGCGATGGCGCCCTCGAAGTATTGCCTGACGGCTTTGGCTTCTTGCGCTCGCCCGACGCCAGCTACATGGCGTCCACCGACGACATTTATATTTCGCCGTCGCAGATCCGCCGCTTCAATCTGCACACTGGTGACTCGATCGAAGGTGAAGTCCGCACGCCTAAAGATGGCGAACGCTACTTTGCATTGGTCAAGGTTGACAAGGTCAACGGCGAACCGCCGGAAGCATCGAAACACCGCATTCTGTTTGAAAATCTGACGCCGTTGCATCCGAACAAGCCTTTGCTGCTTGAACGTGACATGCGTGGCGAAGAAAACATCACCGGCCGCGTCATCGATTTGATCGCGCCTATCGGTAAAGGCCAACGCGGCTTGCTGGTAGCTTCGCCTAAGTCAGGTAAGTCCGTCATCCTGCAACACATCGCACATGCGATTACCACCAATCATCCTGATGTCGTCATGATCGTGTTGCTGATCGACGAACGTCCGGAAGAAGTGACCGAGATGCAGCGTTCGGTACGCGGCGAAGTCGTTGCTTCCACTTTTGACGAACCAGCTACACGCCACGTGCAAGTTGCTGAAATGGTGCTGGAAAAAGCCAAGCGTCTGGTCGAAATGAAAAAAGACGTCGTGATTCTGCTCGACTCAATCACTCGTCTGGCACGCGCCTACAACACTGTGATCCCAGCATCCGGCAAAGTACTGACCGGCGGTGTCGATGCCAACGCATTGCAACGCCCGAAACGTTTCTTCGGTGCGGCACGTAACGTTGAAGAAGGCGGTTCGCTAACCATCATCGCTACCGCGCTGATCGAAACCGGCAGCCGTATGGATGACGTGATCTTTGAAGAATTCAAAGGTACAGGCAATATGGAAGTACATCTCGAACGCCGTCTGGCCGAGAAGCGCGTCTATCCTGCAATCAACCTGAACAAATCCGGCACACGTCGTGAAGAATTGCTGATCAAACCAGACCAGCTGCAAAAAATCTGGGTACTGCGCAAATTGCTGTACGGCATGGACGAAATCGAAGCGATGGAATTCATCCTCGACAAGATGAAGTCGACCAAAAACAACGCAGAATTCTTCGACATGATGCGCCGCGGCAATTCCTGATCATTGAATATTCAGCCATGCACATGGCTGAAATCAAAAAGCCCGTTTTCCTTGCAGTCACTGCAAATGAAAACGGGCTTTTTTACTATGCAAGCGCAACACTCAACCCGGCAACTTCCAATCCCATCTAACCGCCAACAGGCGCAATGCCGAAGTCACGACAATGCTTGAAATCAAGGCCACCGCTGACGATACACTCAGCCACTCCAGCCCCATATAAACCCAGCATCCGATGAATGAACAAGTTGCATAAAGCTGCCCACGCCGGAACACCATGGGGATTTGATTGCACAACACATCGCGCAAGATGCCGCCGAAAATCCCGGTCGTCACGCCCATCATCACACAGATAAAAATCGGCATCTGCGCTTCCAGCGCCAATGAAGTACCAACTGCGCTGAACAAACCCAAACCGAAAGCATCGGCAACAACAATCGTTTTTTCCGCCACAGCCGAACGCAAATGCGGGAGAAATGGCCCGGCTATCAGAGCCAGAATAAAGACAAGAATGGCATATTCCTGATGCTCTACCCAAAACAAGGGGCGTCGATCCAGCAACATATCGCGCAGGGTACCGCCGCCAAATGCTGTAATAAAAGCAACAATAAAGACGCCAACCAAGTCCATTTCTTTGCGCCGCGCCTCGACGAAGCCGGAGCAGGCAAATGCGACTATGCCGCATGCCTCAACGACCTGCAGCAGCGTACTCATGCCATTCTGCAAACCAATTGTCACAAAGACTCCTTTAAATGCACTGTTGCGACTGTAGCATTCATCTCAGCAAGCTTGTCGCAAATCCATGATTTTATTGAATTTTCCATGTATAATTCGCGACTCGTTCCAACCTAGGAAAGTGATCGACAATCGGGTCAAGAAGCTGTGCGACCGACGAAGTGACGATTGGCTACCAAACTATCTAAGGCAGAAAAATGAAAGAAGGCATACACCCAGATTATCGTAACGTCGTGTTCCAAGACATGTCGAACGATTTCAAATTCATTACCCGTTCGACCATTCAAACTCGTGAAACCATCGAATTTGAAGGCGCAACATACCCACTGGTAAAGATCGAGGTTTCCTCGGAATCGCATCCGTTCTACACCGGCAAACACAAAATCGTTGATACCGCAGGTCGCGTGGATAAATTCCGCAAGAAGTTCGGTACCGTCGGTTCAAAAACATCTGTGGCAGAATAATTTCGTCACCGCGTTTCAAAAAAGGCAGCCACGGCTGCCTTTTTTGTTGCAAGCTCACTGTACGTCTATCTCTGTTGCGACTTGAAAATCAGTCTTTTCACACCATCAATAGAGAATCGCTGCACTGACGCAGAATTTTTACGGCACAATAACGCCGGATCAAATAAAAACAACTTTCTCCTTTCATGAAGCCAGTCCGCCTCCCCGCCTCCGCTACGCTTGCACTCCCGCGCGGGGCGTTGTTCGCACTGTGTTTGTTATACATCCTGCCCGGCCTGCTTGGTCGTGATCCGTGGAAACCGGACGACGCTGCCGGCTTCGGCATCATGTGGACGATGGCGCATGGCTCACTAGCCGATTGGCTGGCTCCCAATATCGCTGGTTTGCCGATGTTCGAAGAAGGCCCGCTGGCATTCTGGCTCGGTGCGATTTGCATCAAATTATTCGGCTGGCTATTAGGCGACCCGATGGCCGCACGCATTGCGCCGATCTGTTTCTTCCTGCTAGGCTCGCTCGCGGTGTGGTACACCACTTACCTGTTAGGCCGCCGTACTGAGGCACAACCGCACAAACTCGCATTCGGCGGACAACCTGAACCAAAAGACTTCGGCCGCACATTGGCCGATGGCGCATTGCTGATTTATCTGGGCTGCCTTGGTTTGCTGGTACACAGTCACGGCACGACCTCTGAAGCATTACAGGTGTCGCTGGTTGCCTGCGCCTTATACGCCACGACGCGTTTGTTTGAAAAAAACACCTTACGTCGCACCATCGTTTTAGGTCTTGCCCTAGCTGCATTGGCGCTGACGCGCGGTTGGGTTGTTCCGCTCGCATTGTGGCTAGGCATCATTAGCCTTGCATCCGTACGCGATCGCGCCCTGTTACCGCGCTTGATACTGATCGTGCTGCCATTAGCTGCGGCCATTACAGGTTCATGGATATGGGCCAATCAACTGGTGCAATCTGGCAGTAAAGCAACTGATGTATGGATGGCGTGGAATTATCGCCAGATCAGCGCACCATCATGGTCCACCGCACAATATTTCTTTAAGAACGCCGTCTGGTTTGCATGGCCGGCATGGCCCTTCGCCATCTGGGCCGTGTATGCATGGCGCAGACAACATGCAGCACTACACATTACGCTGCCACTGACCTTTTTTGCTGCGTTGTTGGTGCTCGCCTTCTTGAACTCTCATGCAGAAGAAGCCAGCCTGTTGCCGCTACTGCCTATGCTCGCGATTCTCGCCGCATTCGGTTTGCCAACAATGAAACGTGGTGCCATCAATGCAGTCGATTGGTTCTCGGTCATGATGTTGACCACGTGCGCCGCCTTCATCTGGCTGGGCTGGATCGCCAAACAAACCGGCTGGCCGGCACAACTGGCCAAGAACGCATTCAAGATCGCGCCTGGCTTCAAACCTGAGTTTGGCCTATTCGCCTTCCTCGTTGCCGCTGCCGCATCAGCAGCCTGGATCTGGATCGTGTACTGGCGCATCTCGCGTCGCCCTTCCGTTTTGTGGCGCGCAGTTGTACTGTCTTCAGGTGGGATTATCTTGTGCTGGCTGCTGCTCATGACGCTGTGGCTGCCATGGGGCAATTACATCAAGAGCTACGTCAGCGTTGCCAAACAAATCGAGATCGCATTACCAACCGTCAAACGTTGCGTCGCAACGAACGTCGGCCCTGCACAACGCGCATCGTTTGCCTACTTTGGCGAAGTCGAGTTTGCGCAAGCTGGCGAGAAAAATTGTGATTATTTGTTGCTACAAGATAGCTACCGCGGCAACGATGCAGCACAGTTCATCACACGCTCCAACCAGCAATGGCAATTGATCTGGCACGGCCGCCGCCCAGCTGATCGCGACGAACGCTTCCGTCTTTATCAACGTATCTACAATACGCAAACCGAACAGAAGCAATAACGATCCACGACCGCTCTCGCGCAAAGAGGATGCTGCTTTAGTAGTGATAAATGCAAAAAATATGCATTTATCTTCGATAAACAAGCACAATCAGTCTTGCTCAAATCGTCCAAATCGAGCATAATGCTCAGCTTGCGTTGCCGAGATGGCGGAATAGGTAGACGCACGGGACTCAAAATCCCGCGCCGCAAGGCGTGCCGGTTCGATTCCGGCTCTCGGCACCATAATAGACATGCGGTTCTCAAGAAATTGAGCGCCGCATTTTTATTTTCTACCCCAGAATTTTTTCCACAAAGACGATCTGGTTCCAGATTATCAACTTTACCCAGAGCGCTAGTATCGCCCGGCTCTATGCATCGGGTATCGCATTTCAATACCCGATTGCACTGATCAATTTAGCTTGATTTCGGGCATATACCACCCTGTGCAGACGTCAAACTGCGCGCAGCCTCACTGATTTGTGTTGCCAAGCTTGCGATGGCTTTTTGATGCCCTCGTACCAGACTGGAATAGTCGCCTGGTACAGGCTCACGCAAACGGCTGCTGCAATATAGTCGAGTAACGTTTTTGTCGCCCGTCATCGCCAAACTCCAATCGGCATTGATCACAGCATATTGCCCAGGCAAAGAATCGAAACGACGTACCTCAACCTTGATACGCAACACCGGTTTGTTAATTGGCGACGGCAAACCGGCGATGTCTTGCGTGCCTAGTTTCTGCGTCAGTTCCGCGGACAATGCTGTACGCAACTCATCAGCTAACGGCGCGACCCATCGCTCATTGTCGAGCTGTGTAATGCCACCGTTAGCTTGACGTACCAGCAGTTGCGGCTGATCCACTTGCACCGGTACACCTACTGATTGCAGATCGATCAAAAAAGGAACTGCCGGTGCCGAGCTTGTTTCTTGCAGTGGTGCGACCAAGGTGTAATAGCGCACTGGTGCCGAAGCGCACGCAGTCAATGCCAGACCGATGGCGACTATCAGGCCTCTATTGATGGAAGCTCTCATCGTGGTGACTCCTCTGTATATCCGTTTCGGTTTGCATCGGGAATGGCTGCAGGTATTGTCTCTGAAGGTCTGCCACGGATCAGTGCTTCCGGGTTGCGCCCCAACAAGTCAGTGAGCGTGCGCAATGAACGTGCCGAGCGCTGTACTTCCGTTAATGTCTTGCCCAAATTTTCTTGCAGCGGTCCATCTTCAGCCAGCGCGCTGTTCGCGGTATTGAATGTTTGCTGTGCTTCACGCAGGGTACCTTCAACTTGCGGCAACACACCGCCGTTGAGCTGCTTCAGCGTTTTATCCAAGGTAATCAGACTCTGATCCAGGTGCTGACTGATTTTATCGAATGGGACCTTGTCTATCTTGGCGACGATGCTGGCGATCTGTTCTTGCAGCTTGTCAAAATCACCCGCAACAGTAGGTATCTGTAGAGGCTTCGCATTGACGTCGAAATCCACCTTGGCTACGTTGGGTATGAAGTCGAGCGTAATGTACAACTGCCCGGTCAGCACATTGCCGGTGCGTGCTTGCGCGCGCAAACCATGCTCAACCATGCCGCGCATGATATTCGCAACTTGCTGCTCTTGATTGCCCTTTTGCATAGGGAATTTATCGCGGACCGATGCTAAACGATCCGGATAGACTTCCACATCCACAATCACGGGGAAAAGTTTTTTCACCGGGTTGTAGTCCAGATTAATCGCTGTCACACGTCCCATCGTCATACCGCGAAATTCGACGGGAGCATTCACAGCCAATCCACGCAAAGGCTGTTCAAAACGCATTTGCAAACGCAGAGCTGCACCATCCGGTGGTGCCATTGCTGTTTGCTGGTCTATCGCCAGAACAAAACGCGTTTTGTCATTAGCTGGAGTCGTGTTGTTGACAACAGCTGGCGTTTCAAAAGCAATACCACCTGCAATCACGGTTGCAAGTGACTGTGTTTTTAAATTCAAACCATTTGCACCCAGCGACACATCCAAACCACTCGCATTCCAAAAGCGCGTCTCTGTCATCACGAAGCGATCATAGGGTGCATCGACGAATACTTGCATGCCCACACCGCCACCGTTGTCGTCTAATTTGTAGGAAGCGATCCGTCCTACTTGAATGTGACGGAAATAAACCGGCGAACCGATATCCAACGATCCCAAACTATCGCTATGCAACGAGAAAGTTTTACCCAGTGTTCCGCTAATGACTGTAGGGGGAATTTCCAGGCCGATAAAACTTTTCTGAGTCTCAGTGTCCTTGCCTTTATCAACACCGATATACGCACCAGATAACAAGGTATCGATACCCGATACACCGCCAGCACCAACACGTGGTCGCACAACCCAAAAGCGTGTATCGGCACGTGCAAAATTCTCCGCACTTTTTTCCAGATTAATGACAACCAGAACCTGGGACTGGTCTTCATTCAAATTAATCGCAGCAACCGTACCGATCGCTACATCCTTGTATTTCACCAAAGTTTTTCCTGCCTCCAGACCTGCAGCACTTTGGAATTGAATCGTGATCTGTGGCCCGGTCGATAACCACGTGTGGACAATCATGGATAGCCCAATCAATGCAGCGACCAAAGGGACTAGCCAAACCAGAGGCACACGCCAGCGCGGTTTTCTAATTTGTGGATCGCGTAACGCAGGCGCTTCCGGCTTATTTTCTTGTTTGTCAGATGTGTTGTTCATGGTCACTTTCAGAATCCCAGATCAAGCGGGGGTCAAAACTCATTGCGGAAAGCATGGTAAAGATCACCGTCAATCCAAAAAAACAAATACCTATTCGTGCTTCTGTATGGCTCAAGGCGTTGAACTGCACCAAAGCAGTGACCAGGGCGACCACTACCACGTCGAGCATCGACCAGTAACCGATAAATTCAACCATACGATAAAGCCGAGCACGTCGTCGCTTGGCCCACTGGCTATGTCGGCCAGTTGTCACCAGCAAAAATCCGAGCACCAAAAATTTAGTACACGGCACCGCCACGCTGGCGATAAAAATAATCAAGGCAATATCCCAAGATCCCGAGTGCCAGAATTCCACAACACCGCTCATGATAGTACTGTCGCCACCGCTGCCCAGCATGCTGGTGTACATCACCGGCAAGATATTGGCCGGCACATAAAAAATAAGTCCCGCCAACAGAAATGCCCAGGCGCGTGTAATGCTATTTACTTTTCGTCGATGCAATGTCGTTCCGCAACGTGGGCAGGCGATGGACGCATCTTGCTTGTCCTCGCAGACCAAGCCGCAGCTGTGGCATCCAATCACACCCAGTTCGCGCGCGCGTGGAGGTACGCTCATGGAGTCTGCCTCGACGCCACATCCTGCGCCTGACTCGATATGTGTGCCGCAGCAGGATCTGTTTGATACTGCTCAACCAGCTCCCACAACCAATGTGTATTCCGACTGGCGATGATAATGATCAAGACATTCAAGGCTGCCAGTGCCCAGGTACCGATGCCCACAACGACATCCAAAAAATTGGAAAGCTTAATGACTGCCACCAGCACGCCGAGCATGCAAACTTCAACCATGCTCCATCCACGTAATTGATTGAGCGTTTTCATCAACAAGGAAAAACCTGGTGGATATTTCTCCAGACGCACGTATGCAAGAATCCAGAGTAACAAGGTAATCTGCAAGAAAGGCACCACGATGAATGTGAAGGCCGCAGGCACGGCAATCGGCGCGACCGCACCATGCGCCAACGCCGAGACTGCTTGCCAAAGCGTTGCTTCGTTATGCAAGCCCTTCAAACTGATTCGAATAACGGGATAGACATTGCTCAATACAAACATAATGGCAGCCGCCACCGTCAACGCCAACCATTGATCGATACTGAGTCGTGCAGCGCGATAAAGAACCGCGCCACAACGCTCACAATGCGCGATTTCGCCCCGCGCTAGCGGCCGTCGCCGGTACACGCTGTCGCAATGTTCGCAAACCACTTGATGAGGAAAAACTTCCATGAGTACGGCCTATGTTTACTGATAACTAGATTAACAACAAGACCGTCAATACAAAAATAGACAAAAAGCTAAATTATTCTACTTTAGTTCCAGACTACATGATTGAACTTGCCCAATGCAGCATAGGGCATAAGCAAGCACATGCGCATCAGGGTCGCACTGAAGCAACTCACATGGCTTGAGGCTTCTTAGGCATTTTGCTAGGAAGTCGTAGCTCGATCAGATGGCGGAGATGTTTACCCATATAAAGGCAAACCGCGTTGACTGAACTAGGGAAAGAAGAAATGTGGCACTGAGCAGCGTGGCTAGCGCTGTCAGTGCCTATCGTGGCCGGCATCTGGTAAAACTTCAGGAAGCAGAGAGACTACAAAGCAACCTGAAACCAGATGACAAACTCGATACCTTGCATCAAATCAAATGATCCAATAAATCAGGACCAAAGACTTCGCGATGTAGATTTTGTGGCGGAACACCGGATGCGATCAGATCCGCCCACTGCGCCTGCATGAAGGGCAATGGACCGCACATATACACTTTGGTATTGGCAAGATCCCACTGCGGCAACTTCTTCAATTGCATACGGCCGGGCAAGGAAGCATCGTTGCCTTGCTCGCTTGCACTCTCTTCATAAAACGTGACGTTGTGCAAATTCGGCATCAGCTCGATTGCCTTTGCAATATCGGCGCGATGTGGATGATGCTGTGCATTGCGTGCAGCATGCGCAAAAATAACGCGACGTTGCGGCGCGACGTAAGCGATACGATTCAATGCCGAAATCATCGGTGTAATACCCACACCAGCGGACAGCAATACTATCGGTCCCTCACCGTCGGTATCCGGCTTAAAATCGCCGAACGGCTTGCTGGTCGACAAAATACTGCCAACCACAACATTGTCATGCAGCCAGTTGGAAACCGTGCCGACCGGTGTCTCCGCACCAGCTGGTTCACGTTTGACCGAAATCCGCAGATGCCGATAGTCCGGCGCATCCGACAAGCTGTATTGGCGCAACTGACGCAAGCCGTTTGGCAAATGCACAGCCACACTCACGTATTGTCCAGGATGAAATGACGGCGCGTGCCCACCATCGGCAGGTTCTAGGGTAAACGATTTGACCTGATCGCTCTCCTGCTCTACTGCTGTTACCCGCATATCGAACAAAGCACCTGGCGTCACGCCTGCCGCTTTGTACAATCTGTTTTCTTCATCGATCAACGCTTGCGCCAAAATTCCATAGGCCTCGGCCCATGCAGCAATCAACGCTGGAGTAGCAGCATCGCCGAGCACCTGCTTGATCGCTTCCAGCAGATGCTGGCCAACTATCGGGTAATGCTCGGCCGTTACACCCAGCGATACATGCTTGTGCACGATGCGTGAAATCACTGGTGCCAATGCAGCCGGATTATCGATATTCGCAGCATACGCAAAGACGGCGGAAGCCAGCGATTGCTGTTGCGAACCGTTCGCCTGATTACCTGCATTAAAAATATTGTGTAATTGCGGATGCGATATGAACAGGTTCTTATAGAAAACCTGCGTAATGGCGAGGCCGTGTTCGCGCAAAACAGGAACACTCGCATCGATGTAGGGACGTGACTCAGCAGACAGCATGATTACTCCTATGTGGCATTTAAAATGCAACTTATAAGTTATAAAAAAAGACCTCGTTCAGGTCTATCCATTCGAATTCTTTCGCACTAGACAGTAGCCGCGCGATCCATCAAAAAATGTCTATGCATCATGACTATATGCTCGCCCGTGTTACCACTGACGATATCCGCCAAGGTGTACTCATCCATCGCACCGTAGAAAGCATCTACGCCTATCTTTAAAGCATTGCGCAAACGGCAATCACCAGAAAGTCGGCAACCTATACCTTCGCAATCAATCGCCTCTGTGTCACCTTCCAGCACGCGCAACACGCTACCAATATGCAAAGTATCCGCACTCACCGCGAGACTGATGCCGCCATTACGACCACGTACAGCATCTATCCAACCCATCTTCGCCAGCATTCCGACAACTTTGACCAGATGATTGTGCGGTACATCGAACTGCAATGCGACTTCTGCAACGGTAACCGATGGGCTGCGCGATTCCCGTGCCAAATACATCAGCACACGCAATCCAATATCCGAAAATCGGGTTAATTTCATCAGCTATCGCTCTCTAGTACGGGCCATTTTATTTAATGTGCATATTTAAAGCAACATATTTAATTTCTATGCCGCAGCGCAGCAGCAAAAACTGCACCAGCAAAAATAGTGAATGCTAGAATGCACCACACCATCTGTACTCAGGGAAACATCATGTTGCTAGGCTTTATCGGACTCTTCATTGTGTACGCGTTATCGCATTACTGGATCACCATCGAGAAACGCGATTTCTTCGCCACTGTATTGGTCATCGTATTGCCATTCGTCGGCGTCTACTACCTAGGTTGGATGGCCTTGCTGTACTGCGTGCTTGCCGCCTATCTGGGAACCAAAGCCGGCTTGAAAAAACTGCACCGCAGCCGTGCATTACGCGTCTCCTTTTACGACGACAAAGACGAGAAGCCACAACAATAAATATACTTGGGTGAGATGCGCATAACCGCCAGTCTCACCGCATATTTCTCCCCCCTGCCTCACAATCACACCAGCAAACTGTCTTTAATGCGCTAACCAACGCCAGCAAAGATAAGCCAGTACACCCCAAATCAAAACCACAAGCACAGCGCCCGCATAACTCTTGGGCTTCTTGGCATACTTGGTGATCCAATCATCGGCCTGCACTCTGCAATCAGCCAGCACATGCGGCGGCAACATACGCACTGCCAACCAAATCAATGCAGGCACCAGCAATACATCGTCGATATAACCGAGTATCGGAATAAAATCCGGGATCAGATCAATCGGACTAAGTGCATACACCACCGCCACCACACAAACCACTTTGGCCAAAAACGGTGTCTCCGGATGCTTGCGTGCAAACCATAGAACGATGACATCGCGCTTGATCCGTTTGGCCCATTTTCTTATCGTTGCAAGCATCGCTATCTCTATCGTTAGTAGAACAAATCCTAGCCAGCAGGAATGCTTATAATGATTCCCATCTTTTCATTTACCTGCAAACACATGTCCTGCGTGTATTTTGCACACTATTCCTGACATTCGGGAGAAAACCAAACAATGCCCGTCTCACTCGATCGCTTACTGGTAGTTGGTATCTCATCACGCGCACTCTTCGATCTGGAAGCGGAAGAAGCTATTTTTCGCACACAAGGTCTGGAAGCTTATCGCCAGCATCAGCTCGACAATGAAGCAGAGATTCTGAAACTGGGTGCCGGCTTCGCCTTGGTACGCGCCCTGCTCAAGCTCAATGCACTGACACCAAATCAACGCTTTGTCGAAGTCGTCATCATGTCGCGCAACTCTACCGAGACATCGATGCGCATCTTCAATTCGATCAAGCATTACGATCTCGATATCACACGCGCCGTATTATCCGGTGGCGCATCGCTCGCGCCTTATTTGCATGCCTTCAACGTCAGTCTGTTCTTGTCCTTGCATGAAGATGATGTACAAGCCGCCATCAATTCCGGCGTGGCCTCTGCCTTGCTGTACCAAAAACCGGCCAACGCATTTGAAGAACTTGACCAAATCCGTATTGCCTTCGATGGCGATGCCGTCATTTTCTCCGATGAGTCAGAACGGATTTATCAAACCCAGGGCATAGAAGCATTTGAAAATCACGAACGTGAAAATGCCTTGAAGCCCTTGCCGGAAGGTCCATTCGCACGCTTGCTGAAAGCACTGGCTTTCATCCAGAGCAGCTTCAAGAATTCAGGCGGCCGCACCGCACCTATACGCACAGCCCTCGTCACCGCGCGTTCATCGCCAGCACATGAACGCGTGATACGAACGCTACGCGCCTGGGACGTGACGATAGATGAAACCTTCTTCATGGGTGGTGTATCGAAATCAGATGTATTGGCCGCCTTCAAACCGCACATGTTCTTCGACGATCAACCCGGCCATTGCGACCGTGCCTCGCCCTTGGTGCAAACCGGCCGCGTGCCTTTACGCGCAGACGTCAAAGATCACTAGATCGCTGCACACATAAAAAAAGCCGCTCTGCATATTGCAAGAGCGGCTTTTTTATTAACTACAGAGATTAGCGTTCTGCTACTGCATCCGCGACACACAAAGCTGTCATGTTCACGATACGACGCACCGTTGCCGATGGCGTCAGGATGTGCACAGGCTTGTCGCAACCGAGCAAGATAGGACCGATGGCAACGCCGCTACCGACCGTATTCTTGAGCAAGTTATACGAAATATTGGCTGCATCGATATTCGGCAAGATCAACAGATTGGCATCACCCTTCAAATTACTATCAGGCATAGCTTTTTTCAGTTGCTCCGCATTGAGTGCGATATCGCCATGCATTTCGCCGTCGATTTCCAAATCAGGCGCACGCTCTCTGACCAATTGCAGAACCTTGCGCATTTTTTGCGCAGATTCGCTATCGCTGGAACCGAAGTTGGAATGCGACAACAGTGCAGCACGTGGTGCCAGACCAAAGCGACGCATTTCTTCCGCCGCCAAAATCGTGATCTCTGCCAATTCTTCAGCAGTTGGATTCTCATTGACGTGCGTATCGACCAGGAACAATTGACGATCCGACAGAATCAGACAATTCATCGCTGCGTAAACGTTCACGCCAGCACGTTTGCCTAATACCTGTTCCACATAATGCAAATGCAAATCGTTGGTACCGAAGGTACCGCAGATCATGCCGTCTGCATATTTCTTGTGGATAGCCATAGCACCGATCAGCGTATGACGGCGACGCATTTCCAGTTTTGCGTATTGCTCGGTCACACCTTTGCGGCGCGTCATTTCCAGATACGTCTGCCAGAAATCGCGATAGCGATCGTCATGCTCAGGATTGATGATGGTGAAATCAACATCCGGCTTGATACGCAAACCGAAACGTTCAATACGTTGCGCCAATACAGCCGGACGACCGATCAAAATCGGTTTAGCCAATTTTTCATCGACCACAACTTGTACTGCGCGCAAGACGCGCTCTTCTTCGGCTTCTGCATAAACGATACGTTTCAGATCCGGCGGTGTCGCTTTCGCGATCTGGAAGATCGGTTTCATGAAAGTACCGCTGCGATAGACAAACTGGCGCAAACGATCAGCATACGCTTCCATATCCTTGATCGGCCGCGAAGCGACGCCGCACTCTTCCGCAGCCTTGGCTACTGCCATCGCAATCTTGACAATCAGACGCGGATCAAACGGCATAGGAATGATGTAATCCGGACCGAAGCTCAGATTATTGATGCCATATGTCGTCGCGACGATGTCGGATTGTTCAGCTTGCGCCAGTTCGGCAATCGCATGCACTGCTGCAATTTCCATCTCACGTGTAATCGTGGTGGCGCCGCAATCCAGTGCACCGCGGAAGATGTAAGGGAAGCACAGAACGTTGTTCACCTGATTCGGGAAATCGGAACGACCTGTTGCGATCACAGCATCGTCGCGTACTGCGCGGATTTCATCTGGCAGGATTTCCGGTGTCGGATTAGCCAGCGCCAGAATGACAGGACGCTTCGCCATCGCAGCAACCATCGCTGGTTTCAACACACCACCAGCCGACAGGCCGAGGAAAATATCTGCATCGACAATGACATCGCCTAGCGTACGTGCATCAGTTTTCTGCGCAAACTTTTCTTTGTCCGGATCCATCAATTCGACGCGACCTTCATACACAACGCCAGCCAGATCGGTGACGAAAATGTTTTCGCGCGGGAAGCCCAGATCAACCATCAAATCCAGACAGGCAAGTGCAGCAGCACCAGCGCCGGAAACGACCAGCTTGGCCTTCTTGATATCTTTATTGACGACTTTCAAGCCGTTCAAGATTGCAGCCGAAACAATGATCGCGGTACCGTGTTGATCATCGTGGAAGACAGGAATCTTCATCCGATCACGCAAGGTGCGCTCGATGTAGAAGCACTCAGGCGCTTTGATATCTTCCAGATTGATACCGCCGAAAGTCGGTTCCAGCGATGCGATGATGTCGCACAGCTTGTCTGGATCGGTTTCGTTGATCTCGATATCGAAGACGTCGATACCGGCAAATTTCTTGAACAGGACGGCTTTGCCTTCCATCACCGGCTTGGCTGCCAACGGGCCGATATTACCCAGACCCAGCACTGCAGTACCGTTGGTAATGACGGCAACCAGATTGCCACGTGCTGTGTAGCGATATGAATCAGCCGGATTAGCGGCGATTTCTTCACATGCAACGGCAACGCCCGGCGTATACGCCAGAGCCAGGTCGCGCTGATTGGTTACTTGTTTGGTGGGAGTGACGCTGATTTTTCCGGGAGTTGGAAACTCGTGGTATTCCAGTGCAGCTTGTCGTAACTGAAGGCGAAGTTCTTCTTTTTTATCGGTGTTCGAATCCATGCTATGCAGCCATCCTTTTTATGCGTAGGAAACCGTCCATTTTAGCAGAGCCGCAATTTATAAATCGCGTTTTTCTACGTGTTTCTACGGATAAAAACAAGTGAAAAATATGTCAGAAGATAGCAATAAAATTGACGATATTTACAATAATTATCATCTTTTACGAGATATTCAATTTTATGAACGATAAGCAATAAGTACTCGATTTAAGACTGATAATAACGCCCCATGAATTGCTGCAAATTAAATGCAGATTAAAAATCAGGTTTTGAGTAAACTGCAAGCAATTGGACTTCGCTCCATGCCTATTTCGCACACTTGTTACGCGTCTTTTAACGCGACATTTTTTAGACTAGAAGGATGAATATGAAACCGATCATCATTATCGGAGCAGGACTGGCTGGTTACACCGTTGCACGCGAATTCCGCAAACTCGACAAAACCACTCCCTTGATCATGATCACCGCAGATAGCGGCGGCTTCTATTCCAAGCCTATGTTGTCGAATGCCTTTGCTCACGGCAAGCAGGCAGAACAAATGATTACGCACAGTGCAACGCAAATGGCCGAGCAACTGAACGCCACGATCCAAACCAATACTCATGTCAACGGCATCGATGCTGCCGCCAAAACAGTCACTACTGACAATGGCGTATTTGAATATGAAAAGCTGGTGTTGGCAGTCGGCGCGCAACCTATACATTTGGGATTGAAGGGCGAAGCCGCCGATCAAGTCTTGTCTGTCAATCACGTCGATGACTATGCAAAATTTCGCGCGCACATCAGCTCACCGAAAAATGCCAATCCGGTACGCGTCACCATCTTGGGTGCAGGCTTGATCGGCTGCGAATTCGCCGACGATCTGGCAGGTGCAGGACATAGCGTCACCTTGGTCGATCCAAGTTCGCGACCACTCGCCGCACTGGCTGCGCCCACCCTGTCAGCGAATCTGCAGACAGCATTAAGCGCGCGCGGCGTTACCTTCCATCTGAATACAGTGGCAGAAACTGTCACGCATGGTGCAAACGAGCTGCGCGTGACACTGGCAGACGGTAATACTGTGGAAGCCGATGTTGTCCTGTCCGCAGTCGGTCTACGCCCTGATCTGCGTCTGGCTCATGTAGCGCAACTCAAAACCGGACGCGGCATCGTCATCGATACCAGCGGTCTAACCAGCGCAGCAGATATTTATGCCTTGGGCGACTGTGCAGAGTACACCTCGCTCGCCGATGGCAGCACACATACCCTGCCTTACATCGCGCCTATCATGACTGCCGGTCGTGCTATTGCACGCGTGCTGACGGGTGAAAATACTGTGATCGATTTGAAACCGTCGCCGGTCTTGATTAAAACGCCAAGCTATCCATTGGCCTTGATTCCACCGGCACCGCATATCGTCGCGACCGGCAAATGGCTGGATGAAACGACAGCAACCGGTCGCAACATCTGCCGTTTTTACGATGCAGATGGTTTGCTGGCAGGTTTTGGCGTATCGCCGCATGACAATGCCATTCGGCAAGAATTGCTGGCCGGCTTGGGACAAGCCGTCAGTACAAAAGCAGACACAGCGACCAGTTAATTCGTCTCATAACGCGATTGCCGATCACGGCAATCGCGTTATGTGTAGCGCGTCCTCTGAATTGGAGCCGCGCTTCACATACTTGTTCATCTCCGCTCAAACTACATCTGACGCAAAGACTCTCTCTGCATTCTGTACAATTGCAGCATGTTGTCCGAATTCGATCTGATCGCGCGCTATTTTGTGCGCCCTGGCCATCCCAAAAACCGAGCTACGCTTGGTATCGGGGATGATTGCGCGCTACTGGCGCAACAAGCCGATATGCAAATGGCTATTTCCTCCGACATGCTGGTTGAAGGTCGCCATTTCTTTCCCGGTGCCGATCCTTACAAACTCGGCCATAAATCGCTGGCCGTCAACTTGTCCGATCTAGCTGCGATGGGCGCCACACCGACTGCCTTCACGCTCGCGTTCTCCTTGCCGAGCGCGGAAGAAAAATGGCTCGCACAATTTTCTCAAGGTCTGTTTGCACTAGCCGATGCGCATAATTGCGAATTGATAGGTGGCGATACTACCAAAGGCCCATTGAATATTTGCATTACGGTATTCGGACAAACCCCAACTGGCCAAGCCTTGCGTCGTGATACTGCGCAAATCGGCGACGACATCTGGGTTTCCGGTACTTTAGGTGATGCTCGCCTTGCACTCGGCGCTCTGTATAAAGAATATGAGTTAGATGCAAAGGCACTCGCCGCAGCGGCGGTACGCTTGCACACACCGCAACCACGTGTAGCTCTCGGCCTGGCATTGCGTGGCATTGCGCATTCAGCACTGGATGTATCCGATGGCTTGATCGGCGATCTTGGTCATATTCTAAAAAAATCTGGTGTCGGTGCCACCCTGCATCTGGATGACTTACCTGCCGGGACCATGCTGCAACAACAGTCGCAAGATATACGCCGCCGCTTTACGCTGGCAGGCGGCGATGATTACGAATTGTGTTTCACCGCACCAGTATCGAAACGTGAAGCAGTGCTGGGTGCTGCAATGGCAGCCGATACCCCGGTGACACGCATAGGTACCATCGATGTTGCATCCGGCCTGCGTCTGCTCGATCAAGCCGGTCGTCCATTGGATTTACAGATCGCATCCTTCGACCACTTCGCTTCCCCATGAACGCATCCGAATCCGGCACGTCCAGCACTCCTGTCAAATCCAACTCCAGCTTCATGCTGGCGCATCCGGCACACATCATCGCGCAAGGCTTCGGCAGCGGCTTGGCCAAGTTCATGCCGGGCACCTTTGGCACATTGTTTGGCTGGTTATCCTTCAATGTACTGACTGCCCGCTGGCCTTTGTTTTTTACGCCATCCAATTGGTGGCTAGTAATTATCGGCGGCTTTTTGCTTGGTATCTGGGCCTGTGCCAAAACCGGTCGCGATCTCGGTGTTGCCGATCACGGCAGCATGGTGTGGGATGAAGTGATTGCCATCTGGCTGGTGCTGCTCTTCATTACACCGGCAAGTTTGTGGATGCAATTCTATGCATTCCTTGTCTTCCGCTTCTTCGACATGGCCAAACCACCGCCTATCAACTATTTCGATAGACGCTTCAAAGGTGGCTTCGGCGTCATGTTCGACGATATCGTCGCGGCATTTTTCACTTTGCTGGTCTTTGCCATCTGGCGCAGCTTCTAACGGGAAACACCATGTCGAATCTCTTTGAACTGGCAGCGACAGTTGGTCAACGTTTGAAAGATCGCGGCTTGATGCTGGCAACAGCAGAATCATGCACCGGCGGCGGTGTGGCACAGGCCATCACTGAAATCGCAGGCTCATCCGACTGGTTTGAATGCGGCTTCGTTACCTACTCCAACGAATCCAAAATTGCGCTATTGAAAGTACCGGAAATAGTCTTGGCCAGACACGGCGCAGTCAGCCAGGATACGGCCGTGGCAATGTGCAAAGGCGCACTCGCCAACAGCAGAGCGACGGTTGCACTCTCAACCACTGGAATTGCAGGTCCCGGCGGCGGCGTACCAGGCAAACCCGTAGGCATGGTTTGCTTCGGGTGGGCGCTAGGTGAACAAGTACAGGTAGAAGAAAAGATATTCAGTGGCGACCGCCACTCAGTGCGCGAGCAAAGCATAGAACACGCACTACAGGGCTTGCTGGAACTACTGGCCAAAAACGCTTGACTGGCAAGCAACCCGCTTCAAAAACATCAATGCTGCTCACACATCAGCATTGATCGCATCCCAAAATTTTGATCAGAACAAAAAGAACAAAGCCGATACGGCTAATGCGATAGCGGTAGCCATCGTTTTGACAGGATGATTTTCAATTAGATAATTCATAGCAGGTAGGCCGAAAATTCAGATCCCGAAGTATAGGGCCCACCTGGTCACTCATCTATCCCATGAATATGGGATAAATTATTTGCAATACTGATTAATAGCGTCACGCGTATCCAATGCGACCTGACGCGCGGCTTGCGCAAAATTCTCATCCGCTTGCGCATACAGAATCGCACGCGATGAATTGATCATCATGCCGGTACCATTTGCAGTACGTCCGGCTTCCACCGTCGCCTTGATATCACCGCCCTGCGCGCCTATGCCGGGAATCAGCAAAGGCATGTCGCCGACTATCGCACGCACCTGTGCCAACTCATTCGGGAAGGTTGCGCCGACTACCAACGCACATTGACCATTGGTGTTCCATTTGTCTGCCACCAGATGCGCCACATGTTGGTACAAAGGCTTGCCATCAACGTTGAGGAATTGAAGATCGGAACCGCCTGCATTGGAAGTCCGACACAACACAATCACGCCACGATCCGGCCGCTCCAGATAAGGTTGTACCGAATCGAAACCCATATACGGATTCACCGTCACCGCATCGGCGCCATAACGCTCGAAAGCTTCACGCGCATATTGTTCTGCAGTCGCACCGATATCGCCACGCTTGGCATCCAGCACTATCGGAATATGCGGATAGCGCTCACGCAAATAGCTGCAAATAGCTTCCAGTTGATCTTCCGCACGCAAGGCAGCGAAATAGGCGATTTGCGGCTTGAACGCACAGGCGGTATCGGCCGTTGCATCTATGATTTCTTTGCAGAATGTCAAAATAGCATCAGGTTTGCCCTGCAAATGGGCTGGAAACTTGGCCAGATCTGGATCAAGACCGATGCAGAGTTGGGTTTTCTGGCTTTGCCAGACGGCGGATAGTTTTTGGATGAAGGTCACGGCGATATCTTTCTATTTCTAACAATCCGTATTGTAACGCGCCATGTTATCGTGCCGGCATGACATCTCTTTCCCGCAAAGATTGGATCCTGCTCGTTCTCCTGACCCTCTGCTGGGGCATCAACTGGCCCATTATGAAAATGGGCGTGCAATTTTTCCCGCCGATTGCCTTTCGCTCGCTGTGCATGCTGGGATCACTCCCTATCTTATGGCTGGCCGTGCGTTCGCAAGGTGCATCCTTCGGGATTTCGCGTAGCGATCTGGGAACCATTTTCAAGCTCACCATCCCTAATGTCATTATCTGGAACGTCTGCATTATCGTCGGCGTCAAGATGCTGTCGTCCGGGCGCGCGGCCATCCTCGGCTACACAATGCCAATTTGGGCAGTACTGTGCGGCCTGATATTTTTTCGCGACAACATCACCCGCCTCGGCTGGTGCGGTATCGCGCTGGCGCTGAGCGGTGCACTATTATTATTGTCCAGCGAGTTTGTAAATATGGCCGGACAACCACTGGGCAGCATACTGGCACTGATTGCCGCTGCATCCTGGGGTTATGGTACGGTATTGATGAAACGCACCAAGCTGAATATTGCATCGATTGCGCTGACCTTCTGGATGATTTTGCTCGGCGCCATTTGCCTTGGATTGATTTCCGCCTTGCTCGAATATGAGGCATGGCGTCTGCCCAATCTGACGGAATCGCTGGCACTTGCCTATAACGCGCTATTGGTATTCGGCTTTGGACAGGCAATCTGGTTTTCACTGGCACGCACTTTGCCACCGATTGCTTCCAGCTTGTCGGTCATGATGATCCCCGTGCTGGGCGTATTCTCCGGCATGTATTTGTTAAACGAAACACCGCACTGGCAGGATTTTGTAGCAATGTTGCTGATTCTTGCAGCAATGAGCACGGTACTATTGAAACCCCGCACCAACGTCATCAAATAGCCGATCACACACCGGATGTTTTGCACAATATTCAAGGAGGAATGAAATGACCAAATTATTCAAATGGCTGTCGATTGCTTTGCTGGCGTCAACATTAAGCGCATGCGGCTACAACGACTTTCAAACAAAAGACGAAGCGACCAAAGCGGCATGGAGTGAAGTCGTCAATCAATACCAACGACGCGCCGATTTGATTCCGAATCTGGTCAATACCGTCAAAGGTTACGCGACACATGAACGCGAAACGCTGGAAGCTGTGACCAAGGCACGTGCTGCTGCAACCAGCTTCCAGATCACGCCAGAAGTGTTGAACAATCCAGAAGCCTTCAGCAAATTCCAACAAGTACAGGGTGAGCTGTCCTCAGCCTTGTCACGCTTGATGGCCGTCTCTGAAAACTATCCGCAACTGAAAGCAGATACCGGCTTCCGCGATTTGCAATCGCAACTGGAAGGTACGGAAAACCGTATCACCGTCGCACGCCAACGCTACATCGTTGCGGTACAGGATTACAACGTACTGGCGCGCAGCTTCCCGACCAATATCACGGCCAAGGTCTTCGGTTATCCGGTGAAACCATCTTTCACGGTAGAAAACGAGAAAGCAATTTCAGCACCGCCAGCCGTCAATTTTGATAAAAAATAAGATCATCAGCCCATGAACATTCTGCGATATCTGCTGGCTTGTACGCTCGCATTTTTCTGCATGCTCGCCAGCGCACAGAATCTTGTGCCGGTCCCGCCTCTCAAAGAGCGCGTGACCGATATGGCCGGCATGCTGAACGCAGAACAGCGCACCACGCTGGAAAATGTTCTGGCTGAGTACGAAACGCGCACTGGCAACCAGATCGCCATCCTGCTGGTGAAGAGCACCGAGCCGGAAGGCATAGAGCAATACAGCATACGCGTCGCCGATGCGTGGAAGTTGGGACGTAAAGGTGTCGATGACGGCGTGCTGTTGCTGGTCGCCAAAGATAATACTGCTGCATCCGGCCGTCTGCGTATAGAAACTGGACGTGGCGTGCAAGGCGTACTCACAGATGCGCAATCCAAGCGCGTGTTGCAGGACGTAATTGCACCACACTTCCGACAAGGTGATTTCTACGGCGGCCTGGCATCAGGCGTTTCCGTCATTACCAGTTTGCTGGACAAGGAAGCTTTCCCTGAACCCGCTAAGCAAGGCAACAAGGCGCAGCAGAATGATGCTTTCGGCTGGGCACCTTTCATCTTTTTCGCCATTCTTATTCTGATCACGATTGCTCGCAGTCGTGGCGGCAGCGGCCCGCGCGGTCATAGCAGCAATGGTGACTGGGGCAATTCTGCCGGTGTGATTCTGGGTGCAGCCATCGGTAATGAACTTGGTCGTCGCTCCGGTGGAGGATTCGGCGGCTTTGGTGGAGGTGGCGGTGGTTTTGGCGGCGGCGGAGGATTTTCCGGTGGCGGTGGTGGTTTTGACGGCGGCGGCGCTTCGGGGAATTGGTAATGAATAAATTTTCGCGTGCGATACGGCATCTGACGACAACCAGATTTACTGGCAAAAAAGCCTTCCCCTGCGCAACGCTAACAGCGATACAAAAAACCATCGCTGCTGGCGAAAAAACGCATCGCGCAGAAATCCGCCTGATCGTTGAACACTCGCTGGAACTATCCGCAATTCTGGCCGGTGTCAGCTCGCGTCAGCGCGCGCATGAATTGTTTTCGCAATATCGCATTTGGGATACGGAAGAAAACAGCGGCATACTGATTTACATTGAGCTGGCCGATCATCAAGTCGAAATCGTCGCTGACCGCGGCATCTCAAAACTGATCCCTGCCCATCACTGGCACGCCGTCTGCAAGACCATGACGCAAGGTTTTGCCAAAGGTGAATATCACGACAGCGCGATTGCCGGCTTGCAGCAACTCAATGCAATGCTGCACGAATATTTTCCGGAAAATGAGACGCCACAAGCAAATCAGTTATCGAATAAACCGATACTGCTGTAAGCGCGTCTCCACGGCGCGCTATCGTCTTACTCAACCATTCTCATAAATCCATTGCAACAACGCATCGTGCGCAGCCTGACCGGCTACTGCATTAGTGTGATTGATAATGCACACCACGGCATAACGCTTGCCCGATGCTGCCAGCACATAACCAGCTATCGCGCGAACATCGTTCAATGAACCTGTCTTGATGTGCGCACTTCCTGCCACCGTTTGCTTCGTCAAGCGCCTGCGCATCGTGCCATCATAGCCCACCAGCGGCAGTGAGGATATGAATTCAGGCATGGTCGGTGCCTTAAAAGCCGCGACCAGCATGCGTCCCATCGCACCAACAGAAATACGCTCGGTACGTGACAAACCTGAACCATTTTCAATCACCAGCTGCGATGTATCGATGCCCTTATTCGCCAACCATGTTTTGACGACTCGTCCACCGCGCTCCGGCGTTGCAGGTACTTTGAGTACGTCCGCTGCTAGCGTCAACAACAGTTGGCGCGCCATCACATTGTTGCTGTATTTATTAATGTCGCGTATCACTTCCGGCAATGTGGTTGACTGCCACTCCGTCACAAATCGTGCGGCTGGCGGCACTACGCCATTAGCAATGTTGCCGGAAAAAGTACCGCCCACATCCGTCCATAACTGACGAAATACCACGCCAAAATACTCGCTATGGTTCATTTGATACGGATGCAGATACCAGGTTTTTTCACCGCATGAAGCAGAGAAAGTCCCGGTGAAATTCGCACTGACGCGGCCCATGGACGGTTGCAGCTTGCCTTGCCAATCTCCACATGCGCCATTCGACAAACTTGGTGCCATCACCGGATAAGGTACCGCCGGCGGATCGATGGTGACATCGACCTGATTGCGACTTGGATTAGGCTGAAAATGGAAAGCAAATACCTTGTAATTCAACAGCAAGGCATCCGGCCCTGCGTTATACGGTTTCAATGGATCGCCGTCGAACACTGAAGCATCGTAGGGTATGTCTTCAAACACGCTGCGATCAAGTATCAGATTGCCACGTATCTCGCGTATGCCCGTCGCACGTATCTTGCGCAAGAATTGCCAAAAATTCTCTGTCACCAGTTTCGGATCGCCACTGCCCTTGATGATCAAATCGCCATCCAGCACATCGCCATTCAGCGTACCTGTCATATACGCCTGGGTTTTCCAGGTGTAGGTCGGGCCAAGCAAATCAAGCGCAGCATCGGTGGTCACCAGTTTCATCGTGGATGCAGGATTAAATCCGGCGACATCATTCGATGCAATCCAGGGAGCTTGTCCCGACACCTCTTGTACGTAAGTGCCCACTGCATTAAGCGGTATCGCACTACGTTTCAATGCATCGGTCACGACTGACGGCAATCCTTCTGCGGCATGAACGCAAACAGGAGCAGCAACAATCGAAAAAAGTAGGGAAAAAGTGAAAGTAAGTCGTGTCGTGATTCGCATGATATTGAGTCTGATGTGATGGGATGATTATTACATGCCAGTCGAGGCAACTCACCCTTCCTTGCTGCCAAAATTTGGCACGGACATTGCATTATCAACATCGGCTGTTGTTCAAAAGAGTCGAATCCTTGAACTCCTGCATCGTCTAAGGATTCGAAATACCCTCACACCCATATTCAGCCTGTAATCGGCATTACAATAAGATGCTCAAATGCAATGCGAACGCCATCATGATTATTCATTCAACATCCTCAGCTATCGCTACCGTTAGAAATCAACATCGCCGGCATCAGGCTATAACTGTTCGCGCAGTAACATTTTTTTTCAACTGCAAAGCATTCTCTTAAGTGTCGAATTTTTCTTCAGATCCTCATTTCGTCGGCACTGCCTGGATAGGCATGATCGCTATTGGTTTAACGCTATTATTGATATTGGTGCTGGTCTATCTGCGCGCATCACTCAGCCGTCGTACACAAGAAGAGCGCGCATTTCTCTCCATCTGGCATCCCTTGCTGCTCAGCTCTCTGCATTCTTCTGTTTCTGCTGTACTGCCCTCCTTGGCAGCACGCGATCGCGTGTACTTTTTAAAACTATGGAATCAGTTAATACGTAGTGCTAACAGTCGCGAGGCAACGGAAAACTTGATCAGCATTGCCTACTCCGTCGGCTGTGATCGTTTTTCGCAACGCTTGCTGCGCCATGGCAATCGCGTCGAACGTCTGCTGGCAATACTGACACTAGGGCACTTGCGTGACCATGCATCGTGGGATGCACTCGTGATGCAAACACTCGCTGCCGATAACGTCACGTCCATTAATGCATTCCATGCGCTAGTACAAATCGATGCGAAAGCCGCAGCCCAGCAGTTAACGCCACTCATGCTGGCGCGCGAAGATTGGGCGATTGCACATATCGCCAGCATTCTGCAGCCAACACATAGCGCATTCACTCTGCCATTGCTTGAAGCGGTAGAAGAAATCAGGGCCGCGCATTTGATCAGAGCGTTGCGCTTGATCGAAGCATTACGTCTGCCCATACCGCACACTACTGCGCTCAAATTGCTGGATATAACAAACGAGACAGAAACCATCATCGCCGCGCTACGCATTTCAAAAGATGCCGGCTTGCTGGCGCATATCCGCCTGCATTTAAATCACCCTGATTGGCGTGTACGCGGGCAAGTAGCCAAAGTATTGGGACGCATAGGAGAGCACGCAGACGTCAACCGTCTGATCCCGCTGCTTGCAGATGCGGAATGGTGGGTGCGTTATCGCGCAGCACAGGCATTGGTGGGGATACCGTTTCTCAGCATGGCCGAAATTGAATTATTGCGACACAACTTATCAGATCGTTTTGCCCGCGACATGCTAGGCCAAGCCTTGGCGGAAAGACATCCATCATGACATTGCCTGCCGTACTCAATTACGTGACATGGGGCGTATTCAGCTATTTCATCGCCTACAACCTCAGCTATCTCTTCCTGAATATGCTTGCGATCTTCCGCATGCATGGCATCGAACAGGGAAAAATCCTGGCTGAGCTGCCACACATTCATACAGGATTAGAGCCACCAATCAGCATTCTGTTCACAACACGCAATGAGGCCAGCATCATCGCAGCCTCAGTGCAGTCTTTGCTGCAACTCGAATATCCGCAACAGGAAATCATCGTCATCAACGACGGCTCGCAAGACGAGACCATACAAATCCTGACTGCTGCATTTGATCTGCATCCATTCCCAGAGGCATATCGCATCCAATTGACGACACAGGCTGTCAGCTGCATTTATCGCTCAACACGCTATCCCAGTCTGCGCGTCATCGACAAAGAATATGGTGGCACGGCAGATGCATTAAACGCCGGCATTAATGCATCACGCTACCCATTATTTTGTAACGTAGATGCAGCGACTATCCTGCATAGAGACAGCTTGAAGCGTATCGTCACGCCGTTCCTGAACGACAATACAGTGATCGCAGCCGTCAGTGCCGTACGTGTTGCCAACGGTTGCGAAGTAGAAAATGGCTTGTTGAAAAAGGTCGCATTACCAAAACATTGGCTGGCACTTTTTCAAATCGTTGAATATCTGCGCAGTACACTGTTCGCACCACTAGGCTGGTCCATGCTCAATGGCATGTTGATGGCTCCGGCAGGCATGACCTTGTTCCGTAAAGCAAGCGTCATCGCAGTTGGTGGCTATCGTCGAGATACCCGCAGCGCGGGTACAGAATTGATCGTGCGCATGCACCGTCTGATGCGCAAGAAGCAACAAACTTATCGCATACGCTTTATCGCTGATCCTGTGTGCTGGCATCAAGTGCCACAGAATCTCACCACCTTGAAAAGCCATTGCATACGATGGCAACAAGGGTTGGCAGATAGCCTCAGTCAAAATATGGCATTAATGTTTTCACGCAATGGTGGTGTACCTGGCCGCATCGTCTTCCCATTCTTCCTGCTATTTGAATGGTCCGGCCCTATCCTTGAATTTCTCGGCTACGTATTCATGCTCATCGCCTTTGCCTGTGGCTTGGTGTCATGGCAGGCATGTATTGCGTTTCTTTCCGTAGCAATCGGTTTGGGGATTCTGTTGTCGGCATCCACCTTGCTACTGGAAGAAATGTCCTTCCATCTCTATCCGACCGCCAGCGATATCGCCACATTGACCATCGCTGCTGTCATCAGCAATCTAGGTTATCGCCAACTCACATCAACATGGCGTGCACTAGGCATGCTGCGCTGGATGACAGGTCGGCCAAGCCGTCATGATGCGATTGAGTATGTGGAAACGAACCGGACAGCGTGATCAGATCAGAGAGCCGGTTGTTTCAATCTGCAGACGCTTGCTATCTTGCAGCATATTTTCTAATGCTTGAGCAGTAACCGGTCGACTGAAGAAATATCCTTGGATCTGATCGCAATCGTGCTGTTGCAGATAAGCCAGTTGCGCTTCGGTTTCCACACCCTCCGCGATCACCGTCAGACGTAAGCTATGCGCCAGTGAAATGATGGATGCAACGATGGCGGCATCATCTGGATCGGTAGTGATGTCATTGACGAATGAGCGATCAATTTTCAACACATCGATAGGGAAGCGTTTCAGATAAGACAGACTGGAATACCCTGTACCAAAATCGTCAATCGACAATTTCACCCCCAGCGCCTTCAACTCGCGCAAGACGCCGATCGCATGATCGACATCCGCCATCACCAGACTTTCCGTCAATTCGATTTCCAGATACTCAGGCGCCAGCTCTGCTTCTTGCAAGGCCAAGGCGATCGACTCCAGCAAATCCTGCTGGGCAAACTGGCGCGATGACAGATTGACCGACATCCGCAAGTAGCCCAAACCACTCGCCTGCCATGCCTTGTTTTGCAAGCATGCTGTACGTATTACCCATGCACCGATAGGCACGATCAAACCGGTCTCTTCTGCCAAGCCGATAAAGCGCATAGGCGGAATCATGCCCAACTCCGGATGCTCCCAGCGTATCAACGCTTCTACACCGACAATTTTTCCCGTACGCAAATCTACTTGCGGCTGGTAGTGCAAGATGAATTCTTCACGCTCCAAGGCATTACGCAAATCACCCTCGATTCGCAAGCGCTCCAAGGCACGTTCATTCATCGCCGAGGTATAGAACTGGAAGTTATTACGTCCGGTTTCTTTCGCTCTATACATTGCGATATCGGCATGTTTGATCAGCTCTTCCGGTGTTGCACCATCGGTCGGATAAACCGCGACACCCACACTGCTGCTGATGAAAAATTCATGACCTTCAATCGTCAACGGCTGCGCGATGCCATCCATGATGCGCTGGACTATCCCGGTCGATAATCCGGAGTCGATACGTTCAGGGAGGATCAGTACAAACTCATCGCCACCCATGCGCGATACTGTATCTGTGTCACGTACAGCCAATTGCAAACGCTCTGCGATAGCTTTCAACAAAATATCGCCCGCTTGATGGCCCAGCGTATCGTTCACGAATTTGAAGCGATCCAGATCGACAAAGGCAATCCAGATCGGATGGTTATAACGATGTGCATACGAAATCGCCTGACTCAAGCGATCACGCAACAAGCTGCGATTTGCCAAACCTGTCAATGCATCCCGATTGGTCTGGAACTCCAGTTCCGATTCATAACGTTTGGTCGCCGTAATATCGTATTGCGCAACAACGAAATGGCTCACCTCGCCGGTATCGTCCTTGACTGGCGCAACATATAAATCGCTCCAGAACAAAGTGCCATCCTTGCGATAGTTGCGCAGAACAGCATGGCCTTCTCTTTTCTCCAATGCGATCGCACGAATCTCTTCAATACCAGGTTGATCGCTATCCTTGCCCCACAAGAATCCAATGTTCCGACCTATCGTTTCTTCCAGGGTGTAGCCGGTAATCCGTTCGAATGCAGGATTCACATATTCAATCGGATAATGTGGTGCCAGCGCGCTGGTAATGATGATCGCATTCGCACTGGCTTCGATTGCTCGCTCACGTAACTGCAACTCGTGCTCGGCATGCTTGCGTGCAGCGATATCAGCAATCAAGTCTTCATTGACTGCGCGTAGCTGCGCAGTTCTATCATCGACCAGCAACTGAATGCGGCGTGAACGGTCTACTACTGTTTGCAGATAAATCGCTGAAGCGACACTTAAAAGAAGTCCCGCAAGGAAAGCCCACAAGGCGTTGCTACTTTTTTTGATGAACAAGGTAGGAGGTGTAGACACCACCATATTCCATGTTTTGCCAGCAATATCAAATACATGTTGGTAAGGTGCCGGCTGGTCATAGAACAACCACTTTGGAAGGCCGAGCATAGCTTCATGCACCGTCGGGATGGTCCCTTGGCCAAAGACCAGGCTATCTTCATTTTGTTCGGCACTTGCATACACACTGACATCTACGTCCAGATCAATATTCGAAGCCAGCAAGAAATTATCTGCGTCCAGTGATTTGGCTATTAAATCACCGCTACGAAAAACTGCTGCCGTATCGCCTATCACCGCCAGACGACGCGATGCGATATCTGTCAGCGGCATACCGGCCTGATAGACCGGCATCAAAACAATGAAACCACGCTGTACTGTACGTTCTTGCAGCAAGCGCAGTAATCCGGTCGCAGAAGGTTTGCCAGTATCAATCGCGCGCTGCATTGCGGCGCGCTGAAACGGATAAGAGTCTGAATCAAAACCCAATGCAACGTCATTGCCTTGCATAGGCTCTATGTAATCCACTACGCGATAGCGCGCTCGTTCACTCGCTGGCACGCGCTTGCCATCAACCACTTCCGTAATCGAAAATTCTGGATAGTGCGCACGCATTGCCGCCTCGTACTTCGGGCGCTCTTGATTCGACACATAACGATGAAAATTGAAAGCCTGGATGTAAGGATTACGGGCCAGCAAAGGAATGGAAAACGATGCGAATTGCTCTCGACTGATCGTACCGAAGGTAGTGAATAATTGATTGATATCGGTCAACACACGCAGCGAACTATCCAGCCCATTCTGCACGGCAGCCACACGCACTTTAGCCTGTTGCTGAAAATCGATATCTACCTTGTCATGCTCAAGGCGACGCACCGCCGTAAAAAGCAGTGCACTGATCAACAATCCGATCAGAAGCGTCGACAACGCGGCCAATGACACAGAAAAAGGTGCGCGACTACGCATCAATGAGTATTCCCTATGCGGTATTTTTCAAAGCCGGAATTCATGATCAGCAAAAAACCATGCTTGCAAAGCATCTTCAATTATAAAAAAGCGCGCTTGCACGGCGCGCTTTTTGTGACAGTGGCCAATTAACCCAGCCACTTGGCAATAGATAGCAACAACACCAACAACATCCATAACAACAACGCTCGCCACACCAGACCTACAGTGCTTTGCAATGCGCGGCTGGAAGCCTCTTCGCCGACTGGCGCTTCTGTTTCAATATTGATGGAATCAACCGTCCCTGCATCTGCCGGAATGACATCTGTCGCATTTTCAACCGGTGCACCAAGGCGTATGCCCATCGCGCCACCACCAGCAGAAAGAATGATGCCGATAGCCTCATCCTGCCAACGACCGGCAAAATTACGCCACGCATAAATCGCATCTTCGAAGTTACCGACTACCGCAAATGCAGCTGCGGTTAATCGCGCAGGTATCCAGTCTATCCAGTAAAACGCCTGTGCAGCAAAACGACCGAACTCTTCACGCTCCGCCATTTTTGGTTCGTTCCAGATACGCGCCAGATATTCTGCGACGCGATACATGACGGCACCCACCGGACCTAGCGGCGTCAATATCCAGAAGAACACGCCAAAGACATTGCGATGTGTCGTGACCAGTGCCGTTTCTACCGCAATGCGTGCCACTTCGCTGACATCCATGCCAGCCGTATCGCGTTTGGTCCATTCAGCCAGCAAGGAACGTGCGGTTGCTTCATCGCCGTTATTCAAAGCCAGTTGGATAGAGGTAAAGAAGTGACTGTAATGACGGAAGCCCAAAGTCACATACACCACGCCGACATTCACGATCAATGCCGCCAAAGGACCGAGCTTGACGCTGATCCAGTACAACAGGGCAACCGGTATCGTGAATGCAGCAATCATCAAGACCCAAGCCAGCCGTCCGTGATGTGCCTGACCTGCGTTGAACGACCCTTCCAGCTTGGCAGCAAGTGCTCTGGCTCCGGCGTATACCGGGTTATCCGCGCGCAATGGTTTTAATTGCTCGATCAATAGCGCAAAGAAGATGGAAAAGAATGTCATTAAAGCGCCTTATTAGTCAGTCAACCCATACGATAACGCAGCACTTCGCGAGAATCAAATAATCAGAAGGATAATATTTTATCGACAGCCAAACTCTGTACTGTCTATGTACAACAGGCTTACGCCCGCAGAAAATGAAACAGATTACGCAACATGCCCGCCGTTGCACCCCAGATAAAAAAGCGCTCGTAAGGCATAACGTAAAAAGTACGGCTACCGGTAAGAAACTCGGCAGTCCGGCGTTGATGATGCATGCCATCCATTAAAAAGGATAGTGGCACTTCAAAAACCTCGGCCACCTCAAATGGATCAGCATGTATCTCAAATGGTGGCTGCACGATCCCGACTACGGGCGTCACGCGGAAGCCGGTGCCAGTGTGGTATTCAGGCAAAGTACCAATGACATCAATATGACGTCTATTGATGCCCACCTCTTCTTCAGTTTCGCGCAAGGCCGTTTCAATCGGAGAACCATCGTAAGTTTCCATACGGCCGCCGGGAAAACTGATCTGTCCCGCATGATCGTTCAAATGCGCGGTCCGTTGCGTGAACAATAATGTCGGCCCCGTCTCGCGCAATACGATAGGCAACAAGACAGCCGCTTCCGTCAATGTTGTATCCATAGGCCGCACCAGACGCTCAACCGTGATTTCCGGTGACCATGCTGGCGGATTGGCAAAACGTGCACGCAATGCATCCGCCATCAAGCGCTCTGATGCAATGGCCTCTTCTCCACCAAGTGAATCCACAGGGAGTAATTCCGGATCGAAATGCAGTCTGGGCAAATCAGCTTCCTACGCACAAGAATAATGAATCCAACAATCGCTCAGCAGAACATACATGCCAGAGCTGATACATAAATCGTCAATGATGAAAGTAGCACGAAAAATTTACATGACACATTCATACAATTACTTTAATCGATGTTAAACCTGTCACAGCTTAAGCACCAGATTTAACAATCAAAAAATGTGCCACCAAAACAAAAAAGACACCCGAAGATGTCTTTTTTGTTACTACCGAATGAATTGCTCGAATGAATTCGATTAATACAATTATTCTGCAGCTTGTTTTGTTGCAACGCGGCGTTGTGGCAATTTTTCTTTGATACGTGCCGATTTGCCCGAACGTTCGCGCAAGTAGTACAGTTTTGCACGACGTACGTCACCGCGACGTTTGACTTCGATCGATGCGATCAGCGGGGAATACAGCTGGAACGTACGTTCGACGCCTTCACCGGACGAGATTTTACGAACGATGAAGTTCGAGTTCAAGCCACGGTTACGACGGGAAATTACAACGCCTTCGTAAGCCTGAGCACGTTTGCGCGTACCTTCAACTACGTTAACGTTGACGATCACTGTATCGCCAGGAGCGAAGTCAGGGATGTTTTTTGCCAGGCGAGCAATTTCTTCTTGCTCTAATGTTTGGATCAAATCCATTTTTATTACTCCAATAACCATCTTGCCGGCGCCAAGATACTGATTGCCCGGTAGAGGATGGGGTTAACACATTGCAGGGATTGCACTGCTTCCCTGCTCTACACAACAAACTGCCTATTACAAACTGCTTAAAAACTTTTCATCGGTCCGCGTCAGCAATCCTGCGGCGCGTGCCTTGATAATCATATCCGGACGCTTCTTTGCAGTTGCTTCCAGTGCACGTTCACGACGCCATTTTTCGATCTCGACATGATGGCCACCCATCAACACTGCCGGTACCGCTGTGCCTTCGTAAACTTCAGGTCGCGTGTAATGCGGACAATCAAGCAAGCCATTCACAAAGCTGTCTTCAACTGCCGATGCATCATCATGCAAAACACCGGGCAATTGCCGAATTACCGCATCCATCAATGCCATCGCCGGGATCTCACCGCCTGACAGGACGAAATCGCCGAGGCTGATTTCTTCATCGACGCAGCTATCCAGAAAGCGCTGGTCTACTGCTTCATAACGTCCGCACAACAAAACCAAACCTGGCTCTGTCGTCAGTTGCATCACGCGTTCATGTGTCAATGCCTTGCCTTGCGGCGACAAATACACAACACGGGGTGCAACCAAACCTTGTTCTGTCTGCCTTGCCTTGGCTGCTTGTACAGCAGCCTCCAGCGGCTTAACCATCATCACCATGCCAGGACCGCCACCATAGGGACGATCATCAACGGTACGATGCTTATCGCTGGTGAAATCGCGCGGATTCCACAAAGACAATGCACATTTCTTTTGCTCAAACGCGCGTCGTGTAATACCCGACTGCGTAAGTGCTGTGAACATTTCAGGGAACAGCGTGACGACATCAAATTGCATCTCGCACACTCCTCAAAACGAAGCGACTAATAATCTAGTCCCCAGTCCACCGTAATTTTTTTTGCTGTTCGATCAACCGTGATGACAAACTGCTCAACGAACGGGATCAGCAACTCTTGCGGCGCAGCTTTGGCATCAGTAACTTCAGTCGACTGTGGTACGGCCACACGCAAAATAGGATGCGCGCCGTTGTCCATCATGTCGCTGACCTGACCCAGATGTACGCCCTGCAGATTCTCGACTTCCAGGCCGATCAAATCGACCCAGTAAAATTCATTGTCGGACAGAGCCGGGAAATGACTGCGCGGGATCTGCACGGCTGCACCTTTCAGCGCCTCCGCGGCATCTCGCCCGGCCACACCCATCAACTGCGCGACTACATCGCCAGAATGAATCTTGGATTGCATCATCGCCACGTCATGGAATTCAGGCTTATCCAGCCACCATGTCTTGGCATTCAACAATGCATCCGCATCGGCTGAATAGGGTCTGACCCGCACCCAGCCATTCAATCCATACGCACCAGAGATGTAACCAACCAGCACCAAATCTTCAGGAACTTTCATTCCCGATGCCGTTTGATTCGACAAAACTTAAGCTGCTGCTTTGCCAGCTTGCGCTACCAAACGAGCAACTGTCGGCGACAATTGTGCGCCAACGCCTTGCCAGTAGGCCAGACGGTCTTGCACAATGCGAACGCTTTCTTCAGCGCCCGATGCTACCGGGTTGTAAAAACCGATGCGTTCAATGAAGCGACCATCGCGGCGATTGCGCGAATCTGTAGCAACAATGTTAAAGAAAGGGCGCTTTTTTGCACCACCACGAGCTAAACGAATAACGACCATAATATTTCCAAAAAGTGTCTGAACACGGAAAAAGCCGCAAATTATAGCCCAAGTAGCGCCGCACCTGCAACCTCATTCACCAGCTTTGGCAACAGCAATGCGACAAATCACGCAAGATTGTCGTTTTCAGGGCGAATACAGGTAATTGCAACGATGGCGGAGTCTGCCCTTACAATACTCAGCGCATGACAAAAAGCCCGTCCGCAGCCAATAAAAGCCTCTTTTTACCTACCAATAGACGCAATATGCCCACTCAACACAAGAATAAAACCCTCAGCACTTTCCTTGCGGCAATATTTGGCGGACTAGGACTCCATCGCTTTTATCTTTATGGCAAGAAAGACATTTGGGCCTGGGTACATCTATTGGGATTACCACTATCCATTTTTGCCGGTTTTATCGGCGCTTTGGTCATCGGCCTGACACCGGATGAGAAATGGGACGCACAACACAATATGCATTCCGGTCGCGCATCCAATTCAGGCTGGATCAACATTCTGCTAGTCGTCGTCACTTTTGCCCTGGGCTCAACCGCATTGATCGCCACCATCGCCCGTGGATTCGATCTATATCTGACTGGTGGCGCACTCGGTTAACACCGCTACACCCCGTCCCTCGCACCGCCGCCCCACGGCAGTGCAAGAGTCTCACCACGATGTGCAGCACTAGTGCGCACTCACCTCCGTATGCATTCAGTTAACTGAGTCACCTGCCCGTTCTGGGCTCCCTCACTTGAATTTCCTCATGGCACACATAGTGCTTTTATGAAACCTGCGCGTGGCATCGCCACGCTGCTTAATAATTCAAGTCATCAGGGGAGTTTCATGACTATGCGTTCTGCATCCGCTACGCTGGCGTTAGCCGTTCTGGTTTCCGGCTTGCTCTTCAATACTGCTTCGGCACAATCTTCGCCATCGGAAGCAAGTTCTCCCGCCGCCACAAGCGAAAGCCCTCCCCAAGAAGCACAACAAGCAGCGCCGCTCACGATGCCGATGATAGTCGAACCTGCTTCGACTACTGCGCCAGAACCGACTGCAGCAGAACCACTCAGCAAACCCACTCTGGTCGATGCCTCCAAAATCAGCGCCGGCGACACCGCATGGGTCTTGGCTGCGACTGCACTGGTCTTGCTAATGACGATACCCGGCCTAGCCTTGTTTTACGCCGGCATGGTGCGCAAGAAAAATGTATTGGCGACGATGGCGCACAGCTTTGTCATCACTTGCCTGATCACCGTCATCTGGGTCGTCATCGGTTACAGCCTGGCATTCACGCCCGGCTCGCCTTATATCGGTGGACTGGATCGTGTGCTGTTGCACGGCATGGAGTTCATGAAGGAAGCTGGCAAGGTCACTGTCAGTGAAATCGCACCGACCATTCCGGAAAGCGTCTTCATCATGTTTCAGATGACGTTCGCCATCATTACGCCGGCGCTGATTACCGGCGCCTTTGCCGAACGCATGAAGTTCTCTGCCTTGCTGATGTTCATCACATTGTGGTCGATTTTTGTCTACGCACCAGTCGCGCACTGGGTATGGGAACCGGGCGGCTGGCTGGCTGCACGCGGCATACTTGATTTTGCTGGCGGCACCGTGGTGCATATCAATGCGGGTGTCTCCGGCCTGGTTGCCGCCGTCATCATCGGCCCGCGCCTGGGCTTTGGTAAAGAACCGATGCCGCCACACAATCTTGTCCTGACCGTGATCGGCGCCTGCATGCTGTGGGTAGGCTGGTTCGGCTTTAACGCCGGCTCCGCAGTTGCCGCAGATGGACGTGCCGGTATGGCTATGTTGGTCACGCAAATCGCGACCGCTGTCGGTGCACTGTCGTGGATGTTTATCGAATGGATACGACGCGGCAAGCCATCAGTACTTGGCCTGGTGTCGGGCGCAGTATCGGGCCTGGTCGCCATCACACCGGCATCTGGCTTTGTCGACGTTACCGGCGCACTGGTCATAGGTGCAGCCGCTGGCCTCGCCTGCTACTGGGGTGCGACCACGCTCAAATCAAAACTCGGTTACGACGACTCACTCGATGTATTCGGCGTACATGCCATCGGTGGCATAGTCGGCGCACTGCTGACCGGCGTATTCGCAGTACAAAGCATAGGCGGTGCACAAAGCAGCTTTGGCAATCAGGCATTCGGCGTCATCGTGACCGTGGTTTTCTCGGCCGTTATGACCGCACTTATTCTCGGCATCGTCAGCGCACTGGTAGGCTTACGCGTCACGCCGGAAGCTGAAATAGAAGGACTGGATCTGGAACAACATGGTGAGCACGTGCTATGACGGATGAACATCACTCACGTGCCGAACTGGAAACGCATGCCTTTGCCCTGATGGGCAGATTGCATGTGAATCTGCGGCGACAAAGCGGCCGGGTTATCGATATCGAATACATGCGTATCGATCCGGCTTATTGTCGCTATCTGTTGAAAATGGCGTCTCTTTCAACTAGCGAAGACGTACAAGACATAGGACAGAAGTTGCAGGAGGTATTCTTCGGCGAAGAAGGCTTGTTTGTACGCACGGAACCGAGACAACCACTGCTGACACGCTTGGCGGAACCAGCACCGCCAACATCAACTCCGACGGCCACATCAACGGCACCAGCCGCGACTCCAGAAATCAGCGACCCAGTCGATCGCGGCTATATCGGGCGCTTACGTTAACTCCTCGCAAACAAGACTGTGCCGCAAATCAGAACTGCGTCTCGTCCAGTGCCAACACACCGCTGCTGCCGGCAATAATCGCGCTACGATAACCGGCAGCCTGCGACAAAAAGTAATCCGCAAAGAAGCGCGCCGTCGCCAACTTCGCCTGATAAAACTTCGCATCACCCTCGCCCGCATCCAGCTTAGCTTGGGCAATCAATGCAGCACGCGCCATCTGCCAACCGCCAAGCACTATGCCTGCCAGTTTCAGATACGGCACGCTACCGGCAAACACTCCCTTGATATCGGATTGAATATTCGCTACGACATAGGCAACCACATCTTCCAGCGCAGTAGACGCCGCAGCGAGATGCGTATGTATCGCAGCCAAATCTTTGGATGAAGCTGCTGCCAGTTCAGCTTCCGTTTCGCGTACGCGCGCGATAATGTTGCGTGCGACTGCACCGCCATCGCGCACTGTTTTACGTCCGACCAAATCGTTGGCTTGTATCGCCGTCGTGCCTTCATATATCGTCAGGATGCGTGCATCGCGATAGTATTGCGCCGCGCCGGTTTCTTCGATGAAGCCCATGCCACCATGTATCTGCAAACCGGTAGATGCCACATCTATCGACATCTCGGTCGACCAGCCCTTGATGATAGGCACCAGGAATTCATAGAAAGCCTGATTGGCGTTCCGTACTTTTTCATCCGTGTGATGATGCGCGACATCAAAAGCAGCAGCACCAACATAAGCCAGCGCACGTGCCGCCTCTATCTGCGCACGCATAGACATCAACATGCGGCGCACATCCGGTTGATGAATAATCGACACTGCCGTTGGCGAACCTTCCAGATCTTTCGATTGCACACGATCTTTCGCATACGCGACAGCTTTTTGATATGCGCGTTCGGCCACACTGATGCCTTGTATGCCGACTGCAAAACGTGCAGCGTTCATCATGATAAACATGGTTTCCAGCCCGCGATTCTCTTGGCCTAGCAGCGTGCCGATAGCACCACCGTGATCACCGAATTGCAGTACCGCAGTCGGACTCGCCTTGATGCCCAGCTTATGTTCTATCGATACACAAAACGCATCGTTACGTTCGCCCAAAGAACCATCGACATTGACCAGAAATTTCGGAACCAGGAATAAGGAAATACCCTTCACGCCTTCCGGCGCATCCGGCGTGCGCGCCAACACGAGGTGGATGATGTTCTCCGCCATATCGTGCTCACCATAGGTGATGAATATCTTGGTGCCGGAAATTTTGTAAGTGCCGTCGCCTTGCGGTATCGCACGTGACCGCACCATCGCCAGATCGGAGCCGGCTTGCGGCTCGGTCAGGTTCATGGTGCCAGTCCATTTACCAGCGATGAAGTTAGGAAGAAATTTTTCTTTCTGTGCGTCCGAACCGGCTGTCATCAGCGCTTCGATCGCGCCGTCGGTCAGTAGAGGACACAAGGCAAACGAGAGATTCGCCGAATTCAACATTTCCATGCACGGCGTTGCGACCAGCTTGGGCAAACCCTGCCCGCCAAAATCTGCCGGATGTTGCACACCTTGCCAGCCCGCTGCACCATAAGCCTTGAATGCTTCCTTGAAACCGGGCGTGGTCGTGACCTTGCCGTCTTTCCACTCGCTCGGATGTTGATCGCCGGTCTGATTCAGCGGTGCAATCACTTCGCTGCAAAAGCGCGCATTTTCTTCCAGCACCGCTTCCACCGTTTCCGGCGTTGCATCTTCACAACCGGGCAAGGCATTGATGGCCGACAGATCGGCCAGCTCGTTCATCACGAACAGCATGTCTTTCAAAGGGGCAAGGTAAGTCATGCAAGGCTCCTAAAAGAAAATGGGCAGGACGTTCAGCTATTTGCAGTGTGCCAGAAAAAATCCTGAACGCACTACTAAGCTACCCGTCCTGCCCATTTTGATGCAACGACATTGCCGTTGCACCACTTCTACTTAACTTAGCCCAGCTCTGTTACCAGTTGCGGAACAACTTCAAACAAATCGCCAACAATGCCGTAATCCGCTACCGAGAAAATCGGCGCCTCCGCATCCTTGTTGATCGCAACGATCACTTTGGAATCCTTCATACCGGCCAAATGCTGAATCGCGCCGGAGATACCGACCGCGATATACAGTTCAGGCGCGACGATCTTGCCGGTCTGACCGACTTGCCAATCGTTAGGCACGTAACCCGCGTCAACTGCTGCGCGCGATGCACCCATCGCAGCACCAAGCTTGTCAGCCAAAGGTTCGAGGATCTTGAAGTTGTCTGCAGAGCCCATGCCGCGACCGCCGGAAACAACGATCTTCGCTGCAGTCAATTCAGGACGCGCAGATGTTGCCAACTCGCGCGATACGAATGACGACTTGCCGGAGTCGGCAACTGCCGTGACGTTTTCTATCGTCGCCGAACCACCTTCTGCTGCGGAATCAAATGCGGTTGCACGCACAGTGATGACTTTGATCGCATCCGACGATTGCACGGTTGCGATGGCGTTACCGGCATAGAAAGGACGCTCGAAAGTATCTGGTGTAACGACCTTGGTGATTTCAGAAATTTGCGCCACATCCAGTTTGGCAGCCACGCGTGGCAAAATGTTTTTACCGTAGGCAGTTGCTGGTGCGAGGATATGCGAATAGTTGGCAGCCAGTGCCAGAGCTTGCGCCGCGACGTTTTCTGCCAAACCGTCGGCGAACTGTGCGCCGTCTGCAACCAGGACCTTGGTCACGCCAGTAATTTTCGCAGCGGCTTGCACGGCTGCATCCGCTTGATGGCCAGCGACCAGAACGTGGACTTCGCCGCCGCATTGCAAGGCAGCGGTAACGGTATGCAGGGTGCTGCCTTTCAAGGAGGCATTATCGTGTTCGGCAATGACGAGTGCTGTCATGATGAATTCCTGTGATGTTTGTCTATGAAGCAGCGGCGCAGTATGCGCACGCCTGCTACAGATAATTAAATGACTTTGGCGTCGTTCTTGAGTTTCTCGACCAGCGTTTTCACGTCTGGCACGATGATGCCGGCCGAGCGCTTCGCTGGCTCGACAACTTTCAAGGTTTTCAAACGCGGTGTGACATCAACGCCCAGATCGGCTGGTTTGAAGTTTTCCAGCGTTTTCTTCTTCGCCTTCATGATATTAGGCAACGTCACATAACGCGGTTCATTCAAACGCAAGTCGGTAGTCACGATAGCTGGCAAGGTCAGCGAAACAACTTCCAGACCGCCATCAACTTCACGCGTCACTTTGACTTTGTCGCCGTCAACTTCAATTTTTGATGCATAGGTTGCTTGCGGCCAGTCCAGCAAGGCTGCCAGCATCTGACCGGTCTGGTTGGCATCATCATCGATCGCCTGCTTACCCAGAATGATTAGTTGCGGTTGTTCCTTGTCGGCGATTGCCTTCAACAACTTGGCGACAGCCAATGGCTGCAACTCAACATCAGTTTCCACCAGAATGGCGCGGTCTGCGCCGATCGCCATCGCGGTGCGCAGGGTTTCCTGCGATTGCAAAATACCGCAAGAGACGGCGATGATTTCAGTTGCTTTACCGGCTTCTTTCAGACGGGTCGCTTCTTCCACTGCGATTTCATCGAAGGGGTTCATCGACATTTTGACGTTGGCGATATCGACACCGGTTTGATCCGATTTGACGCGGACCTTGACGTTGTAATCAACCACACGTTTGACTGGAACCAACACTTTCATAGCTCTGCCTTTGAAAAAGTCACAAGGACGTAAATGTAAACTAGGCAAGATTATAAACGGAAGTGGCGCAGATGCTCAGCGCACGCCGATTTGACCAGCCCGATGGAGTAAAAGGATGTAATAGGTGGCCCAGTCAATTACCTGCAGCCAAGACGATGCATGCTGCATCGAGAAGTTGTCTAATATTTAAAAAACATGGGTACGCATCGGTACCCATCGTCTTATTTGCGTTGCATGAAGAAGGTGAAAACTTCATTGTCCTGGCTTTGCTCCAGCAAATGATTGCCAGTCTGTTTCGCAAATGCCTGAAAGTCACGCACCGAGCCTGGGTCTGTTGCCTGCACACGCAGCACCTGACCGCTTGCCATCTCTGCCAGTGCTTTCTTCGTCTTCAATATCGGTAATGGGCAATTCAAACCCCGTGCATCGAGGTCCTTGGTAAATTCCATGGTCATGCTCTCACATCAGTACTAATTCGGGCGTTTGATTCTACTCTCAAACGCAATAGCGGGATGCCGAAGCGCCCGAGAAACAGCTTATTTAACAATTACTTGCATTAATTCGTCGCTTTTAATGCTCAATGGAAAATAGTATCGGTGTGCACAGCGGCACGCCCGATTTTTCATTGGAAATGAGCAAGTGACGGAAGTCAGTCAAGCTGACTCCCGGCTGAAATGGATCAGACGCGTTCGCCGACCCAGGCAGCAACACCTTGCAATGCTGCCGGCAAACCGCTGGCATCCGTACCGCCAGCTTGCGCCATATCCGGCTTGCCGCCGCCCTTGCCGCCAACTTGCTGCGCGACAAAGTTGACCAGATCACCGGCTTTGACCTTGCTGGTGGAATCCGCCGTCACACCTGCAATCAGACTAACCTTGCCATCATTGACCGCAGCCAACACAATCGCGGCGGTTTTCAACTTGTCTTTCAACTTATCCATGGTGCTGCGTAAGGTCGCTACATCAGCGCCTTCCAACACGGCTGCCAAGACTTTGATGCCTTTGACATCAACCGCCTGCAACAGCAATTCATCACCTTGCGAAGAAGCCAGCTTGCCCTTCAAGGCAGCGACTTCACGCTCCAGCTGTTTCACTTGATCCAGCACTTGCACCAGACGTGGTTGCAATTCTGTCGTCGATGATTTCAAGGTTGCAGCGGCGCTGTGCACGGTTGCTTCCAGATCCTGCAGATAAGCCAATGCGTTGGCACCAGTAATCGCTTCAATACGACGTACACCGGCAGCAACACCGCTCTCGCCGATGACTTTGAACATGCCAATATCGCCAGTGCGAGTAACGTGCGTACCGCCGCACAGTTCACGGCTGGAACCGATGTCGAGTACGCGCACGGTTTCGCCGTACTTCTCGCCGAACAACATCATCGCGCCTGTCTTCTGCGCCGACTCGATATCCATCACACGTGCTTGTGTGTCGGAGTTGGCGAGGATTTCTGCATTGACGCGTTTCTCGATTTCCAGAATCTGATCGTGCGTCACCGCTGCATTGTGTGCAAAATCGAAACGTGTTTTGTCTGCATCAACCAGCGAACCTTTTTGCTGCACATGGTCGCCCAACACTTCACGCAAAGCCTTGTGCATGATGTGTGTCACCGAATGATTACGCATGGTTGCAGCGCGGCGTGCACCATCAACTGCAGCTTTGACCTTGTCGCCTATGTTCAACGCGCCTTGCGTTTGCATACCGTGATGACCGTAGACATCAGCTTTGATTTTTTGCGTATCTTCGACGCCGAACTGCACGCCTTCAGCACTGATAAAACCTTGATCACCAACCTGACCGCCACTCTCCGCATAAAACGGTGTGGTGTCGAGTACGACGATACCGGCCTGACCTTCTTTCAAGGTCTGCACAGCCGTGCCTTCGAAATACAAACCGACTACAGTCGATTGCGCTTCCAAATGCTCGTAACCGGTGAAGACATTGCCCGCGCCGGTGTATTCAACCGCGCGTTCCATCTTGAACTTGCCAGCGGCACGACCTGCGGCTTTTTGTTTTTCCATCGCAGCAGCAAAGCCTGCTTCATCGACGCTCATGCCGCGTTCGCGGCACACGTCAGCCGACAAATCGAGTGGGAAGCCGAAAGTATCGTGCAACTTGAATGCCACTTCGCCCGGCAAGACTTTAGTACCAGCCAATGCCGTATCGAGAATCTCCATACCGTTGGCCAAGGTTTCAAAGAAACGTTCTTCTTCTGCCTTCAGCACTTCGGTAATGCGTTGTTCATCAGCCTTCAATTTTGGATAGGCTTCGCCCATCTGCTCGACCAAATCTTTCACCATCTTGTGGAAGAATGGTTTTTTCTGACCGAGCTTGTAACCGTGACGGATCGCACGACGGATGATGCGGCGCTGTACGTAACCGCGACCTTCGTTCGAAGGAATCACGCCGTCAGCAACCAGGAAAGCAGTCGCGCGGATGTGATCGGCGATGACTTTCAACGAATTGTTGGTGAGGTCTTTGGTATTCGTTTCGCGACCGGCAGCCTTGATCAAAGCCTCGAAGGTATCGATCTCGTAGTTGCTATGTACGTGTTGCAGAATCGCAGCCAGACGTTCCAGACCCATGCCGGTATCGACGCACGGTGCCGGCAGCGGTTTAACCGAGCCATCTTCCGCCATATCGAACTGCATGAAAACGTTGTTCCAGATTTCGATGAAGCGATCGCCATCTTCATCCGGGCTGCCTGGAGGACCGCCGGCGATGTGTGGACCGTGATCGTAGAAAATTTCCGAGCAAGGGCCGCATGGGCCGGTATCAGCCATCATCCAGAAGTTATCTGATTTGTAGCGACCGCCCTTGTTGTCGCCGATGCGAATAACGCGCTCAGGCGGCAGACCAATTTCCTTGGTCCAGATGTCGTAGGCTTCTTGATCTTCGATGTAGACCGTGGCCAGCAACTTCTCGGCCGGCAAACCATAAACCTTGGTGAGCAATTCCCACGACCATTTCAATGCATCTTGCTTGAAGTAGTCGCCGAAGCTCCAATTGCCCAGCATTTCGAAGAAAGTATGGTGACGTGCGGTGTAACCGACGTTTTCCAGATCGTTGTGTTTGCCGCCAGCGCGCAGGCAGGCTTGTACCGAAGTTGCGCGCACATACGGACGCTTGTCTTCACCCAGAAACACGTCCTTGAACTGCACCATCCCTGAGTTGGTAAACATCAACGTTGGATCATTGCCCGGCACCAGCGGGCTGGACGCCACGATGGTGTGGCCTTTGGATTCAAAGAACTTCAGGAATTTTTCGCGGATTTCGGACGAGTTCATGTTCTGGCTAAAAGTAAGGAAATGGGTGGTGCAAACGGGAGATTATACGTGATATGCGCACGATAACCCTGCCCACTTCATGGTCGAAACCACATGCAAGCAGTCAACGCGCAGATGGAGAAATATGCCCTTCGGCGCTGCCGAAGTGTGGGCCAATCAAGTCTATCCGGTCAGTGCAGAAGCCATCGACGCCCCAGGACAGGATTTCTGTCGCTCTGGCCGGTTCGTTGACGGTATAGCAAAACAGGCCAAACCCGGCCTCTTTGATCGCGCGCGCCAGCGGCGGCGTCAGGTTCTTGTGATTGGTATTGAGCGAGATTGCGCCCAAGGTATGCAGACGCTCATTCCAATCCTGCGGAATTTCATCCACCAGAAAGCCGCGCGGTACATCCGGTGCTGCCAATTGCGCCGCTTGCAGGGCTTCGAACGAGAATGAAGACAGCAAAGGCAAGGCCGCCGGTGTGTAAGCGAGCTTGTTTTCAAACAAACGCTTGGTCGCCTGCGCCACGACCCAACCGGTTTGATCTTCAAAACCCGGCACCGGCTTGATCTCGATATTCATCCAGATATTGTTGTGCATGCAGAAAGTGGCCACTTGCTCGAAAGTCGGTATCGGCTCGCCTATATATTCCTCGCCAAACCACGCTCCAGCATCGCGCGCCGTCAATTCCTGCGCGGTGAAATCAGCCACGCTGCCCTCGCCCGCCACGGTGCGGCCAAAATCCGGATCGTGCATCACGATGGGCACGCCGTCTTTAGACAGCATCACATCGAACTCAACCGCGTGGAAACCGTGCGTCAAACCACAGCGCATCGCCGCAATCGTGTTTTCTGGTGCCAGCACACCGCCACCGCGATGCGCAACAATCTTGGGATAGGGCCACATGGTTGTCTTCCAATCGACTCGTTGCGAGACAGTGTATATAACAATGCGCATTTATCAACTACATCCTGAATGCATTTCGCGGATATACAGGAGTTCTCAACCTTGCCTTTTCAATACGAGACCTCAGGCTTACTAACAGTTAGAATGTCCTCGCTTTCGCAACCGGGCGCACTGAGGTGCATACACAGTCATCCGGAAGCAGCATCAACATCATTCGCGCAGATCATTTTCACTCTGCCTAAGCAACTAGATATCAGGATTACATCATGTCGTCATTTGACTGGAACAACCCATACCCATCGATCCGCGCTCCACTGTTTGCGCGTAACGTCGTCTCGACTTCGCAACCGCTGGCGGCACAAGCCGGCCTGCGCATGTTGCTTAAAGGCGGCAATGCAGTCGATGCAGCGATCGCGGCGGCAGCGGCCATCACCATCGTTGAACCAGTCTCCTGCGGCCTCGGCAGCGATGCATTCGCACTGGTGTGGGACGGCAAGGAATTGCACGGCTTGAACGGCTCCGGCACGTCGCCAGCAGGATGGACACCAGAATATTTCAAGCAAAAGCACAACAACGTCATGCCCGAACGCGGCTGGGATACCGTTACCGTTCCTGGCGCTGTCGCCAGCTGGGTGGCCTTGTCCAAGCGTTTCGGTAAATTGCCTTTCGCCGATTTGATGGAACCAGCGATTGAGCTGGCAGCACGCGGCCACATGGTCTCGCCTGTTGTGCAAAAGAAATGGAGCAACGCCGTCCCGATTCTGAAAAATCAACCCGGCTTTGCAGAAAACTTCATGCCGCACGGCCGCGCACCGCACGTAGGCGAACAATTCGTCTTCAGCGATGCTGCTAAAACCCTGACCAAAATCGCGAAAACCAATGGCGAAGCCTACTATCGTGGCGAATTGGCAGAATCCATCGTCAACTTCGCCAAAGAACACGGCGCAGCGATGACGCTGGCCGATCTTGCAGGCTTCCAGCCGGAATGGGTCAAACCGATTCAAAAAGATTACGCCGGTCATACCGTGCACGAGATTCCACCAAACGGCCAAGGCATCGCCGCACTGATCGCACTCGGCATCCTCGACAAGCTCGACATCACACGCTTCGCAGTTGATTCCGTCGAAGCACAACACCTGCAAATCGAAGCAATGAAACTCGCCTTCGCCGACACCTACAAATGGGTCGCCGATGAAAAGTACATGACCCAAGTCACCGTCAAGGATTTGCTCGACGACGGTTACCTGAGCGAACGCGCCAAGCTGATCAAGATGGATCAAGCCACCCGCTTCAACCACGGCACGCCACCAAAAGGCGGCACCATTTACCTGACCGCAGCGGACGAAAGCGGCATGATGGTCAGCTTCATCCAGTCGAACTACATGGGCTTCGGCTCCGGCGTAGTGGTTCCGGGCACCGGCATCAGCTTGCAAAATCGCGGCTTCAGCTTCAACCTCAGCCCTAACCACCCGAACTGCGTCGCACCGAACAAGCGTCCTTTCCACACCATCATCCCTGGCTTCCTCAGCAAGGACGGTCAACCAGAAATGAGCTTCGGCGTCATGGGCGGCAATATGCAACCGCAAGGTCATGTGCAAACCCTGATCCGCATGCTGTCGTACAACCAGCAACCGCAAGCCGCATGCGATGCACCACGCTGGAAGGTCAACGTCGGCATGTCCGTCGATGTGGAAGAAACGATGCCGTCAGATGTACGTGCAGCCTTGCTGGCACGCGGTCACAAGATCGAAAACATCGCCGACAGCTATATGGATTTCGGCGCTGGTCAATTCATCTGGAAAACCGAAAACGGCTACATCGCTGCCAGCGATCCACGTCGCGATGGTCAAGCTGTCGGTTACTAATCACAATCGACAACGCGCACGCATTAGATTCACATCAATTCACGTTCCCGTAACGCCAGTGTCACTGCTTTATGAGAACATTGTTTCAGGCTGTTGACAGACCCCGGAGTTGCGCACGATTCATGCTTTAGCAATCGTGCGCAACTCCGGACTGTTTGTACCGTCCAAGGAGCAATGTTTAGCATGCAGGATGTCGCATGGATCAAGTACTGGAGGATCGATGAAGCGTAGTGAGATGCGTCACAAAGTTCAAAACACCAGCCTCGGCTTTCTCGCCGGCTATGTGGATACATTAGGTTTCGTTGCACTGTTTGGTTTGTTTACTGCTCACGTCACAGGTAACTTTGTCTTGATCGGTGCAGAAATGGCGCATCCGCAAGGCGGACCGCTGTTACTCAAAATTCTCGCCTTCCCTGCCTTCATCTTTGGCGTTGTGATTGCCCGCCTGCTGATTGCCGTCTTGCTCAAGCGCGGCCAGCATGCGCTGTGGTACGCGTACATCCTGCAACTCATACTCTTGATCGCCTTCATGGTGCTCGGCTATCTCGCCAGCCCGATCGGCAATGAGCCAACGCTGATGGCAGAACTTGCAGGCATCGTCGGCGCGATGGCGATGGGCACGCACAGCGCTTGCGGCCGATTGCTGCTCTCGCATCTGGCACCAACCGCGATGATGACCGGCAACGTCACCCAGCTCGTCATCGATTCGGTAGACGTGCTGCGCGGTGCCGCGGACGAGACGATCAAACAACGCTGCGTTAAATTCCTGTGGCCGGTCCTCGCCTTTGGCGTAGGTGCAGTCGGTGCGGCTTTCGCTTATTCGTATGCCGGTTTTCTGGCGCTGTTGCTGCCCATCGCCATTCTGCTCTACCTGATGTACATCGAGCGCGGCATGATCAAGAAAATACACAAGTCCAAGCAGGTCGCCGCCTGACTCTTCCGAGTAGCGCTTTCAAAACTGTCCTCGTAATATCCATCCCCGCACACGCTGTCGCGGGGATTTTCATAGCTGGCATTCCCTTGCACAAACAGCATCCAATACCACGGGAATAGCGACGGCAAACGACACATAGCCATTTATGGCTCAATACTCCACCTGCTACGGTAAAATGCCCTTTACTTCTTAACATTGCGCTACCAAGCCCAGAACACGTATCCATGAGCAACGATTCAAAAAACGGCAGCACCAATCCGACTCCAGCCCCTTCCAACTTCCTGCGCGCCATCATCGAAGCCGATCTCGCCGCCGGCAAACACGAAAAACGTGTGGGCAAAGACGGCCAGCCGCTGCCAACAGTCATCACTCGCTTCCCGCCAGAACCTAACGGTTACCTGCACATTGGTCACGCCAAATCGATCTGCCTCAACTTCGGCCTCGCGCGCGATTACGCCGGCCGCTGCAACCTGCGCTTCGACGACACCAATCCGACCAAGGAAGAACAGGAATACGTAGACACCATCATCGACAGCGTCAAATGGCTGGGCTTTGACTGGAAAGAAGACAATAAGGAACACCTCTACTTCGCCAGCGACTACTTCGACCAGTTGTATGCAATGGCCGAATACCTGATCAATCAGGGTCACGCCTATGTCGACAGCCAATCCGCCGAAGACATGGCGAAGAACCGCGGCAACTTCGGTGAGCCGGGCAAGAACTCGCCTTTCCGTGACCGCCCTGCAGCCGAATCGCTAGACATGTTCCGTCGCATGAAGGCTGGCGAATTCAAGGATGGCGAGCACATCCTGCGCGCCAAGATCGACATGGCATCACCGAACATGAACTTGCGCGACCCGGCCATCTACCGCATACGTCACGCGCATCACCATCGCACCGGCGACAAATGGTGCGTCTATCCGATGTACGACTACGCGCATCCGATTGAAGATGCGATAGAAAACATCACGCACTCCGTCTGCACGCTCGAATTCCAGGATCACCGTCCGTTCTACGACTGGATCCTCGAACGCCTGGCCGAAGGCGGCTTCTTCGCCAAGCCGCTACCGCATCAATATGAATTCTCACGCCTCAACCTGACCTACATCGTCACAAGCAAACGCAAGCTGCGCCAACTGGTAGAAGAAAACATCGTCGAAGGCTGGGATGATCCGCGCATGCCTACCATCGTCGGCATGCGTCGTCGCGGTTACACACCGGAAGCGATCCAATTGATGTGCGAGCGTACAGGCGTCACCAAATCCGACGGCTGGATAGACTACAGCGTGCTCGAAGGTGCACTGCGCGAAGACCTGGATGAAAAAGCGCCACGCGCCATCGCCGTACTGCGTCCGCTCAAACTCATCATCGACAACTTCCCGGAAGGCGAAACCGTCGAATGCACGGCACCAGTGCACCCGCATCACCCTGAACGCGGCAACCGCACTTTCCCGATCAGCAAAGAACTGTGGATAGAACAGGAAGACTTCATGGAAGTGCCAAGCAAAGGCTACTTCCGCCTCTTCCCCGGCAACAAGGCACGCTTGCGTTATGGCTACGTCGTTGAATGCGTCGGCGCGGACAAGGATGCAGACGGCAACATCACCGCCGTCCACTGCACCTACTTCCCCGACAGCAAATCCGGCACAGAAGGTTCGGCCAATTACAAAGTCAAAGGCAATCTGCACTGGGTCAGCGCCGCACACGCGCTGGAAGCAGAAGTACGCCTGTACGACCGCCTCTTCACCGACCCGCATCCAGATGCAGGCGGCAAGGACTTCAAACTCGCGTTGAATCCAGATTCGAAAGAAATCGTGAAAGCATTTGTAGAACCTGGCGTATCAGCAGTACAAGCGGATGAGAAGTTGCAGTTCGAACGTCATGGATATTTTGTTGCAGACCGCGTCGATAGCAAGGCTGGGAGGCCTGTGTTTAACCGGGTGGTGACTTTGAAGGATGGTTGGATTTTGAAATAAAAGTAATCACTTCCAGTTCATGTAATTAGCATCTCTATAACAATAACTACGAGACAGAAATGACAAAAAAAGTTTTTATTAGTTACTCACACAAAGATGAGGTTTACAAAGAGGCTTTAGACGAGCATTTATCGATGTTAAAACGCAATAATGTTATTGCGTCGTGGAATGATCGCAAACTTATCCCGGGACAAAATTGGGCAAATGAGATATCCGAAAATTTAGATCAAGCTGATCTGATTCTTTTTCTCATTAGTTCTAGTTTCTTAGCATCAGACTACTGTTTTAATGTAGAGGCAAAGCGTGCTATTGAAATGCACGCTAACGGTAAGGCACAACTAATCCCAATCTTAGTCCGACCATGTGACTGGGAATCGTGTGAATTTTCGACACTTCAAGCAGTGCCCAAAGACGCGCAACCAATTTCCACTTGGGACAATGAAGATCAAGCGTGGCTTGACGCTATCGGCGGAATCAAAAAACATATAGCACAATTCAAACCCGTATCAGCCAATTTGGTGAGCCATGTGAAAAATGACAAACCTCAAGTTAAAAATCAGGTGCTTGATTGGATAAATGACATTGAAGTTATCTTGACTCACCGCAAGGTAGACAAAGTAACTCTTGATAACGTTTACGTCGCCCTTGATTTAGCGGTCGAACGCCAATCTAAATCTGAAGACATTCAGATCGTCTCTTCTGATCTGCTCTTTTCTAAGGCATCCCGATATTTAGTTTCTGGCGAGGAGCAACAAGGAAAAACAAGTTTATTAAAAAATCTTTATAAAGAATTTTTGAAACGAGAAGTTGCACCTCTCTATTTAGATGCATCAGAAATCAAGCAATCAGACACGAAAAAGGTATTGTCTTCTGCCATTGAAAAACAATACCTCGACATGTCTTTTGCTAGTTTCATGGAAATATCAGAGAAAGTTCTACTTATCGACAATTTGCATGCGATTGGACTGAATACAAAATTCCGAGATAAATTTCTTTCCTCATTAAATGAAGATTTCCAAAGAATAATAATTACCTGCAATTCTTCTTACAGCTACATAGTCCCAGAAATCTTCGCTTTAGACGAGTTTGAAAAATACGAGATTCTGAGTCTCGGACATATCAAAAGAGCTGAAATAGTAGAAAAATGGGTGGCGCTTGGCGTTGAAGAATCTATAGAAGAAAAAGATTTATTCGACCAATGTGATGAACTCAAATCTCGCCTAGATGCAATTATTCGAAAAAATATTGTCCCAGCAAAACCAATCTATGTACTGATGCTGCTTCAAATGTTTGAGGCGTATTCTCAGCAAAACTTAGAATTGTCTTCGCACGGCCATTGCTATCAACAATTGGTATATCAAGCATTTGATCATGCAGGAGTTCCCAAAAATGAGATCGATAAATATTTAAATGTATTGACTGAACTCTCATGGGTTCTCCACAAAAATGACGGTGCAATTAATCAGCATGGTCTGGAAGTTTTTTTTAAGGAGTACGAAAAAACATATCTACCAGTTGATGGAGCTATCGTTATTCAGAAACTGAAATCCAATTCCATTCTTGCTGAGCAAGATTTTAAGATTCAATTTAAATACCCATATTTATATTATTTCTTTGCAGCTAAAAAAATTGCTGAATCGTTCACGACTAACGATGATGTAAAAAATGAGGTTCGAAAGCTAATTGCGAATTTACATCGCGAGGATTACGCAAACATCCTCGTGTTTGTCACACATCACACGAAAGAAGCGTGGGTCTTAAGCGAGATAAAGGATGCATTGGACTCTTTTTTTATGGATCAAGAAGCTGCCACTCTATCCAGAGATCAGCTGGCATTCATGGATGAATTCATCGCAAAAATTCCTAATCTAGTTTTAGAACAAAGGGAAATTAGGGCAGAACGCACTAAGCACAACAAAAATCTAGATGAAATAGAGCACAGCGATCAGACTGAAAAACTTGGCGCAGTGGATTTATTAGCGACAATAAATAGAACGTTTAAAGGAATGGAGATTTCAGGACAAATTATTAGAAACAGGCATGCGACGCTTACGCGAAAAGCACTCTTGGAACTGGCAAATCAAAGCGCAATGAGTGGATTGAGATTTTTAAATTTCTTCATTCAGATTTCTAATACTGCTAAAGCAGAAGTTATTAAACACATAGAAACAAAGCTTCAAGAACATCCTAATCTCACAAATACTGAAGTACAGCACGACGCAAAAGATGTCTTCCTACACATAACTTATGGGGTTATTAATGGTGTCGTCAAGAAAATTGCGTCGTCAATAGGATCAAAGGAAGCTAGTGAAATTTATGCCAGCATCGAAAAAGCCGCTCCTACACCTGCAGTGATTTTATTGAATCAAGCGATTGAATTGCATTTCAAGCGGAACCTAGATATTTCCTCCATATCTGTGACAGCTGAAAAACTGAAAGGCAATCCTATATGTACTCGAATACTGAAGGAAATGGTCATCCAGCACACTTATATGTTCCCTGTTGGTTATAAAGAAAAACAGCAACTGGCGGAGTTACTCAATTTTTCTATGCAGGGCCAACGATTAATGGATCTGAAAAAAATAGGAAAAGCCTAGTCAGCTATCTATTCAATCATGAACGCTCTCATTGCATTTTTTCATCACATCGCCTTCCTAGCAATCATGCTGACGCTTGCCTTCGAAATGCTGCTGCTGAAGCAACCGCTAACGCTGGCCTCTGCGAAAAAAATCCAGCGCTACGACGCCATCTACGGTGTCGCCGCTGGCCTGATCATTATCATCGGTGGTTTGCGTGTGATGTATTTTGAAAAAGGCGCTGACTACTACATGCACAGCGCGCCCTTCATCATCAAGATGGTGCTCTTCCTCATCGTTGGCTTGATCTCTATTCACCCAACCATGACTTTTTTGAAGTGGAATAAATCGCTGAAACAAGGCGTCGTGCCTGAACTAAGTGATGTACAGAACCGCAAGCTGCGCGGCATCATCCATCTGGAACTGACTCTGCTCGGCTTGATGATTCTGTGTGCAGCGATGGCGGCCAAGGGTATAGGTTACTTTGGCGTATAAGTGCGACGCCTGCGTTAGCGTTTCTTCTTGACGACGACTTCCGGGACTTGGCCCAGAGGCTGCATCGCCCTTATGGTTTCCAGAAATAAACGCAAGCGTGCTGGATAGTAGCGCGCATGCGGATACACCAGATACACCGGCAACGGCGGCGCATTCCATTCAGGCGCGAGGCGTACCAAGCGTCCCTGTGCAATATCATCAGCGACCAACCATGCTGAAATAATTCCCGCACCCAATCCCGCCAACACTGCAGTGCGCAATGCGTACAGACTGTCTGTGCTCATACGCGGTTGTATGGTGAAGTGATGTTCCGCACCATCTGACTGTCGCGTCAGCATCACCTCTTCACGATAAAAAGTACGGAAAGCCAGCCACGGCAGCGTGTGCAAATCCTCTACCTGCAAAGGCTGCGAATTGCTCTTCAGATGCTGCGGCGATGCCACCACGATGCGTGGCACTTCGAAGAGCTTGATCGCGACCACGGAAGGATTGTCGACCACGCCGACCTGAATCGCGCAATCTATCCCTTCAGCGATAAAGTCGGGGCGACGGTCATGCAACATCCATTCAACGGCGACACGCGGATAACGGCCAAGGTAATCGGCCAGCGGCTTGATCAAATGCTCTTGGCCGAAGGCGTGCGGCACCAGCACGCGTAAAGTGCCTTCCGGCTCATCCTGCGTGCCGCGCAGATCAGCTTCCATCTCTTTCCAGTTATCGAGCAAATCCTTGGCATGCGCAAAGCAACGCTCGCCATCGGCTGTGAGCTTCATGACGTGCGTGGATCGTTGCAGCAGGCGCAAACCCAGGCTGCGCTCTAGCGCCTGCAAGCGACGGCTGACGGTAGGCTGGCTGGTTTTGAGCTGCTCAGCCGCAGCCGACAAGCTGCCCGTCTCGACGATGCGGACAAAGGTTTGCATCAGCTCAATGCGGTCTACCCCTGGATTTCCCGATTCTTTCATGCGTTAAGCGTATAACAAATGTACGTTTAGAGCTACTACCACGGAAAAATCACTACGAGGAGAATGCAACACATCGCTAAATACAAGGATTCATCATGTTGGTTATTCAATCCACACATACAAGCCAGAATGCAGAAAAAGCTGCATTGTCGCCTTCTCTGATACTGCTGCTGGCGACCGGCGCTGGTTTGAGTGTGGCTTCTCTTTATTACAGTCAGCCCATGTTGGGCGTACTCGGTGCGGACATCCATGCCAGCGATCGCATGATCGGCTTGGTGCCGACCTTGACGCAGTTGGGCTATGCGTTGGGCATTTTGCTGCTCGCACCTTTGGGTGATCGCTACGACCGCCGCACCATTATTTTGTGGAAGGCGGGCTTGCTTGCATTGGCGCTGTTGTTCAGCGGCCTTGCACCGAGCATTACGTGGCTGCTAGCAACCAGTCTGGTCATCGGACTGACGGCGACGATGGCGCAAGACATCGTCCCTGCTGCGGCAACACTGGCACCAGAATCGCATCGCGGAAAAATCGTCGGTACTGTGATGACAGGCTTGTTGCTCGGCATCTTGCTGTCACGCGTGATCAGCGGCTTTGGTGCGGAACGCTTCGGCTGGCGCTCGGTGTATGTTGCGGCTGCAGTTGGTGTTGCGATGATTGCTGTCGCTATCTGGCGCGGGCTCCCACGCTTCAAACCAACAACGCAGTTGGCATATGGCGCATTGCTCGGCTCGATGATTCAGTTGTGGCGTCAGCATGGCGCGTTGCGTCAGGCCGCGCTTGCACAAGGTTTGCTGGCAGTTGGCTTCAGCGCGTTCTGGTCGACGCTGGCGGTCATGCTGCATGGCGAGCCTTTTCATTTAGGTAGCGCTGCGGCTGGTGCTTTCGGCCTGGCTGGTGCTGCTGGTGCATTGGCTGCTCCGTTGGCTGGTCGCCTTGCCGATAGACGCGGCCCCGAGTTGGTTACGCGCATCGGCGCTGGCTTGGCTGCCGTATCGTTTGCCGTGATGTTGCTTGCGCCATTGGTGCCGCCGCATATTCAGTTGGCGTTGATCGTGGTGAGTACGATAGGTTTTGATTTTGGCGTGCAAGCCACATTGGTCGCGCATCAAACCATGGTCTACGGCATAGATCCTGGCGCACGCAGCCGTTTGAATGCGTTGTTGTTTACCGGCATGTTCATCGGCATGGCGAGTGGCGCGGCATTGGGTAGTCTGATGCTGGCGCAATGGGGCTGGACTGGTGTTGTGGCACTGGCGACGATTTCTTCATTGGGCGCGTTGGCAGTGCGCTTGCTGCGCGGAAGCAAAACATAAGTTGTTGCCGTGATTGTTGCGTAATGAAGATGCGTTAGGATATCGACTGAACATACCCGGTCGATATCGCTCTTGATGAGATGTCCGCTATTGTCTGATAGCGGACATTTTTTTGTGCAGCACCATTAAATTATTGAGAACAAGCATGAGCACATTTAAAAACGTCATCCTCTACACCGACACAGACGGCTACGCGAAATTTCGTGAAGCAGACATCGCCCTGCCCGGCGGTTCGCCGAAAGCCATGCTGTCAGAACTATTTCCTTCCGATGGATTTCAGGTACGCCACAGCCCGCCGGGCGTGAGCAGCGATTTTCATTGCACGACGACTGCACAATGGTTGGTTGTGTTGAGTGGCGAAATGGAAATTGGTTTGCGCGATGGCAGCAAGCGGACATTCAAGGCTGGCGATCATTTTTTCTCCAACGATGTGTTGCCTGAAGGCGCAACGTTCGACAGCGCAGTACATGGTCATAACAGCCGCGTCGTTGGCGATAATCCGTTGACTACCTTGTTTGTCAGGACTGGCAAAAATTAAACGCCAAATGCAGATACTCATCCCATAAGCATGGGATGCCAAAAGCCGTGAATCTGTCGTGTAATGACGCACCTTTCACATCAGAAACATGGCCAATAATCCGCAATGCGTAAAAGAAGAAAAAAAGAAGCCGGGCTAAATATTTTGCTTGGATCGCCGTGGTGGGTCAGTGTCGCAGTAGGCCTTGTTGCTTACGTATTCTTGCGCTGGATTATTCCATCGCTGTTCGCCTCCAGTCCCGTCCTTGCAGGCGTATCCCAATTATCACAATCAGTCGCGTGGCTGACGTTGCCATTCTTCGGATTTATCGCACTCATATCATTCATCACCTCCAAAAAATCGGAGGGAAAATCTACTCGATATCCGCAAACAAAATCTCGCACTCCCAACCGTGAAGTAGTTCGCCCTTCCTCTACGTCAAAAGAAGAATGGGGAAGATCTGAACCCTCGCTGGTTACCAATCCGACGACCGTTCCACAAACCATACCAAGTTGGAGTCTCGCTTCTCTCAGATCGCTTGAATGGAAGCGCTTTGAACTGCTATGTGCAAAGTATTACGAAATCGTTGGATTCAAGTCAGTCACTTTGGCTAGCGGAGCAGACGGTGGGATAGACATCAAGCTCTACAAACTTGATTTGGACCATCCCATTGCCATCGTCCAATGCAAGGCATGGAATACAAAACAAGTCGGGGTAAAGGAGCTGCGCGAGCTATTAGGCGTTATGGCGCACGAGAAAGTAGCTAGAGGGATCTTCATTACCAGTCGCACCTATAGCAAGGATGCGCTTGCGTTCGGCGACAGCAATCCTATTCATCTTCTCGATGGCCTCAAATTATTGGAACGCATTCTGCAGTTAGATACATCGCAACAGGAGGCATTAGCAAAGTTTGCTTTCGATGGTGACTACACAACACCAAGCTGCACATCCTGTGGCATCAAAATGATCATGCGACATAGTGAACGAGGATCGTTCTGGGGATGCCTGCACTACCCTCGTTGCCACACAAAAATTTATGTCAAAAAAGAGCATGCCATTACGTGACAGTAAATATTTCCCACAACCAGCAGTCAATAAAGAAAGAGAAAAATGTCATTCACCGCAAAAATCATCAAAGCTGCAGTCATATCTTCAATCGTCATTTTGACTGGCTGTGCAAGTATCAATAAAGCTCCTGCCGGCATGGATGCCGAGTCGAAAAAATTCACATCGAAACCAGATGTGGCGCAAGTCTACGTGTACCGCAATGAAACCCTTGGTGCAGCACTGTCGATGCCTGTTACGGTCAATGGCAAGCTAGCTGGCAATACCGGCCCTCACTCATTCTTCAAATTCGACCTCCCGGCCGGCGAACACAAAATTACGTCGCAAGGTACCGAATCTCAACTGACTGTCGTCGCTGAAAAAGGCAAACTCTATTACGTTTGGCAGGAAGTAAAAATGGGAGCCTTCTCAGGTGGTTCGAAGCTTCAGCTTGTATCTGAAGAAGTAGGCAAGAAAGGTGTTGCTGAATGCACCCAAATTCAATCTGAATTTAATTAACTCATACTTGAACTAACGTTTTGTTTCAGCGGATCGCCGGAGGCGGACGCTGAAACATCTACACTTGTTAAACCTAGACAAGAAAGTAGCTCGTCAACACCACAAATCTTTAATAAACTGATGACTTAAAAGATTTGTAAAGAAAACCATGCTCCGCTCTTCCCGCAGACGTTCACTCGTACTAGCCGTCATCACCACTCCTTTTTATATTCCGGCATTCGCCAGCAATCAAAAAATCACACTCAGTGCAATACAGCAAGAATTGGAAAAACTTGAAGCGTCCGCTCATGGCCGGTTTGGCGTCTCTGCGATCAATACAGCCAACGGCGCACGCGTGCAATACCGTGCTGACGAACGCTTCCCTTTTTGCAGTACATTCAAGGCAATTGCCGCTGCTGCCATTCTGAAGAAAAGTGAAAGCAATCATCAATTGCTGCAACAACGCGTTAGCTACACCAAAGAAGAAGTTGAGAAATCTGGTTATGCACCGATTACGGCGAAGCACATCGCTGACGGTATGACGATTACCGAACTTTGTGCCGCCACTTTGCAATATAGCGATAACGCCGCCGCGAATTTTTTGATGAAGGAATTGGGCGGACCTGCTGCGGTGACAGCTTATGCTCGCACTATCGGCGACGACACCTTTCGACTGGATCGCTGGGAACCAGAATTGAATACAGCCATCCCCGGCGACTTGCGCGATACATCGACACCTGCAGCGATGCAAATGAGTTTGCAAAAACTCACCCTCGGCAATGCTTTGGCGCTCCCTCAGCGCGAACAATTTGTGGCTTGGTTGCAAGGCAATACAACTGGCGGCAAGCGCATATTGGCAGGTGTACCCAAAGGCTGGATTGTTGGAGATAAAACAGGAACCGGTTCTTACGGCACAACCAACGATGTAGGCGTCATCTGGCCAGCAAAAGGCGCACCCATCGTCGCTGCGATCTACTTCACACAAAATGAAAAAGATGCGCGTCCTCGTGACGAGGTGATCGCATCTGCCGCGCGCATTCTGGTCAGTGCTTTAAGCTGAAAGTAGACATAAGGCCCTGCTCGTATCCGACCTCACATCCTGTTAAGCTAATCACAGAAATTCCTGGTATTTAACTCCATCGATTGCTCGTTCATGCCGATCTTGTTACGCGACATCGCCATTTATCTGAAACGCTTGTTCCGTCTATCCGAGGCGCATCTGATGTTGCTGTGCGCCGCTGTGGTCGGCGTCATCGGAGCTGTATCAACGATTGCTTTTCGTGACAGTCTCGCCGGATTGCAGCGCTTACTGGTCGGACATAGTGGCTCACTGGTAGAAATGGCCAAGGTCTTGCCGTGGGAAATGCGCGTGCTTCTGCCTACTGCGGGCGGCATCGTTGCCGGCGTGTTTCTGGTACTGGCAAAGCGTTATGCGAAGGAAGCAAAATCCGATTACATGGAAGCGGTGGTCGTCGGCGATGGTCATCTCTCTGTTCGGCAAAATCTGCTGCGCAGCATCTCGTCCTTATGCACGATAGTGACGGGTGGTTCCATCGGACGCGAAGGTGCGATGGTGCAATTGGCTGCAACCTGCGCTTCGGTAGTTGGACGCATCGGACGCTTTGAACCATCGCGTCTACGCCTGCTGGTGGCATGCGGTGCCGCCGCCGGTTTGGCCTCTGCCTACAATGCACCGATTGCCGGTGCATTTTTTATTACCGAGATCGTGCTCGGTTCGATTGCGATGTCCAGCTTCGGCCCGGTTCTGGTCGCGGCGGTGGTGGCGAACATCACGATGCGCGAGTTCCCCGGTTATCAACCTGCCTATGAAATGCCGACCTTTCAGGCGATTGCAGATGTGGAGGTCGTTCTGTTCATCGGACTGGGCATACTGGCTGGCATCTGTGCCCCGCAATTCTTGCGAATACTTGATTTCTCTAAACGTCAATTTCAGAAAAGTGGATTGCCGTTGCCTGTGCGACTTGGCCTCGGCGGCCTGCTCGTCGGCATTATGTCGGTATGGGTGCCACAGGTGTGGGGCAACGGTTACAGCGTGGTGAATTCACTCTTGCATGAACAATGGGTGTGGTCGGCAGTATTAATGGTGCTGGCATTCAAGTTGGTAGCGACGGCGCTGACGACTGGCTCCGGTGCGGTCGGTGGCGTGTTCACACCGACGCTGTTCATGGGTGCGGCGATGGGCTATCTGTTCGGACTTGGCATGCAGTTGTTGTGGCCGGGCGCGGTGTCGCAACCATTTGCTTATGCGATGGTGGGCATGGGCGCATTCCTTGCCGCAGCAACCAGCGCACCGATGATGGCGATCCTGATGATCTTCGAGATGACCTTGAGTTATCAGATCATGTTGCCGCTGATGTTGTCGTGCGTGGTGGCTTACTTTATTGCACGCAGTATCGATGGCACGTCTATGTATGAGATCGTCATCAAACGCAATCAGGAAGAAAAAGAGAAATTGCGCCTGCGCCAAACCCAGATGCGCGATCTGATTAAACCGGCAGAAACCGTATTGCCACTGACTGCATCGCTGGAAGACATGACGCGCATCTTCATCGAGCATTCCGCCAAATATCTCTACATCGTTGATGCAGCCAATCTCTATCAAGGTGTCGTTGCATTGCAGGATTTGACGCTGATACTCACGGACAAGCAGGCGCACCCAGACAAAACAGCAGCCGACTTTTTACGCCACGACTTCCTGCCGGTGATCACGCCGGAGATGTCGCTCAGCGAGGCATTGCAACGCTTTCTGCAACATCAGGGTGAGCGCTTGCCGATAGTGCAGAGTGTGGAAGCGCCAGTGCTGCTGGGTGCCATCTATAAAACGTCGCTGCTGGATGCGTATTACCGTTTGAGCTAAAGCAAGCCGCTGCAGTGGAAGAACAGAATCGCATATTTGGCGGCTCGTTGATGCCGGTCGTGCCGGGCTGTTTTTATCAAACGAGGGCCTGCAACGTAATTACTGTGTCAGGCTTCTTCATTACAATATCGACTTGATGTCGCCATGCAAATGGAGGCACCAAGCAACGACAACGTCAACTTTGCATCTGGGCTTATCAAATCTGGTGTATTTCTTGCGTTACGGTTGGTATCGTTGAACCACAGCGATGTTGGCCTTTTTATATCCATTACCATTGGACACCCTCATGGACTTGACTACACCTGCTCTGCTCTTCCCCGCCATTTCGCTCTTGCTGCTGGCATATACCAACCGTTTTCTGGTCATCGCGCAATTGATACGACAACTGCACGTCAAGTATCAGGAACGCGCGCACGACGTGGTAAGTCGGCAAATTGCCAATTTACGCGTACGCGTGATGCTGATCCGGCGCATGCAGGAAATGGGCGTCGGCGCTTTTATCCTATGCGCGCTATCGATGTTCCTAGTCTTCATCAAACTGATTTTTATCGCACAAGTGATCTTCGGTTTCAGCATCTTCATGCTGGTGCTGTCGCTGCTGGTGTCTTTGTACGAAATCATCATCAGCACCAAAGCCATCGAGATCGAGATGGAAGATATGGAACAAAGCCTGAAAGAACTCGACTGATCGCACTACCATGCAGCCGCCGTGTTAAAGTCGGCGCTGCACAATTTGCCGTCTATTTCTCTCGATTACTCACATGCCACCGTCTCTGCCTCTAGCCAAAAACGTCTTTGGCGAACCACTGGTTCCCTGTTCTTTCAAGCCCTTGACCGGATACTTCCGCGATGGCTGCTGCAAGACAAATGAAGATGACGTCGGTACGCATGTCATTTGTACCGTGATGACGGCGTCCTTCCTGGTGTTCAGCAAGGCATGTGGTAACGATCTCTCGACGCCGCGTCCGGAATGGAACTTCCCTGGTCTGAAGCCGGGCGATCAATGGTGTTTATGCGCCAATCGTTGGGTAGAAGCCTGGCGCGCCGGCGTGGCACCTAAAGTCGTGCTGGAGAGCACCAACCAGACTGCGCTGGAAATAGTGAGCCTGGATGATTTGCGCAAGCATGCTTATCCCATCCGCGAAGAAGAATAAGCCACTCGCATCACGATGCATGCCAAGCATGCGTTATTCGACTCGCAGCGCCATCTCAGGCCATATAGCACCGGTAACTTTGCTAATATGACAATCAACACGATTGTTGTCGCGAAATGCCAAGATACTCCTCAATATTTCTGAAAAGAATCCGTTAGAATAATTTCCACCCTGCAAATTTACTGACCACTCATTTAAACGGATCGTTAGGCTAAGTATGGATTCGTTGACCGCTGGCATCTCGTTAATCCTTGTGCAATTCTGTATTGCACTGGTGATGGCCGGCGTTTTTTACGCAGCTCCTTCCGAAAAATGCACAAAATACTGGGCCTTGTCCGGTGTCTGGATCGCCTTCGGCGTCCTGATCGCTATATTAAATAATCGACTGAATAGACCTGCCTTCATCCTCAATGGCACCGGCGCGATCATGATCGGCCTAGTCTTCCAATGGCATGGCATTCAGGCTTTTTACAAAAAACAGCCACAAAAATGGGGCTGGGCCATCGTCGTCGTCTTCATTGTTCTGCTTGCGATACTGGTTAAGCTGGAATCGAGCCCTCAAGGACGCTCGATTCTTCTTTCCTTCACCATATTGCTATTACTTGGTCTGAGTTTGCACGCGATCTGGCAAGGACAAAACGGCCCACCGAAAACATTTGTCCAGGCACTGGCGCCAAGTGCGATTGTGCTGCTGATGATAGGCAATGTGCTACGCATAGTCATAGCCATACTGCAGGTAAGCGAATACCTGCCGCCCACTCGCTCAACATTCGAGATCGCCGTTGCCTATCTACTGCCCACTATTGGCACCGTGGTGTTTTCCATCGGCCTGCTGCTTTTGTACTTCGAACGTATAGTGGAAGAAAACCGCCATCTGGCTACGCATGATGAATTGAGCAAATTATTAAACCGCCGTGCCATCGTTGCCTCCGGCGAGTACAGTCTGGCATCCGCCGCACGACTGCAGCATGAATTGACGATTGCATTTATCGATATCGATATGTTCAAGAACTTCAATGACAAGTTCGGTCATGCTGCTGGCGACACAGTCATCATGGACGTTGCCACCATCCTGCAACAAACCTGCCGCACCATCGATCTGGTCGGTCGCTATGGTGGTGAAGAATTCCTCATCATACTGCCGGGAGTCAATCGCGATGACGCCGCAATTGTCGGCCAGCGTTTGGTTGATGCGGTAGATAAGTATCGCTTCCTTGGTGTGCATCCTGTCACCATCAGCGTGGGATTAACGACCCTACCAAAGAAGGACGTCTGCTCGTGGGAGCAGTTAGTCCGACGAGCAGACGCCGCCTTATACGAAGCAAAGGGCTTGGGACGCAACCGATACGCAGCCTAAATGCGGCCCCTCGCTTGAACACTTGCTCTTTTTTCATGTCACTACATTTGTAAAATACATAATGCAGTGGCATGTTTCCTTTTGTGGCGGTAAACCCTCACTTTTCATCCATATTTTATCTATGCGTCAGCATCTTTATTTCCCCATGGATACATCGCACGCCCGGTGGTAAGCTAAGCCTAGATCACAATAATAGAGGCAGACATCGTGAGCATCATTCATCAACAGTTGGCATTGGCTGATATCGTTCCAGGTATGGTGCTGGCGGATAATTTGTTGGATACGCAGGGACAAGTTCTATTACCCAAAGGGGTGATGCTGACAGAGCAAACGATAGAATCTCTGCGTCGTCACAATGTCGTTTCCTTGCGCATCTTCATGGGTGAACTCACTGAAGAAGAGGAAACCGCGCAACGCGCGCGTTTTCAATCAAGACTTGCGCGACTGTTCCGCAAATCAGATGACAAGGAAGCGAACGGCTTGCTGCATGCCTACATCCGCCGCTTTCGTCTGGGGGAACAATGATGACGATAGATATGCCCGAAACAAGTACATACAGATTGCATTTTGATCAGGTCATCAGCCAGATCCGCGATCTGCCGGCCTTGCCTGCCATCGTGCAGGATTTGATGAGAAACGTCGGGCCGGATGATGGCGATCTCAATGTCATCACCCGCAAAGTTTCTCTCGATCAGGCACTCACTGCCAAGACACTGCAGTTTGCCAACTCCTCTTTCTACGGTTTGCAATCCAAGGTCACGACCATCCAGCAAGCGATTACGCTGATTGGTGTGGATTCGGTACGCCATGTGGTTACGGCAAGTGCGCTGACTGGATACTTCCCGCCGAATAATTGCGCCGGTTTCGATTTCTTTTCCTTGTGGCGTCATTCAGTCGCCACGGCCGTTTGCGCACGCGTATTGGCACGCCATCTGCATCTGAATCAGGATTACGCCTTCACCGCCGGTTTACTCCACGATATCGGTCGCTTGGTCCTAGTCACCTATTTCCGCAATGAATACGAAGCTGTAATCGCGTATCGTAATCTGCACGATTGCCACTGGCTGGATGCAGAACGCGAAGTGATGGGTGTTGATCACGTCATGGCTGGAGAAGCACTGGCGGCGCACTGGAATTTTTCCGATTCGATCCGTTATGCGATTGCAGGCCATCACCATCCTGAACAGCAAAAAGTGCGTTCACTGGCATCGATCGTGCATATCGCCGATGCTATCGCGCATGCGCTCGATTTATCCGGTCGGGAAGATGATCTGGTGCCGCCAATTTCAGTGATCGCGTGGAATGGACTTGGATTGAGTGAAGATGTTTATCAGCAGGTCTTCCACGAAACTGAAATGTTGTTCGATGAAGTAAGCCGCGTATTGTTGACAGAAAAATAGAAGGAACAAGTTGGAGCAGATTACGACCTTTGGTGCATCCGGTTATGCAATTGGCAGCTTACATTTATTTGATGGCATTACCGATCCTGTCGTCGCCACCCTGCTAGCTCCATGCGCTGTAGTACGCATCCTTCACGGTCAAACCGTTTCCCATCCTCATAATAGCGAAGCGTGCGTGTATGCCGTCTTGCGCGGCGCACTCGGCAATACGCTGATTGATGAAACACAAGGCATACGCACCGAGAAGATATTACCCGGCGAAAGTGTCGGTGAATTATCCGTACTGGACGATGCAGCACATTCAAACACCTTGATCGCCTTGCAGGAAACAGATCTGCTAGTGATTGAATCCAGCACGTTATGGCGCTTGATCGATGAAGCAGATGGCGTCGCGCGCAATCTTTTACGTCAACTATCATTCCGCCTGCGTGCAGCCAATGCCAAATTGCGCCGGCGCGAAAAAGTCGGTGAATTCTATCGACAGTTATCGATGGTGGATGGCTTAACTAATCTGAATAATCGCGCCTGGCTCAACGATAAATTATCCGTATTGATAGAAGAAGCACATCGTACCAACCAAGCTTTTTCTCTGATCATGATCGATCTGGATTACTTCAAGCAATTCAACGATCAACACGGCCATCTGGCTGGCGACAATGCCTTGCGCACTGCCGCTGGCGTATTAAGTGCAGCTTTGCGTCCTAGTGACTTTGCCGTACGTTATGGCGGTGAAGAATTAATCGTCATCCTGCCAGACAGCAATGATGTTGCCGGTACAATGGTGGCGCAACGTCTGTGCGAACGCATGCGCCTGGCCGTTGTGTTCGACGATATGCGTATCCCCTTGCCGCACATTACTGCATCATTTGGCGTCGCCTCACTGGTACCGCTGCAGGATGCTGATGGCTTGCTGGCAAGCGCAGATGCCGCCTTGTATCGCGCCAAAGAAGCCGGGCGCAATCAAGTCGCGGTTTAATTAAAAGCCACGCTTCATTACTTATTTTTATTTCACGATGTCTACGCATACCTTTCTCTGGCACGACTACGAAACCTTTGGCATCAATACGCGTCGTGATCGCCCGGCGCAATTCGCCGCGATCCGCACCGATGCAGAACTGAATGAAATCGGCGAGCCGATCATGCTGTACTGCAAGCCGGCCAACGACTTTTTACCTGATCCACAATCGTGTCTGATCACCGGCATCACACCGCAAGTCTGTCTGGAACGCGGCGTGCCTGAACATCAGTTTGCCGCAGAGATAGAAAAAGTCTTGTCGCAAACCGGCACCATAGGCGTTGGCTACAACACCATACGTTTCGATGATGAAGTTACACGCTTCATGTTCTGGCGCAATCTGATCGATCCGTATGCGCGCGAATGGCAAAACAGTTGTGGTCGCTGGGACATACTCGATGTCGTGCGCACTGCGTATGCTTTGCGCCCAGAAGGTATCAATTGGCCTAAACATCCAGACGGTCGCCCTAGCTTCAGACTGGAGCAATTGACCGCAGAAAACGGCATCGCACATGAAGCAGCGCACGATGCGCTGTCAGATGTACGCGCCACGATTGCACTTGCACGCTTGATTCGTGATCGTCAGCCTAAACTGTTCGATTTCTGCCTAGGCTTGCACAAGAAAGACAAAGTCGCTGCGGAAATCGGCTTGCCTGTACGTCGTCCGTTCCTGCATATCACCGGCATGATTCCCGCCGAGCGCGGTTGCATAGCTATCGTCTGGCCATTAGCAGTCCATCCGACGAACAAGAATGAAGTCATTGTGTGGGATCTCTCAGTCGATCCTGGTGAATTGGCAACATTGGATGCAGAAACCATACGCATGCGTATGTTCAGCAAGAGCGATGCATTGCCGGATGGCGTAAGTCGACTTCCGATCAAAACCATCCATCTGAATAAATCGCCCATCGTTATCAATAATCTGAAAACGCTGTCACCAGCGATGACAGAACAATGGGGCATCGATGTTGCCACTGCGCTCAAGCATGCAGAGATCGCAGCTGCCACACCCGATATGAGCGCTATCTGGCAGGATGTGTTCTATCGTCCGCAAGAAGCGACACCGGACGTAGATGAAGACCTGTACGGCGGTTTCGTTGGCAACAATGACCGACGCTTGCTGCAGGATTTACGCGCACTCTCGCCAGAAGCATTGGCCAAAGCCACACCAAGTTTTAACGATGCACGTCTGGAAGAAATCGTTTGGCGCTATCGTGCACGCAACTTCCCGCATACGCTTTCTGAAGAAGAAGTGCAGCGCTGGGAAGAACATCGCGCGGCACGTCTGTTTGATGGTGAAGGTGGTGCACGCACGATAGAAACCTTGTTTGCTGAAATCGACCAGTTGTCTGAAGATGTCGATGAACGCGGTGAGGAAATCCTTGGTGCGCTCTACGATTATGCTGAAGCGATCGCACCAAGCCGCGCATAAAATTCCTGCATAGCACTTATGCAGATCTGTCACTTGCAGTTGAACACGCCATGCTAATCTGTGCACTTGCAGATAAGGGCTCACGCCATTGATTGGAGATAGACATGCATCTTTCTTACTGGTGTGTTTTGATTGCCGGCATCATGCCCGTCGTTACCGTTGCCATCGCAAAATGGGGCCGTCCTGACTTTGACAACTCTGAACCGCGACGCTGGATGGAAAAACTGGAAGGCCGACGCAGTCGTGCAGATGCAGCTCATCGCAATCACTTTGAGGCATTTCCATTCTTTGCCGCGGGTGTGCTCGTCGCGCAACAACTACAGGCTCCGCAAGATTCGATTAACATGCTGGCTGCCGCATTTATTGCAGCGCGCCTTGTGTACACATTTTTGTATCTGACGGATCGCGCTACGCTACGTTCCATCGCGTGGTTGATCGGTTATCTGTGTGTCATCGCACTTTTCCTGACGCCCGTTTTTCATAGTGCTTAATGACATAGTTTGTTGGCGCTGTTTTTTCACTTTTTCTATTTATTGTTATGTCGCACGATCAAACTTTACAACTACTGCAAGAGTCTCTTGATGCCATTCGGCAAGATCACCTCACCGTGGCAGCTCTCTGCCAGACATGGCGCGCGCAAACCGCCCTTCTATCTGATTTGCCTACTCCTTATGGCAAAGTGATGGAAGATATGCTTGGCCGTCTAGAAGCCGGCAGCTTGTTCACTGAAGAGAGCTGCTCCTTCAGCCAGATCGATCTGCTGACCACACTGGATATGTGGCTGGATAATGCGCGACAAACGCTGGCCAAATCAAACTAAGCGCACGTCGCCCCCATCATTCTTAAAATAGTCAGCACAACCATGCAACAACTTGAATTTGAACTAAACGACGAATACGTCGAATTGAACCAACTACTGAAACTGGTCGGCATCTGCGATAGTGGTGGAGCCGGTAAGGTCATGGTTGCCAGCGGTAACGTCAAAGTAGATGGCCAAACCGAATTACGCAAAACCTGCAAAATCCGTGCAGGACAAGTCGTCGCCCTGGGTGACGTCCGCATCAAGGTACGCGCAGCAACATAAGTTGCGCCTTCCTGCTTCTTCATCATACCAACCCTTGAATGGCGCTCTCAACTTGTCTTTAGCACAATCGCAAAAGCCTACGCAGTGATGGCAGGCGTGGGACAATGAGGCCATGACGCCACACGAAAAATTAATCTTTGTCGATCTGGAAACAACAGGCGCAAACCTGCTCAACGATCGCATCACCGAAATCGGCATTGTTACCGTCAGTACTGATGGCAACATAGATCGATGGTCGACCTTCGTTAATCCAGGCCGGCCCATACCTGAATTTATTCAAGGTCTGACCGGCATCAGCGACGAGATGGTAGAGACTGCACCCTCGTTTGAAATATTGGCCGATGCCGTACGCACACGTTTGGAAGATGGATTATTCATCGCGCATAACGCACGCTTCGATTACGGCTTTTTGCACCATGCCTTTGCACGCTCAGGTCATGCATTACGCTCGGAAATGCTGTGTACCGTCAAACTATCGCGTGCATTATTTCCTGCCGAGAAAAAACATAATCTGGATACGTTGATCACGCGCCACGAGCTAATCCCGGAGGCCCGCCACCGTGCTTTGGCCGATGCGGATTTGTTATGGCAATTGTGGCGTAAGCTGAGCACCAACATACCGCATGAGGTCTTTTCCAAGGCCGTCCAAACCTTGCGACAACAACCAAATTTACCTCTACCAACAGCATCGGATAGTTAAACAGTAGTGCTATGCTGCTGACTAGCAAACGATAAGGTCGTCAATCCCATCAAACGGCCACACTTGCCTTTACCGATTTATATCTAAGGAATAAGACTAATGAGCAAACTCATCTACATCGCCGATCCTATGTGTTCGTGGTGCTATGGTTTTGGGCCGGAATTGGTGACTTTGATCAATGGTCTGCCAGACACGCCCTTGGAAATTATTGTCGGTGGCTTGCGTGCCTACAATACGGAAGTAATGGATGAGGAGTTGAAAGCAACGCTGCTTTCACATTGGAAGAAGGTTGAAGAAGTCAGCGGACTGCCATTCTCTAAAGATGGCTTATCGCATGCAGGCTTTGTCTACGATACCGAACCTGCTTGCCGCGCCGTCGTCGCAGCCGGCATCTTGGCTCCCGATACGGCACTCAACGTTTTTCATGCAATCCAACATGCGTTTTATGCCGAAGCTTTGGATACGACGAAGGGTGAAGTATTGGCAAAAATTGGCGCGGACGTCATCAGCAAAGCGGGTATTAAGATTGACGCTGCTGCTTTCCTTGCGACATGGTCATCCGAAGAAGCAATTGCAGCAACTCATGCCGATTTTTCCCAGACCAAACGTTGGGGTGTATCCGGTTTTCCAACGTTGGTATTGGAAAAAAATGGTGAACTGCACCTGGTCACATCCGGCTACACAAAAACAGAAACGCTGGTTGATCGTTTACAAGCGCTGATCGACCAACCAGCTTGATCTACATATTCCGCTCAATAAACAGACGTAACAGATAGAGTTTTAAAACAAGCTGAATCGTAGTTCAGCTTGTTTTAGTACATATGCTGTCCACCATTGATCGCGATGTTGGCACCGGTCAAAAATGCTGCCTCATCCGACGCGAGGTAAGCAACCAGGCCGGCAATTTCTTCCGGCTTGCCTAAACGACCCATTGGAATTTGCGGCACAATTTTCGACTCCAGCACTTCTTGTGGAATCGCCATCACCATCTTGGTACCGATATACCCTGGTGAAATCGTATTCACAGTGACGGCCTTGCGCGCGACTTCCAGTGCCAATGCTTTGGTAAAACCATGCATGCCTGCTTTGGCAGCGGAATAATTGGTCTGCCCAAATGCGCCCTTCTGACCATTCACCGAAGAGATGTTGATGATGCGCCCCCAACCGCGCTCCACCATGCCATCACATACTGGCTTCGTCATATTGAATACGGAATCCAGATTGGTGCCCATAACAGCATCCCAGTCAGGTTTATTCATTTTCTTGAAAGTCACGTCGCGCGTGATGCCAGCGTTGTTAACCAGCACATCGACCGGGCCGATTTCTTTTTCAACACGGGCAACGCACTGTTGCGCTGACTCGTAATCCGAAACATCACACGGATAAGCGTGGAAATCGTAACCACTGGCCTTCATCGTCTTCAGCCATTCATCCGCCTTGGTATTACCAGGTGAATAAGTTGTAACTACCTGATATCCAAGTGCCGCCAGTTTGATGCAAATCGCTTCACCCAAACCACCCATTCCTCCAGTAACCAATGCAACGCGTGTCATATTTTGTCGTCCTCTTAATTCGATATTTTTATTAAAAGCGTCAAAGAATTTTTATCGTTCAATCGCAAGTGCTACCCCCATACCACCACCGATACACAAACTCGCCAGTCCACGCTTGGCATCACGACGTATCATTTCATGCAAGAGCGTGACCAGAATACGGCAACCAGATGCGCCTATCGGATGACCAATAGCAATCGCACCTCCATTCACGTTGATCTTGTTTGTATCCCAGCCCATTTCACGATTCACTGCGATTGCCTGCGCCGCGAAAGCTTCATTGATTTCCATCAGGTCGAGATCTTGATGTGTCCATCCTGCTTTTTTCAAACATAGCTGTGCAGCTGGAACCGGGCCCATACCCATCACGCTAGGATCAACACCTGCCGATGAATAAGCTTTTATTTTTGCCAGTGGTTTGAGTCCAAGTTCATTAGCTTTTTTCGCCGACATCAAAATGACTGCAGCCGCACCGTCATTAATCCCGGATGCATTGCCTGCGGTGACTGTGCCATCTTTTGAAAATGCAGGACGTAAGGCAGCGAGCGATTCAGCTGTTGTTCCGTGCTTGATATATTCATCAGTATCGAAAACGACATTTCCTTTTTTACTTTGTATTTCAAAAGGAATGATTTCGTCTTTGAACTTGCCAGCCTTTTGTGCTGCCTCGGCCTTTTGTTGAGATGCGAGTGCAAACTCGTCTTGTTCCTGGCGTGAGATGCCGAATTTTTTTGCGATATTTTCTGCAGTGGTACCCATGTGATATTGATTGTAGACATCCCACAGACCATCAACAATCATCGTATCGGTCAACTTCGCATCACCCATGCGAAAACCATCACGTGAGTTATTCAAAACATGCGGTGAAGCGCTCATGTTTTCCTGCCCACCAGCGATGATGATTTGTGCATCACCACATTTGATCGCCTGCGCAGCAAGATGTGTTGCCTTCAATCCGCTACCACATACTTTATTGATCGTGAAAGCCGGCACCATGTCCGGTATGCCGCCATGTATCAATGCCTGTCGCGCAGGATTTTGCCCGCAACCGGCAGTCAGCACTTGCCCTAAGATTACTTCACTAATCAGATCAGCCGGAATGCCACTACGTGCCAATAAACTTCTAATGACGTGTGCCCCTAAATCTGTAGCAGGCGTCTTTGCCAAAGCCCCACCAAATTTTCCAACACCAGTACGTCCAGCAGAAACAATGACGACATCATCCATTTCAACTCTCCATAATGCACTTCGGGGAAACAACTTTTACCGTTGATCAGCAAGGCTACGCTGTGAAATTCGCACAAAGAACTCTCTGTTCAAAAGCACCTTCTTAGAACCGTATCTAAAAATTGTTTGGAACGCAATGACTAGATATCAAATAGATGAAAACTTCTGCTGACATAAAATTATTCTTCTTTTCTTAGACAGGTTATATGTCAGTTTTGCTGTCATCAGATTAAAAATGACGTAGGAATCATGATGACTAAATCACGCAAATTCAAAATGTTTTTCTTGAAGAATCGCTTCGTTCTTAATGCCTGATCAAGAATGTATTCACATCACGTGATGCGCATATAGACATGCATCAATGTTCATTCGAATCTATGCAAGTACACGAAGAGTCACACTGCTCCTGCTGTGATCGACTGAGGCACTCGATGCTGTTTGCTGTGAGGGTGTATCAGGAGGAAGGAGCGGAGGATATAAAGCGAAGTCTGAATAGAGTTACTGCTATCTGCTCTAGCTTTGATGACTAAGTGCGTGAATTGTTACGCATTTGCTGTGGCGCTACAAACCGATCGCGCAAAGCAAAAACCCCCCAGCATTTCTACTGAGGGGTTTTCTAAATAAAAGCCTGACGATGACCTACTTTCACACTGGTTGCAGCACTATCATCGGCGCAAATTCGTTTCACGGTCCTGTTCGGGATGGGAAGGGGTGGTACCAAATCGCTATGGTCATCAGGCATAACTTGTAAAGTCACTTGCTAAGTCGTTAAAGCTGACTTGAGCAAACAACTCAATCTGGAAGAAGTAAAGATCACACTGTAACCATGGGTGATGGTACAGCGGTTTTGATTGCACGAATCAAGTTCGCACTCACGTGTACTTGTTGCCTACACCTGCTAAGGTTATAGGGACAAGCCGTACGGGCAATTAGTATCAGTTAGCTTAATGCATTACTGCACTTCCACACCTGACCTATCAACGTCCTGGTCTCGAACGACCCTTCAAAGAGCTCAAGGCTCTGGGAAATCTCATCTTAAGGCAAGTTTCCCGCTTAGATGCTTTCAGCGGTTATCTCTTCCGAACTTAGCTACCCGGCAATGCCACTGGCGTGACAACCGGTACACCAGAGGTTCGTCCACTCCGGTCCTCTCGTACTAGGAGCAGCCCCCTTCAAATTTCCAACGCCCACGGCAGATAGGGACCAAACTGTCTCACGACGTTTTAAACCCAGCTCACGTACCACTTTAAATGGCGAACAGCCATACCCTTGGGACCGGCTACAGCCCCAGGATGTGATGAGCCGACATCGAGGTGCCAAACTCCCCCGTCGATATGAACTCTTGGGAGGAATCAGCCTGTTATCCCCAGAGTACCTTTTATCCGTTGAGCGATGGCCCTTCCATACAGAACCACCGGATCACTATGTCCTACTTTCGTACCTGCTCGACTTGTCAGTCTCGCAGTTAAGCACGCTTATGCCATTGCACTATTAGCACGATGTCCGACCGTACCTAGCGTACCTTCGAACTCCTCCGTTACACTTTGGGAGGAGACCGCCCCAGTCAAACTGCCTACCATGCACTGTCCCCGATCCGGATAACGGACCAAGGTTAGAACCTCAAACAAACCAGGGTGGTATTTCAAGGTTGGCTCCACGAGAACTAGCGTCCCCGCTTCAAAGCCTCCCACCTATCCTACACAGATTGGTTCAAAGTCCAATGCAAAGCTACAGTAAAGGTTCATGGGGTCTTTCCGTCTAGCCGCGGGTAGATTGCATCATCACAAACATTTCAACTTCGCTGAGTCTCGGGAGGAGACAGTGTGGCCATCGTTACTCCATTCGTGCAGGTCGGAACTTACCCGACAAGGAATTTCGCTACCTTAGGACCGTTATAGTTACGGCCGCCGTTTACTGGGACTTCAATCAAGAGCTTGCACCCCATCATTTAATCTTCCAGCACCGGGCAGGAGTCACACCATATACGTCCACTTTCGTGTTTGCATAGTGCTGTGTTTTTATTAAACAGTCGCAGCCACCAGTTTATTGCAACCCCTTCATCCTTCCACAGTAAAGTGGTCAAACTACAAGGGCGTACCTTATCCCGAAGTTACGGTACCAATTTGCCGAGTTCCTTCTCCCGAGTTCTCTCAAGCGCCTTAGAATACTCATCTCGCCCACCTGTGTCGGTTTGCGGTACGGTCTCGTTAGACTGAAGCTTAGAGGCTTTTCTTGGAACCACTTCCGATTGCTTCACGAATAAATTCGTTGGTCCCATGCCCTTGAATTACGCTGCCGGATTTGCCTAACAGCCTTCTATGACACAGGAACCGGGACATCCAACACCCGGACAACCTTCCGCGATCCGTCCCCCCATCGCATCTAACGACGGTGCAGGAATATTAACCTGCTTCCCATCAGCTACGCATCTCTGCCTCGCCTTAGGGGCCGACTCACCCTGCTCCGATGAACGTTGAACAGGAAACCTTGGGCTTACGGCGTGGAGGCTTTTCACCCCCATTATCGCTACTCATGTCAGCATTCGCACTTCTGATACCTCCAGCATCCTTTACAAGACACCTTCGCAGGCTTACAGAACGCTCTCCTACCATATATCCGAAGATATATCCGCAGCTTCGGTGACTGGCTTAGCCCCGTTACATCTTCCGCGCAGGACGACTCGATCAGTGAGCTATTACGCTTTCTTTAAAGGATGGCTGCTTCTAAGCCAACCTCCTGACTGTTTTAGCCTTCCCACTTCGTTTTCCACTTAGCCAATCTTTGGGACCTTAGCTGGCGGTCTGGGTTGTTTCCCTCTTGACGCCGGACGTTAGCACCCGACGTCTGTCTCCCAAGCTCGCACTCATCGGTATTCGGAGTTTGCAATGGTTTGGTAAGTCGCGATGACCCCCTAGCCATAACAGTGCTCTACCCCCGATGGTGATACTTGAGGCACTACCTAAATAGTTTTCGGAGAGAACCAGCTATTTCCAAGTTTGTTTAGCCTTTCACCCCTACCCACAGCTCATCCCCTAATTTTTCAACATTAGTGGGTTCGGTCCTCCAGTGCGTGTTACCGCACCTTCAACCTGGCCATGAGTAGATCACTTGGTTTCGGGTCTACACCCAGCGACTGAACGCCCTATTCGGACTCGATTTCTCTACGGCTTCCCTATACGGTTAACCTTGCCACTGAATGTAAGTCGCTGACCCATTATACAAAAGGTACGCAGTCACGGAACAAGTCCGCTCCTACTGTTTGTATGCACACGGTTTCAGGATCTATTTCACTCCCCTTCCGGGGTTCTTTTCGCCTTTCCCTCACGGTACTGGTTCACTATCGGTCGATATCGAGTATTTAGCCTTGGAGGATGGTCCCCCCATGTTCAGACAGGATTTCTCGTGTCCCGCCCTACTTGTTGCAAGCTTAGTTCCACACCACATATTTCGTGTAAGGGGCTATCACCCTCTATGGCTGCACTTTCCAGAGCATTCCACTATATCTGATGCTAAAACTTGCGGCTGATCCCATTTCGCTCGCCACTACTTTGGGAATCTCGGTTGATTTCTTTTCCTGCAGCTACTTAGATGTTTCAGTTCGCCGCGTTCGCTTCACACACCTATGTATTCAGTGAGTGATGACCCAAAGGGCCGGGTTTCCCCATTCGGAAATCTGCGGATCAAAGCTTGTTTGCTAGCTCCCCGCAGCTTATCGCAAGCTACTACGTCCTTCATCGCCTGATATCGCCAAGGCATCCACCATGTGCACTTATTCGCTTGTCCCTATAACTTTAGCCTCTCAATCGCTTGCGCTTTCAAGAAGACGGCTATAAGGCAAACAAGTACTACGTGTTTGCTGTATTGACACTGGATTATCCTTTCGGATAACTGATCGTCAATACTATTTGATTTGATACAATCAAAACCCATCAGCGCATCTCAACAATGCTTGCGCATCATTGGTTTGCACCAATAAATCTTTACTTCTTCCAAATTGTTAAAGAACAAAAACAGCCAATGATCTATCTAAAAGATCAAACCTAAATCACGTCTACACTTTCATGCAGATCAACTTAGGTTTGACATCTTGGTGGAGGTTGACGGGATCGAACCGACGACCCCCTGCTTGCAAAGCAGGTGCTCTCCCAGCTGAGCTAAACCCCCGAAACCGGTTATACGTATTTCTTGGTGGGTCTGGTTGGGCTCGAACCAACGACCCCCGCGTTATCAACACGGTGCTCTAACCAACTGAGCTACAGACCCGTTTGGATCAGTACCAACCAACAACCCGCAGACTGATTCAGCCTGCGTACTGCCGACATTAACTGTTCTTTTCTTACTAACAGACGATAAGTGTGGACGCTTAACTTTCACGCAAACTCTAGAAAGGAGGTGATCCAGCCGCACCTTCCGATACGGCTACCTTGTTACGACTTCACCCCAGTCACGAATCCCACCGTGGTAAGCGCCCTCCTTACGGTTAGGCTACCTACTTCTGGTGAAACCCGCTCCCATGGTGTGACGGGCGGTGTGTACAAGACCCGGGAACGTATTCACCGCGACATGCTGATCCGCGATTACTAGCGATTCCAACTTCATGTAGTCGAGTTGCAGACTACAATCCGGACTACGATACACTTTCTGGGATTAGCTCCCCCTCGCGGGTTGGCGGCCCTCTGTATGTACCATTGTATGACGTGTGAAGCCCTACCCATAAGGGCCATGAGGACTTGACGTCATCCCCACCTTCCTCCGGTTTGTCACCGGCAGTCTCATTAGAGTGCCCTTTCGTAGCAACTAATGACAAGGGTTGCGCTCGTTGCGGGACTTAACCCAACATCTCACGACACGAGCTGACGACAGCCATGCAGCACCTGTGTTACGGCTCTCTTTCGAGCACCCTCTAATCTCTCAGAGGTTCCGTACATGTCAAGGGTAGGTAAGGTTTTTCGCGTTGCATCGAATTAATCCACATCATCCACCGCTTGTGCGGGTCCCCGTCAATTCCTTTGAGTTTTAATCTTGCGACCGTACTCCCCAGGCGGTCTACTTCACGCGTTAGCTGCGTTACTAAGTCAATTAAGACCCAACAACTAGTAGACATCGTTTAGGGCGTGGACTACCAGGGTATCTAATCCTGTTTGCTCCCCACGCTTTCGTGCATGAGCGTCAGTGTTATCCCAGGGGGCTGCCTTCGCCATCGGTATTCCTCCACATCTCTACGCATTTCACTGCTACACGTGGAATTCTACCCCCCTCTGACACACTCTAGCCATGCAGTCTCAAATGCCATTCCCAGGTTGAGCCCGGGGATTTCACATCTGACTTACATAACCGCCTGCGCACGCTTTACGCCCAGTAATTCCGATTAACGCTTGCACCCTACGTATTACCGCGGCTGCTGGCACGTAGTTAGCCGGTGCTTATTCTTCAGGTACCGTCATTAGCAAACTGTATTAGAGCTCACCGTTTCTTCCCTGACAAAAGAGCTTTACAACCCGAAGGCCTTCTTCACTCACGCGGCATTGCTGGATCAGGCTTGCGCCCATTGTCCAAAATTCCCCACTGCTGCCTCCCGTAGGAGTCTGGACCGTGTCTCAGTTCCAGTGTGGCTGGTCGTCCTCTCAGACCAGCTACTGATCGATGCCTTGGTAGGCTTTTACCCCACCAACTAGCTAATCAGATATCGGCCGCTCCATGAGCATGAGGTCTTGCGATCCCCCACTTTCATCCGTAGATCGTATGCGGTATTAGCGCAACTTTCGCTGCGTTATCCCCCACTCTAGGGTACGTTCCGATATATTACTCACCCGTTCGCCACTCGCCATCAGGAGCAAGCTCCCATGCTGCCGTTCGACTTGCATGTGTAAGGCATGCCGCCAGCGTTCAATCTGAGCCAGGATCAAACTCTTCAGTTTAATCTCTGTTTTATGTCATTGCTGACATGGTTCTTTCGAACCGGTCGCTCACTCAAAATACTGACAGGTACTTTCATTTAACTGAAAGTATCTATATTTCTTTGTGAGCATTTAATGTTTAAAGTTATGACAACGAATAAATTCGCTGCCGCGCTTCCATCAAACGCCCACACTTATCGACTGTTAATTTTTAAAGAACCTGTTCTGCTTCGCTATCAACTTGCGTCGTTTGCGTCGCTGCGAATCGTTTTGTTCGTCAGCAGCAGAGAGATGAGATTATGTGGCATGTCTTCGTTTTCGTCAACATCTTTTTAATTTATTTTTTAAAAGATTTTTTACAAACTCTTTTAAAAACTTCTTAAAAAGACTCGCTTTAAAACCACTAAAACGAACGTCGAAAACAAATCCAAAAACAACCACTTCTTCACCCCCATCACACTCACATTTCAGCTCGCTTACTTCGCGTTTCGCTGCGTGTTCTGCGACGGGAGCCGAACTATAGCAAAGCTTCTTTCAACTTGGCAAGCGCTTTTCTGAAAATAATATAAATTCTTTTTACAGAGGCTTTTGACCAAGAGTACTTACCTATATAGAAGCCTTACTTTGCCTTGTGATAACTGGTTACTAAATCAACTTCATTCTTCGAGCCAAGGAAGACTGGCACACGTTGGTGCAGCTTTTCAGGTTGTATATCCAGGATGCGTTGCTGACCATCCGTTGCTGCGCCACCTGCCTGCTCAACGATGAAGGCCATAGGATTGGCTTCATACATTAAACGCAGCTTGCCTGGCTTGTCCGGTTCACGCGCATCAGCCGGATACATAAATACGCCGCCTCTATTAAGGATGCGATGTACATCTGCCACCATCGAAGCAATCCAGCGCATATTGAAGTCTTTACCGCGCGGGCCAGTAGTGCCGGCCAGCATTTCGTCTACATAACGTTTGACCGGCGGATGCCAGTGGCGCGCATTCGATGCATTAATAGCAAATTCCTTAGTATCAGCAGGGATTTGCATGTTGCGCTGGGTCATGACCCAGGAACCCATCTCGCGATCCAGCGTAAAGCACTGCACGCCGTTGCCGGTAGTCAGTACCAATACTGTTTGCGGACCATATACCGCGTAACCGGCAGCGACCTGCTTGCTACCAGGTTGCAAGAAATCAGCTTCCGTCGGTGCTTGCACGCCATCTGCTGCTTTCAATACCGAGAAAATGGTCCCTATAGATACATTGACATCAATATTGCTGGAGCCATCGAGTGGGTCGAACAGCAACAGATATTCGCCCATAGGGTAGCGATTCGGGATCGGATGGATAGTTTCCATCTCTTCCGACGCCATTGCCGCCAGATGACCGCCCCATTCATTGGCTTCCAGCAAAATGTCGTTGGAAATGATGTCCAGCTTCTTTTGCACTTCGCCTTGTACGTTTTCACTTTCTGCTGTGCCCATCACTTCGCCAAGCTCGCCTTTGCCGACCGCATGGCTGATCGTTTTGCAGGCACGGGCAACTACCTCGAGCAGCAAACGCAGCTCTGACGGGATGGTGTTGTGCAGACGCTGCTCTTCAATCAAGTATTGCGTGAGACTGATACGTTTCATGTGGTCCTTTTACTCTTTAGTTGATTCTGTAATTGCCGGTTCTATCGTACAAACCCGGCAAAGCTGTATATATTGGCATCTATTATCGGTCAGCTGGCAGCCAGCGACTTGCCCACTACCTCACGCGTATCCTTGGACAGCTTGGCCGTATCGGCAACCTGCTGCAAGGCGGCGCGCATTTTTTCCTGCAAAGCCGGTGCGTATTTGCGCCAACGATCCAGACTGCGTGCCAGGCGTGCCGCCACTTGCGGATTAATCGCATCGAGTGCGATCACTTGTTCCGCCCAGAAAGCGTAACCACTACCATCTGCTGCATGGAAGCGCGACGGATTGCCATTGCAGAAGCTGAAGATCAAGCTGCGCGCACGATTCGGATTCTTGATCGAGAAGGCAGGATGCTTCATCAGAGCACGTACTGCTGCAACATCGGTAGTACGCGCCATTGCTTGCAGGCTGAACCATTTATCGACCACCAACGGTTCTTGCTCGAAATCACTATAAAACTTGGCCAGAGCTGCGGCCCGGCCCGGTGCCTGACTATTTGCCAGTGCCGCCAAGGACGCCATTCTATCCGTCATATTGTTTGCCGCGTCGTATTGCTCTTGTGCTAACGCATGTGCATCGGCATCGTCCAACTCCGACAAATAAGATAACGCAAGGTTCTTCAGCGCACGTTTGCCGGACGAAGCCGCATCCGGACTGTATGGACCATCGGTCTGGTTCGCCGCATACACACTGCTGAAATCTTTACGTAGGTCTTGCGCCAAAGCGAGTCGCAAGAAACGACGTGCCGTATGGATAGCTTGCGGATCAATCACATCCATTTGCTCAGCGATCACAGTTTCGGCTGGCAAGGTCAACACAGTTTCACGGAAAGCTGGATCCAGCGCCAGGTCATTCAAGCTAGCGCGCAGGCTATCGCTCAGCGCGACATCCACACTCAAGCTGCTGCCCGCTTTCTGCGCGGTTGCAGTCAATGCCAGCAAACGACGCGTTGCCAAACGTTGGCCTGCTTCCCAACGATTGAAGGCATCGCTGTCATGCGCCATCAAGAAGGCCAGCTCTTCATCGCTATATTCGTATTCCAGTACAACCGGCGCAGAGAAATTGCGCAACAGCGATGGCACAGGCTTTTCGCTCACATGCGTGAAATGGAAGGTTTGCTGGTTAGAAGTCAGTTCCAGCACCAAGGTTTCTGGCTGGCCGCTATGACCATTTAATGACAAAGGCATATCTTTACCTTTGTCATCGAGTAAACCGACTGCTACCGGTATGTGGAAAGGCAGTTTCTTGGCCTGACCCGGCGTTGGCGGGCAGGATTGCGCCAGCGTGATGTCGTACGTCTGTTTATCTGCATCATACGAAGTCGTGACTTTCACGCGCGGCGTGCCGGCCTGACTATACCAACGCTCGAATTGCGTCAGGTCGCGACCATTGGCGTCCATCATCGCAGCGCGGAAGTCATCGCATTCCACAGCATGACCATCATGACGCTCAAAATACAGGTCCATCCCTTTGCGGAAACCATCGCGTCCGAGCAAGGTTTGATACATGCGCACGACTTCTGCGCCCTTCTCATAAATAGTGACCGTATAGAAGTTACTGATTTCAACGAAAGAATCTGGGCGCACCGGATGTGCCATCGGGCCTGCATCTTCCGGGAACTGAGCCTGGCGCAGCACGCGTACGTCGTCGATGCGTTTGACCGCACGGCCGCTGTCGGTGCCTATCATGTCGGCGGAAAATTCCTGGTCGCGGAATACAGTTAAGCCTTCTTTCAACGACAACTGGAACCAGTCGCGGCAAGTTACGCGGTTACCAGTCCAGTTATGGAAGTACTCATGGCCGACCACCGCTTCGATATTTGCGTAATCGGTATCGGTAGCAATGCGCGGATTGGCCAGCACGAATTTGGTATTGAATATATTCAAACCCTTGTTTTCCATCGCGCCCATATTGAAGTCGCCTACCGCGACAATCATGAAGCGATCCAGATCCAGCTCCAGGCCGTAACGTTCTTCGTCCCAGTGGATACTGTTTACCAGTGAATCCATCGCGTGCTGAGTCTTGTCCAGATTGCCTTCCTCGACCCAGACCTGTAGCAATGCTTCACGCCCCGACTTGAGTTTTTCGGTCTGCTCCTGGCACACCAATTGACCGGCTACCAGTGCAAACAGATAAGACGGTTTCTTGAACGGGTCTTCCCACAAGGCATAGTGACGGCCGTCACCCAAGTCGCCTTGCTCAATCAGGTTGCCGTTCGACAGCAAGACCGGATATTTCTTTTTATCCCCACGCAGCATGACGGTGTACTGCGCCATCACGTCAGGACGATCGGGGAAATAGGTAATTTTGCGGAAACCTTCCGCTTCGCATTGCGTGAAGAAATTGCCGTTGGAGACGTACAAACCCATCAGCGAGGTATTTTTATCCGGGCGGATCAGGGTTTCTATCTCCAGCGTGATCTTTTCCGCCGTAGTCGGGATGCGTAGCAGACCATCCACCAGCTTGTAATCGCGCTTGCTCAGATTTTTACCGTTCAAGCGAATTTGCACCAGTTCCAACTCTTCGCCATGCAGCACTATTGCCTTCTCTGCACTGGCGGCATTGCGCTCCAACGTCATGCGCGTCGCGACTCTGGTGTTCGACGGATCAAGGTCGAAACCCATCTCAACAGTACGAACCCAATAGCTAGGCGGAGTGTAATCTTTGCGATAAATCGCGGGGGAAGTGTCGGTGCGCATAGGGATAGATATAGGTGGGAGTAAAGCAAAATACCATTTTACCAATCATGGGAATGAAAATGGAATCTGCTTGTCTGACCGTTGATATGCGGCAAAAACAAGCCCGCCGTATACATAGTCTTATCAACAACAAATGCTGTTTGCTTCGAACGAGAATTGCCGAGTTACAAAATGTAACGGCTCTTTTTGCCATTACCGCTATGCTATACACATCTGCCTAAGGAGAATAAAAATGAAACGCTGGTTATTGATGTGGGTGGCGTTATCTAGCCTATTGTTAAGCGGCTGCGCGTCGGTCATCCGCACCGATGTGATCGCCTTTCATGATTGGCCTGCCGACCTGCAGAACAAAACATATGTCTTCGATCACAAGGTTGATCAAAATAATCTTGAAGAAAAGAGTTATGAAAATCTGGTTCGCACCGAGTTGACGCGTCTTGGCTTTGTCGAAGCAGCAGCTCCGAACGCCCCCAACCTCAAGGTTGCGCTCAAGTACAAGGTCGATACACGTGACGTGAGAACCGTACAGCCATACGTCGTCGATCCATATTGGTACGGCCCGTATTATGGTCCGGGATGGCGTTATGGCCCTTACTACGATCCGTTCTGGTATCCAGGTCCGATTACGCAATATCGTGACGTTCAATACCAGGTATTCGATCGCCAGCTCAACATCCTGATTACTCGCTTTAAGGATGGTAAAAAACTATACGACGTCACAGTACACAGCAGTGGTGGCAATGGCTCTCTGGCTTTCGCCATGCCTTATTTGGTACGCGCAGCATTCACTGACTTCCCTGGGAAAAATGGTGTGCCGCGTCGCATAGACCTGGAAATCAAGGAATAAAGCAGCAACTGCATATAGAAATGGCGACTTAATATATAAGTCGCCATTTTTTATTCTCTCAACGTCCCGTCCGCTTGTCGTAGCGCAAACGCTGTCCAAATAATCAGGGTGTGTAATACGCCAACGAGCCGAATGTAAGCGCCACCACCATCAGCACGCCAAATCCCAGCAAAATAAGAAGTCGGCCAAATTTTGGCGTACCGTCCGCATCGGACTGCGGCTCTTCCTGATGTTGCGTCGGATTGTTTTCTGGATCTAACTCTTGCATTGCAAAATCCTTAAGGAAGCAAAATTGAGGAGCCGGTGGTTTTCCGTGCTTCCAGATCACGATGCGCTTGCGCAGCATCCTTCAGTGCATAACGCTGATTAATACCGATTTTGATCTTGCCGCTTTCCACCATCCCAAACAATTCAGCCGCCATCATTTCCAGATCATCGCGCTTGGCAATATAGTTGAACAGCGAAGGTCGGGTCACAAACAGCGAACCTCGCGACGCCAATTCATTCAGGCTGAACGGCGGGACCGGCCCGGATGCACCACCGAAACTCACCATCATCCCCAACGGCGACAAACAATCCAGTGAACCGATGAAAGTATCGTTACCGATCGAATCATAAACAACAGGTACACCTTTACCGCCTGTGATTTCCTTCACCCGTTCGACAAAGTTTTCCTTGTTGTAATTGATCGTGTGTACGCAGCCATGTGCCTTCGCCAGCTCAGCCTTCTCATCCGAACCCACGGTACCTATCATCGTCACGCCCAAAGCACGCGCCCACTGACACGCAATCAAACCAACGCCGCCTGCTGCTGCATGGAACAAAATGGTTTCACCACCCTGTAGACGGAAAGTACGACGGAATAAATATTGCACCGTCAAACCTTGCAACATCATCGCAGCGGCCGTCTCAAAGCTGATCGCTTCCGGCAATTTGACAAGAATATCTGCAGGTAACACGCGCGCTTCTGCATACGCACCAGGCGGACGTCCGGCATACGCGACGCGATCACCCGGCTTGACGTGCGTGACGCCCGCACCAACCGCTTCCACCACGCCCGCACCTTCCATCCCCAATCCCGCTGGCAAAGGCTGCGGATACGACCCCATGCGGAAATACACGTCGATGTAATTCAAACCACAAGCATGCTGCCGAATCAAAGCTTCGCCGGGACCGGGTGCGGCAACATCGACATCAACGTATTCCATTACTTCCGGGCCGCCGGTCTTGAAGATCTTGATTGCTTTGGTCATGAGTAACTCGCTTAATTTAGTAATAAGTTATTGAATCAAAACGTTCCCGGATAACCACCACCATCGAGCAAAATATTTTGCCCGTTGATGTAACCCGCATGTTCGCTGCATAGAAATGCGCAGGTCGCACCAAACTCTTGCCGCGTACCGAAGCGTTTGGCCGGATTAGCCGAGCGACGTGCCGCACTGACTTCTTCTACTGTACGACCGCTGGCTTCTGCAGCAGCAGAGAAGATAGCCGCCAATCTGTCGGTCTCGAAAGGACCAGGCAATAAATTATTGATCGTCACATTGCGTGCAACCGTCCTGCGCGCCAGGCCGGCGACAAAACCGGTCAAACCAGAACGTGCGCCATTGGACAAACCCAGACTATCTATCGGTGCCTTCACTGCACTCGACGTAATGTTGATGATGCGTCCGAAACCACGCGCCATCATGCCATCCACCGTTGCCTTGATCAGTTCTATCGGCGTCAGCATGTTTGCGTCGAGCGCCGCGATCCAGTCATCACGACTCCAATCGCGAAAATCACCAGTCGGCGGGCCTGCTGCATTCGTCACCAGAATATCCGGTTGCGGACAAACCGCCAGCACCTGCGCGCGTCCTTCGGCAGTCGTGATATCGCAGGCGACGATGGTAATCATGCTGCTGGAAACCGCACGGATTTCAGTCGCAGTGGCTTGCAAAACTTCCAGATTACGCGCCACCAGAGTGACATTTACACCTTCTGCCGCCAAAGCCTCAGCACAACCACGCCCCAAGCCCCGACTCGCACCGCAGACCAATGCGGATTTTCCTCGTATGCCTAAATCCATCGCTGATTCCTACGCTCGTTTTTTAGATAAGACATAAATACCGCATAACACCAAAGCAGTACCCGCCAGTTGTATGCCGGTAATCGGCTCGTCCAGTATCAGTGCCGCCAAAAACAGAATGGACACCGGACCTATCATGCCGGCTTGTGACGCCGTTGCTGCACCTATGCGATCGACTGCGATCATCGTCAGGAACACCGGCATCACTGTACAGAAAAATCCATTAATCATGGACAAGCCGTATACCGCCATCGGCTGTATCAAAGTCGAGGCCGGACGCAGGATAAAGAATTGCGCAATGCAAGCCACGCTGGACACGCACATCGCATACGCCACCAGACGCAATGCGCCGACACGCTTGACCAGTTCACCCGAACCCAGCAAATAGATAGCGTACGCAATCGCGCTGCCCAAGACCAGCAAACTCCCAAGCACCACATTGGAACCGCCAATACGAACGTCGTGCACAAACACCAGCACCGTCCCGAGATAAGAAATACCCAGCGCCGCCCATTCCAGCCCGGTAATTCTTCGCTTCATGACAAAGATAGAGATCAGCAACACAAAGGATGGCGTCAAAAACAGAATCAGGCGCTCCAGCCCGACCGAGATATATTGCAACGCGAGGAAATCGAGAAAACTGGAGAGGTAATAACCGAGCAAACCCAATACGGCGATCTTGCCTTTTTCACTGCGCGTCAGCGGCACCGCTGTGCGTCCCTTCCAGATGCCTATGACGATAAAAAACGGGAGAGAAAATATCATGCGAAAAGCAATCAGTGTCACCGCATCCACGCCGTAGCGGTAAATCAGTTTGGCAACGATTGCTTTGGTCGAAAACAGAATCGCGCCCAAGAGCGCGATCATCAGACCGATGAGGAAATGTTTACGTTCGGAAGGAATAGAAGTGAAATCGGCCATGCCATGATTGTAAAGGCTAAGCGGATTACAGGTTGGGCGCTGCTAAATTCAGCGTTTCGATTCGCACGTCCGCACGAACCGACTGACGAATATTTAAATTCGATTAAAGAATTGCTTAGAACAAATGTCCGAGCTTGGCAGCTTTGGTAGTCAGATAACGCTCATTGAATGGATTGCGTGTAATTACCAGCGGCACGCGCTCCACCACTTTGACGCCAAGTTGCTCCATCGCCGTGATCTTGCGTGGATTATTCGTCATCAAGCGCAGCGTCGAAATCTTCAGATGCTGCAACATAGGCTTACACAGTTTGTAATTGCGTTGATCCGGCTTGAAGCCCAAGGCTTCATTTGCCTCAACTGTATCCGCGCCGGCATCCTGCAATTGATAAGCACGGATTTTATTGACGAGGCCGATGCCACGTCCTTCCTGGCGCAGATAAAACAAGGCACCTCGTCCTTCTTCTGCGATTTTCTGCAAGGCAGCTTCCAGCTGTGGGCCGCAATCACAACGCAGGCTGAACAAGCCATCTCCAGTCAGGCATTCAGAATGAATGCGTGACAAGACAGGCTCGCCGTCGGAAACATCTCCCAGCGTGATCGCAACATGTTCTTTGCCCGTGGCAGGCTCAACAAATGCGTGCAGGCGAAAAGTCGCCCACGGCGTCGGCAATTCGCACGACGCAGCGTAATCCAGTTCAACTTCAGAAGAAACTGCCGCTTCAACTGCGGCACTAGGGGTAAGACTTGTATTCATGAGTAAGGGATTCAATCAACCAGCAAATGCAGACAATACCGACCATCGGCATTGTCTGCATTAAATGCTCAGAAGACGAAGGATATCAGGCTGCGAGCAATTCGTTTATTGCATCGCTGGTTTTGGCTTGCGCTTTTTGCACGCCTTCCGCACCCATTGCGATTCCTTCGCTCTGAATAAAGGTCACATCGGTCAGACCAATAAAGCCTAACACCGCACGCAAATAGGTGCTGGTGAAGTCCATTACCTTGGCTGGACCTTCACTGTAGACGCCACCGCTGGCGGTAAAAATATAGACTTTTTTACCTGTCAGCAGGCCAACCGGGCCTTTTTCAGTGTATTTGAAGGTGACGCCAGCGCGGGCAACGTGATCGATCCAGGCTTTCAGACCGGATGTAATAGAGAAATTGTACATGGGCGCTCCAATGACGATCACGTCTGCATCAAACAGCTCTTGCACCAGGGTTTCTGACAATTTGGCGATTTGCGCCTGTTCTGCGCTACGGTTTTCTGCTGGCGTGAAGAATGCGCCTAGTGTTTGGCCGTCTATATGTGGCAAAGGCTGAGCCGCCACGTCGCGCTCAACAACGATCGCATTTGGTTCTTTGGCTTTCCATTTGCTGATGAATTCGGCTGTAGCCTTGCGTGAGATCGAATCGCCGTTACGTACGCTGCTGTTGATATTCAGAATCTTGGTCATGATAAAACTCGCTTTCTTGTCAGGTTGAGTCGTCGGCGCGTCTATCAACGTGCTTTTCGACATAATTTTTGCTAAATCGGAACTACTGATTTGTTGCACTCATCGTAGGACAGGATTAGCATCAAGAAAACCCACATTGTTTAGCTAATTAGAATCGATATTTTCGATATGAGAGAACCCGGCCTACCCACACTGGACCAATTGCGTGTCTTCGTCGCCGTGATCGACTGCGGCAGCTTTTCCCGCGCCGCGCGCGAATTGCACCGCACCCAATCTGTTGTCAGTTACACCATAGCCAATCTGGAAGCACAGTTGAATGTCGCGCTGTTTGACCGTAGTAAGCGCAAACCAACATTGACCGAGGCAGGTAAAGCGCTACTGGCCGACGCGCGTACGGTGGGGATGAAAGTCGATGCGATGCGGGCGCGGGCCAAGACGCTAGCGCAAGGCTTGGAGGCGGAAGTGTCGTTAGTGGTCGACGTAATGTTTCCGAATTGCCGGCTGGTCGCGGCATTAAAGGCATTTCAGCAAGAGTTCCCAACAGTGGGATTACGTCTGCGCATAGAGGCACTTGGTGCGGTCATGCATTTGGTTACCGAACGCGTCTGCCAGATCGGCATCGCCGGACCCATGCTGGATTTTGCTGACACCTTCCACCATCAGCAATTGGGCCATATCACGATGATTCCGGTCGCCGCGCCTACGCATCCGCTAGCGCAAATGGAAGGCGTCATCCCGACAGAGGTCGCGCGCGATCACATCCAGTTGGTATTAACCGATCGTAGTCAATTGACTGCAGGACAGAATTTTGGCGTGATTGCCTTACGCGATTGGCGGCTCGGCGACCTTGGTGCCAAACACATGTTGCTGTTAAACGGTTTGGGCTGGGGCTCGATGCCGGAAGAAATGATTAAAGCGGATCTGGATAGCGGACGACTAGTTCATCTCAAGTTCGCGCACATGATCAGCGGGCAATATACCTTGCACATGATCAATCGCGTGGATGAAGCGCCAGGTGTGGCTGGGCGTTGGCTGATGCAGTATTTACTGGATCAACCCTCTGAGGACTGATTTACTTTGAGCGCCGTATTTGCATCGAGCAAATACGGCGAGCTATATCTCTTTACTTGCCCTTGAAAATCGAGCCCAGCACGCCACGAATAATCGCCCGTCCAGCACTCGATCCCATCGTGCGTACCGCAGATTTCACCATGGTCGTCGCAATACTATCGCCACGACCGCTCTTGCTGAACAAACCACCCAAGGCATCGGAAAGCATTCCTCCACTTCCCGCTTCAGCTCCTTTGGTCGCTGCAGTTCCTTGTGGCGCATTCTCCGCAACCCGTCCCTTGATCAACTCATAGGCAGACTCCCTGTCCACCGACTTTTCATAAACGCCTGCGACCACCGAAGAAGCAATCAATGCCGACCGCTCCGCATCGGTAATCGGTCCAATCTGCGATGCTGGTGGCAAAACATAACCGCGCTCGACGATAGTTGGACGTCCTTTTTCATCGAGGAAAGAAACCAGTGCTTCGCCCACTCCCAGTTCTGTAATCACTTGCACGATATCCAGCGCAGGATTCGGACGGAAGGTTTGTGCCGCCGCTTGCACTGCTTTTTGATCGCGCGGTGTATAGGCGCGCAAGGCGTGCTGCACGCGGTTGCCGAGCTGACCGAGCACGGTATCGGGAATATCCAATGGATTCTGCGTCACAAAATAAACACCTACGCCTTTAGAGCGTATTAGACGTACTACTTGTTCGATTTTTTGCAGCAAAGGCTTGGGCGCTTCGCTGAACAGCAAATGCGCTTCGTCAAAAAAGAACACCAGCTTCGGCTTGTCGAGATCACCCACTTCCGGCAAATGCTCGAATAACTCGGACAGCATCCACAACAGGAAGGTGGAGTACAGCAAAGGCGCATTCATCAACTTATCTGCAGCAAGAATATTCACCACGCCCTTGCCTTTAGCATCGGTTTGCAGCAAATCTTCGATATTGAGCATAGGCTCGCCAAAGAATTTATCGCCACCTTGCTCATCAACACCGATCAAGCCACGTTGAATCGCACCTATGCTGGCGCTGGAGATATTGCCGTATTCAGTCTGGAAACTCGACGCGTTGTCGCCGACGTATTGCAGCATCGCGCGCAAATCCTTGGTATCGAGCAATAACATGCCTTGATCGTCGGCAATCTTGAACACCAGTTGCAGCACGCCTTGCTGGGTATCGTTCAAATTCAACATACGCGCCAGCAATAACGGACCAAGATCAGAAATCGTCGCACGCACCGGATGACCTTTTTCGCCATAGACATCCCAGAACGTGACCGGTACACCTGCCCATACCGGCTCCGCCAATTCCAGCATCGCAAAGCGTTCCTTGACCTTGCCGACGGAGGCACCAGCCTTGGCGATACCAGACAAGTCGCCTTTGACGTCGGCCATGAAAACCGGCACGCCTATATCGGACAAAGCCTGTGCCAAAGTCTGCAAGGTCACGGTTTTACCCGTGCCGGTTGCGCCCGTAATACAACCATGCCGATTGGCAAGCTCAGGCAGCAAACTTAATTCATGGTCTTTGTTTTTAGCAATCAGCAGAGGATTTGGCATGTTCTTGTCCAAAGTAGGAGAGGTTTGCAGCAAAAGCGATATGGTAAAATCCGCGCTTCATTATAGCTAACTCATCGGGAAAGATTCGTCATGGCAGGACATAGTAAATGGGCCAATATTCAGCATCGTAAGGGCCGTCAAGACGAAAGACGAGGCAAAATCTGGACCCGCCTGATCAAAGAGATCACCGTGGCAGCACGTATGGGTGGCGGCGACGTCGCAGCTAACCCGCGTTTGCGCCTGGCAGTCGACAAGGCAGCCGATGCCAATATGCCGAAAGACAATGTCACGCGCGCGATCCAACGCGGCAGCGGCGGTCTGGAAGGCGTCAATTACGAAGAAATCCGTTACGAAGGCTACGGCATCAACGGCGCAGCCATACTGGTCGACTGCATGACCGACAATCGGGTACGCACAGTGGCTGAAGTACGTCACGCGTTCTCCAAGTTCGGCGGCAATATGGGTACCGAAGGCTCGGTCGCGTTCATGTTCAAGCATTGCGGCCAGTTTTTCTTTGCACCCGGTACTGATGAAGACAAATTGATGGAAGCAGCGCTGGAAGCTGGCGCTGATGATGTCACTACTGATGAAGAAGGCGGTATCGAAGTTATTTGCCCACCGCATGATTTTTCCGCAGTCAAAGATAAACTGGCTGCAGCCGGCTTCAAGGCTGAACTGGCAGAAGTCGTGATGAAACCGGCGACCGAAACCGTGTTCCAGGGCGACGACGCGATCAAGATGCAGAAATTGCTCGATGCACTGGAAAATCTCGACGACGTACAAGAGATTTATACCAACGCAGTGATCGAAGAGTAATCCACAGTTTTTAAAAACGGGTTGGCTCCGTTTTAAATGACGATACGAAATCAGTCGAAGCGCAGCAAGACACCAAGATAACCAGCTACATCACACACATGTTGATGCGGCAATTTTAAAAAGTAATGAACCACATGAAAATTCTGGTAGTCGGCTCAGGCGGCCGCGAACACGCTCTGGCTTGGAAACTGGCACAATCCGAACGGATTCAAACCATCTATGTCGCACCTGGTAACGGTGGCACTGCGCTGGACGACAGACTGAAAAACATTGCGATTACCGATCCGCAAGAATTGGCTCAATTCGCTCAGCAGGAAAATATCGCGCTGACCGTGGTCGGCCCGGAAACACCGCTGGCCGCTGGCATCGTGAATATCTTCCGTAACCAAGGCTTGAAGATTTTTGGCCCAACCAAGGAAGCTGCGCAACTCGAAAGCTCCAAGGATTTCGCTAAATCGTTCATGCAACGCCATGCGATCCCGACCGCGGAATACCAAACCTTCTCCGAAGTAAATGCAGCACACGACTACATCAACCTGAAAGGCGCACCTATCGTCATCAAGGCTGATGGCTTGGCTGCCGGCAAAGGCGTAGTGGTTGCGATGTCGCTGGATGAAGCGCATCACGCAGTCGACATGATGCTGTCCGATAACAAGCTCGGCGATGCCGGCGCACGTGTCGTGATTGAAGAATTCCTCGCCGGCGAAGAAGCCAGCTTTATCGTCATGGTCGATGGCAAAAACATTTTGGCGCTGGCCACCAGCCAGGATCACAAACGCCTGCTCGATCACGACGAAGGTCCGAACACCGGCGGCATGGGCGCGTATTCACCTGCTCCTATCGTCACGCCAGCGCTGCATGCACGCGTCATGCGCGAAATCATTCAACCAACCGTGCAAGGCATGGCCAAGGATGGCATTCCATTCTCGGGCTTCCTGTATGCAGGTTTGATGATCGACGACAAAGGTAATCCCAAGACTTTGGAATTCAACTGCCGCATGGGCGATCCAGAAACACAACCGATCATGGCGCGTTTGAAAACCGACTTGGTCGGCGTAATGGAACACGCAGTCAACGGCACCTTGGATACGATAGAACTGGAATGGGATCGTCGTACCGCATTGGGCGTAGTGTTGGCAGCTGCCGGATATCCTGATGCACCGCGCAAAGGCGACGTCATCACCGGCATTCCTGCAGAAACTGCAGATAGCGTCACCTTCCACGCTGGCACTGCATTGAATAACGATCAGCTGACCACCACTGGTGGCCGCGTCTTGTGCGTAGTCGGCCTCGGCGATAGCGTCAAAGTCGCGCAAAAGAAAGCCTACGACACTATCGACAGCATCCATTTTGACGGCGCACAATTCCGCCGCGACATCGGCTGGCGCGCACTGAAACGCTCTTAAATACAAAGTGATGTCGTGTGCTTATTCCCGTTTGTACGGGAATAAGCGCTCTTCATTCATTAATAACGATGGGCTGCGACGCATATTGCGCGCAAGGTACAATCCGCCCACAACCTTTTTACCGCTCGCATAGTGACTTCTTCCCTTCCCTCGTCCTCTTCCGTCAAAGATTATTTGCTTGGTCTACAGGCGCGCATCGTCGCTGCGCTGGAAGAAGTCGACGGCAAGACTTTCGGCACCGATAGCTGGGAACGTCCGGAAGGCGGCGGTGGTATCTCACGCATTATTGAAAACGGCAATGTGTTCGAACGTGGCGGTGTTGGCTTCTCGCATGTGATGGGCAAGAATCTGCCGCCATCAGCTGCAGCCAACCGCCCCGAAATCGCTGGTCGCAATTGGGAAGCGATGGGTGTCTCATTAGTACTGCATCCGCGCAATCCATACGCACCGACTGTACACATGAATGTACGCTTCTTTACGGCGACAGCAGAAGGTCAAGAACCTATCTGGTGGTTTGGCGGCGGTATGGATTTGACGCCGTATTACGGTTTTGAAGAAGATGCGCGACATTTTCATCAAACCTGTCGCGATGCATTACAACCGTTTGGCGAAGATCTGCATCCACGCTACAAGAAATGGTGTGACGATTATTTTTATCTGAAACATCGGCAAGAACCGCGCGGCGTAGGCGGCATCTTCTTCGATGATCTGAATGAATTCAGCTTCGAGCAATGCTTCGCCTTGCAACAAAACGTAGGCGATCATTTTATTGAATCCTATGTACCGATATTAAAACAGCGCAAAGATACGCCTTATGGCGAACGCGAACGCGACTTCCAAACCTACCGACGCGGACGTTACGTCGAGTTCAATTTGGTCTTCGATCGCGGTACCCTGTTTGGCCTGCAATCGGGCGGTCGCACCGAATCTATACTGATGTCGATGCCACCAGTGGTAACATGGCGCTACAATTGGCAGCCAGAAGCCGGCAGCCCGGAAGCAAAACTGACTTCCGACTTCCTGATTCATCGCGATTGGGTCTGAATGAAGACCAGCGAAAAAGCCGTCACGCGTTGCGTGGCCATACTCGGCGGCAGTTTCGATCCGGTACATAACGGCCATGTTGCCCTGGCGAATTATTTTGTCGAATTGCTGAAACCGGACGAATTACGCATCATTCCCGCCGGAAATCCATGGCAAAAGCATGGTTTACAGGCTTCCGGCAAAGATAGAGTAGCGATGGTGCGTAGTGCGTTCAGCACACAAAAGACCGCCGTCAGCATCGATCAGCAAGAAATCCTGCGTGACAGCGCAACTTATACCATCGACACCTTGCGCGCGGTCCGGGAAGAGTTGGGACCGCATGTTTCCATCATTTTCCTGATGGGAGCTGACCAGTTACAGCATCTGAATACATGGCAGGAATGGCAACACATGTTTGACTATGCGCATATATGTGCCGCCTCGCGCCCTGGTTTTGCGATGGATGCAGCGCATGTACCAGCTGACGTGACGCAAGAGTTCACACGGCGCGCAGCATCAATGGAACAAATACGCAGTACCGCGCAAGGCTTGGCTTATCTTGCGCCGAATTTGGCAGTCGATATTTCTGCCACTGAAATCCGCGCAGCGCTGCAACGCGGAAAACACCCGATTTCGCTAGTGCCTCCCGGGGTGCTAGACTATATTGAACAACATCACCTATATAAAAGCTAATGGACATCAAAAAACTGCAAGCCCTGGTAATCGACGCACTCGAAGACGTCAAAGCACAGGATATCAAGGTGTTCGATACCGTACATCTGACCAGCCTGTTTGACCGTATCGCCGTTGCATCTGGTACCTCCAACCGCCAAACCAAGGCGCTGGCAGCATCCGTGCGCGACAAGGTCAAAGAAAACGGCGGCACCGTCCTCAGCGTCGAAGGTGAAGACACCGGCGAATGGGTACTGGTCGATCTGGGCGACATGATCGTCCACATCATGCAACCGGCTATTCGCGCTTACTATCGTCTGGAAGAAATCTGGGGCGAGAAAGAAGTCAAATTCGGCGCAGCGAAACGCCTGTCGACACGCATCACACCAGACGATGATGCACCGAAAAAAGCAACTGGTCGTCATTTGAGCGCAAGCCAAACCACGCTGGACGACGACGAACCGAAGAAACCTGCGCGCAAAACAGCCGCAAGCAAAACCACGGCCACCAAAACAGCTGCGAAAAAAGCACCTGCCAAGAAAGCCGTAGGCAAAACCATCAAGGTTAAAGCGACTAAAACTGCAGAAGCCTACAAAAAGGCAGCACCCAAGAAAGCGCCTGCCAAAAAAGTAGCCAGCAAGACGCGTGCACCGGCGAAGCCAAAAGCCAAGCCTGCCGAGTAATCGGACGCGCCCATGCAGCTCGTCATCGCTGCGGTTGGTCACAAGATGCCCGCCTGGATAGAAAGCGGGTTCGGCGAATATGCGAAACGCATGCCGCCCGACTGCCGCATTCTCCTGAAGGAAATCAAACCAGTCGAACGGTCCGGCAGCAAAACTGCCGAGACTGCGATGGCGCTGGAACGCGCGAAGATAGAGGCTGCCATCCCCAAAGGCGCGCGCATCATCGCGCTGGATGAGCACGGCAAGGATCTCACCTCCGTGCAACTGGCACAGCAACTGACGCAATGGCAGCAGGATGGTGGCGATGTTGCCTTCATCATCGGCGGCGCAGACGGTCTGGATGCCGATTTCAAGAAAAAAGCAGATATGCTGATACGCGTATCCAGTCTGACCCTGCCACACGGCATGGTGCGCGTACTATTGGCCGAACAACTCTATCGCGCCTGGTCCATCACGCAGAACCATCCTTATCATCGGGTGTAACGACCTTATGAAACCTCTTCCGCAAAAAATCTATCTCGCCTCCAAAAGCCCGCGCCGACGCGAGCTATTAAGGCAAATAGGTATCGAATTCGAATTACTTTTACTCCGCGATCAAACCCCGCGCGGGCCGGAAGTCAGTGAAATCGTCCTGCCTAACGAACGTGCAGAAGATTACGTCGCACGCGTGACGCTGGAAAAAGCCGCTTTCGCGCAAAAAACCATGTGGTGGCGCAAGCTACCTGCGCGACCAATACTTGCGGCCGATACGACCGTGGTACTCGACGGTCATATATTAGGCAAACCAGCCGACGAAGCAGAAGCCATCGCCATGTTGCGCTCACTATCAGGTCGCACGCATCAAGTCCTCACTCATATCGCCGTTCTGCACGACGATAAAATTTATCAAATGACGCAACGCTCCGATGTCGCTTTCACCGCGCTATCGGATCACACCATTCGTGCCTACTGCGCCACATCTGAACCGTATGACAAAGCAGGCGGTTATGGCATACAAGGCCAGGCCGCACTCTTCATTCAAGACATCGCGGGCAGTTATTCAGGCATCATGGGGCTGCCGCTATTTGAAACCGGAAAATTATTGGAACAGGCTGGGATGCGTATTCTATGAGTGAAGATATTCTCGTCAACGTCACACCGCAAGAAACCCGCGTCGCACTCGTATTGCAAGGTGCCGTGCAGGAATTGCATATCGAACGCACGCTGTCGCGCGGCATGGCTGGCAATATTTATCTAGGCAAAGTCGTACGCGTCTTGCCTGGTATGCAATCGGCCTTCATCGACATCGGCCTGGAGCGCGCAGCCTTCCTGCACGTCGCCGATATCTGGGATGCGCGTTCGCACGAAGGGCCGCCGACCACGCCGACACCAATTGAACGCATGCTGTTCGACGGCCAGGCAGTGACCGTACAAGTCATCAAGGATCCGATCGGCACCAAAGGTGCGCGACTGTCGACACAGATTTCCATTGCCGGACGCATGCTGGTGTATCTGCCGCAAGAATCGCATATCGGCATTTCGCAACGTATAGAAAACGAAGCCGAACGCGAGCTCTTGCGCGAAAAAGTGCAAAAGCTGATGCAGCCAGAAGAAAAAGGCGGCTTCATCATACGCACCATGGCCGAAGATGCATCGGATAGCGATTTACAAGCCGACGTCGAATATCTGCGCAAGACCTGGGCCAATATCACTCAGCTTGCGAAGACCAAACCGGCACCAAGCTTGCTCTATCAGGATCTTGATCTGGCGCAACGTGTGATGCGCGATTTCGTCAATGACGAAACCGCCAGCATCCAGGTTGACTCGCGTGAAAATTATCTCAAATTGCAACAGTTCGGCGAGTTGTATACGCCTTCCGTTCTGACCAAACTGGCGCACTATCCGGGCGAACGCCCACTGTTTGATTTGTACGGTGTGGAAGAAGAAATTCAGCGCGCACTGGGCCGACGTGTCGATTTGAAATCAGGCGGCTATCTGATCGTCGATCAAACCGAAGCGATGACAACTATCGACGTCAACACCGGTAGCTTCGTCAATGGCCGCAACTTTGACGACACGATATTCAAAACCAATCTGGAAGCATCGCACGCCATCGCACGCCAATTACGTTTGCGTAATTTGGGTGGCATCATGATTCTTGATTTCATCGACATGGAAAACACTGAGCATAGAAGTGCGGTGTTGAGCGAACTGAACAAGGCACTGTCGCGTGATCGCACCAAGGTTTCCGTTTCAGGATTTTCTGCTCTCGGTTTGGTAGAAATGACGCGCAAACGTACGCGCGAATCGCTAGCGCACATTCTGTGCGAGCCCTGCCCTGCTTGCAGCGGCAAAGGCCAAGTCAAAACAGCACGCACGATTTGTTATGAAATCCTGCGTGAATTGACGCGTGAAGCGAAGCAGTTCAACCCACGCGAATTCCGTATATTGGCATCGCAAGTCGTGATTGATATGTTCCTCGAAGAAGAGTCACAACATCTGGCGATGCTGGGCGACTTCCTCGGCAAGCCAATTTCACTGCAAGTGGAAACGGTCTACCACCAGGAACAGTACGACGTTATCCTGATGTAAGTTGCTTTAGCTTGCGACCATAAAAAACGGAGTCATGTTCACACATGACTCCGTTTTTATTTGTACCAGCGAATACCTTATTCTTTCCAGTAATCGGCAATCCACGGCGCCTTGCGGACAAAACGCAGAGCGCGATTGCGTCGTCCTTCCAGCGCATCCGGCGGATTCACTTCACCGTGGAAGATCACGATCTTGGTATCAGCCGGCACAAACGGCTCACGCCAGTAGTTGGTCGGCCAGACTGGAATGCAGTGGTATTTATAACTGCAGCACCACGATGCCGGCCAGTAGCTGAGCTTGCCCTGCTTGTGCAAGACATCAGACAAGAATGCTTGCTCATTACGGAAGGCTTTGCGCGCTTCGGCGCCTGTCGTACGGAATTCCTGCAAAACGTCTGCATGCGCACCCAGCTTGAAGCGATAAACAGATGAGTTACCCGTCACACGCCAAGGCCGCTTCCAGTCATGGATGATCAGGAATTCACCCGGTTGTTCAAAGAAGGCATCGATCTTGTCGGTAATCACAACATCGACATCGAGAAACAGCGCCGTACCCGTTAAACCATGCAGATCAGCTTCAAAGGTCGTCAGCTTTTTCCAGCCGCGCTCAGGCAAGCCATCTGGCAATTTCAGATCAGGAATAGGAAAACATTCAACTTCGGAACGAATCCCGCTGCCATCATCGGTCAGGCAGACAAAACGGAAGTCCCCGCTCAAATTGCGGCGTACCATCGCGTACAGGCGATTGACGTATTCCGGGCCGTATTTGGTGCCCCATTTCATGCACAGGATGACGCGGTCTGCCGCTTTACTTCCTACATTGACGTTTTCTGTCATTCATTTTCTCCAGCGCACAGCGCGTGATACAGATTTCATTTACAAAAAAATCGAGTCGCTACGCATACATCGAAACACAGAAGTTACGACATATAATGCCGTACGAATCCGATCGGAACGCAAACCGACAAGATTTGACGCCTGAAAGATAGGGCCGTCGCAGCAAAATATGCAATTACCGGCATCTTAAAGTGATTCAATGCCGCTTTCCAGCGATAGATCAAAGATCGATGATTTTTCAGCGTTCTCTGAGAATTACATGGCACTACCAGCAATAAATGCACCAGAACTCATACAATCTGCTCATACACTCTGATTTACCGCTTGTACGGTACTCATTCAATTAAGACTAGTGCAGACCATGTGCCCCACTCATTCCGAAACAAATACCACTGTTGCCGATGTCACCGTCATCGTCGTCACCTATAACAGCGCGCATTGCATGGCGGGGCTGGGACAGACGCTGTCGGCATTGCCGCATGTCGTCATAGTCGATAACGACAGCAACGACGACACTATCGCGCAAGTAGCAATCGAGATGCCGAATGCCCAGGTATTGCGCAATGACCGCAATCTCGGTTTCGGTGCCGCCAACAATCGCGCACTGGAGCAAACGCAGACACGCTATGCATTACTGCTCAATCCGGATTGCCTGCCTACGCCCGATTTTTTACAAAATCTGCTGGCAACTGCAGATGCATATCCGGAAGCCGCCATCATCGCACCGCATTTGATACGTCGCGGCGGTGATGTCGAAGTCAGCTATCGCTGGCCAGTAACGCATTGGACCTCAAACGGCCCTGCAGCAGATGGACCTTGCTGCGTCGGTTTCGTCTGTGGCGCAGTCATGTTGTTGAATATGGAAGTCATGCGCGACATCGGCTTTTTTGACGAAACCTTCTTCCTGTATTACGAAGATGAAGACTTGTGCCAACGTGTCTTCATGCAAAACAAGGAAATCATCGTTGCGCCCAATGTCGCAGTCACGCACCTATCGCGCGGCTCAGTCAAGGGAGCGCACCCATGGCGCGCTGAATTCGGCCGCGGCTACCATCATGCACAATCAAAATTGATTTTTACCGGCAAGCATTTCGGCCCCGAGCATGTTGCTGCATTGCGCTGGAAGACGATGGGCTTGGCAATACTCACTTTGTTGCCAAGATTGTTGCTGCCATTCCCACGCTATTTATCTCGCCTGATTGGCCGTATCTGCGGCTTGTTTACATACAAGGCTAAGCAGTAAGGCTAGATGTGGATCAGCTCATGCTGATCCACATGTTCAAAATGCGTCTTTGGCAAATTGCAAATGGTAGAGATTCGCGTACACGCCATTTTTTTCCAGCAATTCTTGATGCGAACCCAATTCGACTACCTGACCTTCGGCCAATACGGCGATACGGTCTGCGCGCTCAATCGTTGACAGACGATGTGCAATCACCAAAGTGGTACGGCCCTTCATCAATTCATCCAGTGCTGCTTGCACTGCACGCTCTGATTCAGAATCCAGCGCAGATGTCGCTTCATCCAGAATCAAGATAGGCGCATCCTTGTAAATCGCACGCGCAATCGCCAGACGCTGACGCTGACCACCAGACAAGCGCGATCCGTTATCGCCTATCATGGTTTCCAGACCTCCCGGCAAGCCAGCAATCACTTCATCCAGATGCGCTGCAGTGGCGGCCGCCAAAATACGCGCCCGATCTGGTGTTTCATCGCCATAGGAAATATTTGCAGCTATCGTGTCGTCGAATAAAACCACATGTTGGCTGACCATCGCGATTTGCTTACGCAAACTGGTCAAGGCAATGTCTTCTACCGATACACCATCCAATTGAAGCTCGCCCGCCGTCGCGGCATAAAATCCTGGCACCAAATTAACTAATGTCGATTTACCGCCACCGGACATACCAACAAACGCAATCGTCTCGCCTGGCATGATGCTCAGATTGATATTTGTCAGTGCCAATGTTTGATGACCTGGATACGAGAAACCGAGATTTACAAAATCAAGTCGACCAGCTGCGCGTTGCGTCAGGTCACGTCCCGAAGTACGTTCAGGTTTGGCATCTATCAAGTGAAATACCGCTTCAGCCGCGGTCAAACCGCGCTGTAGAGGGCCGTTTACTTCTGCAACACTCTTCAACGGTGCCAACAACATCAGCATCGCTGTGATGAAGGAAACAAAACCGCCGACGGTAGTCTGATTATTACCGGACTGGATCAACGCAATCACGATCACAACTGCAACCGCAGTGGATGCCATGATTTGGGTCACTGGTGTGGTCAATGCCAGGGCACTCGCCATCCGCATCGTGTAGCCGCGAAGTTTATCGGCACGCTCCTCGAATCGCTTGCTTTCGTACTGTTGGCCACCAAAAATCTTGATGACCTGATTGGCACGCGTTGTTTCTTCTATGACTTGCGTCATCTCGCCATTGACCATCTGGTAATCACGCGTCAATCGGCGTAGTCGCCGACCACTTGCCCGTACCACGATGGCAATCAAGGGTAACAAAATCAGCGTAATCAGGGTCAAGCGCCAGTTCAGCCAAAATAGGAAAGACAGCAGAACCACGACTGTCAGTGAATCGCGAATAATAGAGCTATAGACCTTGGTGATCATTTCAACGATTTGCTGCACTTCAAACATCATCGAGTTGATGACCCGACCAACTGAATGCGTCGCATAGAATCCCAGCGGTACGTCCAGCATGCGTTCAAACATTTGCTTGCGCAATACGGTAAGCAAACGCGACGAGACCCAGGTCATCATATAAGTCGTGGTGAATGTAGAGATGCCGCGCAAGACAAAAATACCGACGATAGCGAATGGCACCAGCCACAACGAGAATGTCGGTTTGCCGCCAAAGCCCTTATCTAGCAGGACCCGCAGCACGGCCGGGAGCATAGGTTCGGTCAGCGCCGTCATGATCATGCCGACAAATGCAATCGCCAGACGCTTCTTGTACGGCCCCAGCATGCCGTACAGGCGTTTTAAATGAGGAGAAATTGTCATCAGCTCATATCTCCATAATGATTGTCATGCTTACGATATGCATGCCGGTTGATACCGGCCAGCGGAATCGCCAGCAACACCATGAATGCAATGCCAAACAAGGCATCACGCAAAATAGCATTGACCAGACCGCCAAACATGATGGCCACACCGATGGTGAATAAACGCACACCGTTTTCGCCACCGATTCTGACTGCCACTATCAGTTGCGTCAGCCATATCCATAACAGTGCAGCTACCCCGATTACACCGATCTCGGCGGTGTACAACAGATAATCGTTATGCGGCGTTGCCATGCTTTCGCTCTCCAAGCCTTTTGCTTTTTCCGGATACTTGACGGCCCAAGTGCCAATGCCACTGCCAACTATCGGATGCTCCTCGATAATCTCGCTTGTAAGGCGATACATCTCCAGACGTATACCATCAGCGCTGACCTTGCCGCCATCAACAAACGCCTTGATGTCATGCGCCGTACCGACCAAACGCTCGCGAAAACCGCTTGCGGTTTGCCATGCGACACCGATCACGGCGACAGTACCAATCAATAGCAATACGCTGCGCCATGAAAATGTCATATAGCGCAACACCACCAAGGCACAACCAAAAACGAAGATCAAACTACCGGTGCGAGTTTTTGCCAGAAACAACAAGGCAGCAGCGATATACAGAAAAGCCACGATACGCAGCAACTTGTGATCACGCTTCGCACAAATTTCATTCAGCATCCAGCCACCAGCGATACCCAACAAGATGCCCAGCAAGATGGATTTATTGCCAGCGTAATCAATGTAATTCTGGAACAAGGTCCAGTTCGGCAGCAATTGCAAACGACTCAGATAAAACAAGGTCGCCGCCAACACTGCGCCAGCGAAGAAAACATTCAGTGCACGTTGTTGCCAGCGCCCTGCTCCCACGCTGATGAACACGAGTAGAAACAGGTAAATCTGGTAATGCATGAATGCCTTCCAGAATCCGACTGGTCTATCCAGAAATAATCCAGCACCGCAAGTCACTACCAGCAAACCCATCACTGGCAAAAACATCGGGCTATCCTTGATTGCCTGCCATCTATCTCCGTAATGTCCGCCCAGCAGCAATGCCACCAGGAACAGGACGATACCGGTATAACCAATCCCTATCGGAAAGAACAAAGTTATGGGCAATAGCGAGAGGATGAATTGCGCTTTCGTTTCGTTTGAATTGAACAAATTCATACGGTCAGTCATAGGCGATCTGTACATTTTTTTCCGAATATAAATCGATTAGTTTTTGTTTTATGTTGTCGTCCGGATTGATGCGCCATTGCTCCGCAAAACATAGTTCCGACATACCTTTTGGATTTTGATACTGGATGACCACCGGACTACCGTCTGCACGCGCAGCCGATCGCAAGGTCGCCATCAGTACACTAACGTCTACCGATGCCTGCAAAGACAGGCGTACGCATTTTGCATACTGTATGCGCACAGCGGCAATATCCATCACCTTCTCTGCCGTAATACGCAAACCGCCGGAGAAGCGATCTTCCGAGACTTTGCCAGATACCGCGAGAAATTCATCTTCCTTGAACAAATTACGGTTGGCGTCGTACACCTCGTTGTAGACCGTCACATCCACCGTCGCGCTCCCATCGTCCAAAGTAACAATCACGATACGGCCGCGCTGTGTCATCTGCGTGCGCAAACCGGAAATCACACCGGCAATCGTGCGTGGCTCGCGTGAAGGTTCCAGGCTACTCAACTTCGCACGTGCAAAGCGACGCGCTTCTTCTGCGTAGGCATTGAATAAATGACCGGACAGATAAAAGCCGAGTGCAGCTTTTTCTTCAGTCAGTTTTTGCTTGTCGCTCCATGGCGACACTTTCACGTATTCCGGTGGTGTTTCCAGATCGCTGTCATCGCCGCCAAACAGGCTGACCTGATTTGCCGCAGCTTCAGCTTGCTCGGCACATTCCATCGCGAAAGCGACGGACGCCAACAAGATCGCACGATCAACATTGAAGCAATCGAAAGCACCAGCACGTATCAGCGAATCGATAGTGCGACGATTGATCTGACGCTTGTCGACACGTTTACAAAAATCGAACAAGTCGACAAATGGTTTTTCCTTGCGTGCTTCTACTACTGCATCAATCGCGCCCTTGCCTGAACCTTTGACTGCGCCCAAACCATAACGTATCTGTGTTGCCTTCTTGCCTGGCACGCCAACCGGTATGAAACGGTAATCTGATTGATTAATATCCGGCGGCAACAAGGTCAGACCGCAAATATCAATCGCATCTTCGACCAGGATCTTGATCTTGTCGGTGTCATCCATCGCCAGCGACAAGTTGGCTGCCATGAACGCGGCCGGGTGATGTGCTTTTAAATATGCAGTGTGATACGACAACAAGGCGTAAGCAGCAGCATGCGATTTATTAAAACCGTAGCCGGCAAACTTTTCCATCAAGTCGAAGATCTCATCGGCTTTTTCAGCGGACAAATCATTCTTCGCTGCACCAGCACGGAACAACTCGCGATGCTGCGCCATCTCTTCGGCTTTTTTCTTACCCATCGCACGGCGCAGCAAATCCGCACCGCCCAGCGAGTAACCACCGATGACCTGCGCCATCTGCATAACCTGTTCCTGATACACCATGATGCCGTAGGTTTCGGACAGAATGGCTTCGGTACGCGGATCAGGATATTCAAAACGTTCGCCGTGCTTGCGTCGGCAGAAATCCGGAATCAGATCCATAGGACCCGGACGGTACAACGCCACCAACGCAATAATGTCTTCGAAACGATCGGGACGCGCATCCTTCAGCATGCCTTGCATGCCGCGACTTTCCAGCTGGAAGACAGCGACGGTTTTCGCCTTGGTCAGCAATTCATACGACGGTCTATCGTTGAGCGGTAACTTCTCCAACGCAAAATCGGCCAGCGCCGGATCGAGGTCCTTGATATAACGCACTGCACGATCAAGAATCGTCAGCGTGGTCAAACCCAAAAAGTCGAACTTCACCAGACCGACGGCTTCGACGTCATCTTTATCGTATTGCGATACCACGCCGGCGTCACCGCCCTGCGTGTAGAGCGGACAGAAGTCAGTCAGCTTGCCCGGTGCGATCAACACGCCACCAGCATGCATACCGATGTTACGAGCGATGCCTTCAACTTTTTGCGCCAGCTCCAGCAGCTGCTTCACTTCTTCTTCATTCTCAAGGCGTTCCGCCAGCAACGGCTCTTCCTTGATCGCATCAGAGATCGTGACCAGCTTGCCCGGCTTGAATGGAATCAGCTTGGAAATACCATCACAGAAGTTGTAGCCAAAATCCAGCACACGACCAACGTCACGCACAGCACCTTTAGCCGCCATCGTACCGAAGGTCGCAATCTGCGATACCGCATCCTTGCCGTATTGATCCTTCACGTACTGAATGACGCGATCGCGCCCTTCCTGACAAAAATCGATATCGAAATCGGGCATCGAAACCCGCTCAGGATTCAAGAAGCGCTCGAACAGCAAGTTGTACTGCAACGGATCCAGATCGGTAATCAATAACGAATACGCCACCAGCGAGCCGGCACCCGAACCACGGCCCGGACCAACCGGCACGCCGTTATTTTTCGCCCATTTGATAAAGTCGGCCACGATCAGGAAGTAACCGGGGAAACCCATGTGGATAATCGTATCGGTCTCAAACTTCAGACGCGCCTGATAACGCTCACGGTTTTTTTCACGCGCAGCCGGATCCGGATAAAGATGTTCCAGACGTTGATCCAGCCCGCGCTGCGCTTCCTTGACCAGGAACTCATCAATCGATGAACCATCCGGCGTCGGGAAATTCGGCAGCTTAGGCTTGCCCAGTTCCAGCACCAGATTGCAACGCTTGGCGATCTCGACCGAGTTCTGCAAAGCATGCGGCATATCGGCGAACAGCTCCGCCATTTCCGCCTGCGTCTTGAATCGTTGCTGAATATTAAAGCGCTTGATACGGCGTGGATTGGCGAGAATTTCGCCTTCGGAAATACAGGTACGCGCTTCATGCGCGGTAAATTCATCCTGCCCCAAAAATTGCACAGGATGCGTCGCCACCAAAGGCAAATTCAATTTTGCTGCCAGCACCGATGCCTGGCGCACGTGGGCATCCATATTCGGCTGCTCGGCACGTTGTACTTCTATATAAAAATGTCCGGGGAAAACTTCAGCCCAACGACGCGCGCAACGTTCTGCACCAGCCAGATTGCCGTTATCAATTGCCATGCCGACATCGCCAAAATGCGCGCCGGACAAAACAATCAAACCATTTGGGCCGCCCTCGGAGGCGAGTTGCTCTAGCCATTCCGGACGAATCTCGGCACGACCACGATGCAAATTGGTCAACCATGCTTTCGACAACAATTCGCACAATTGCAGGTAACCGGTCTTGTTCTTGACCAACAGCAACAAACGCGATGGCTTGTCGCGGTCGTTATCATTCGTGATCCAGACATCGCAACCGATGATGGGCTTGATGCCGTTGGAACGGGCTTCTTTATAAAATTTGACCATCCCGAACAGATTGGCCAGATCGGTAATGGCCAGCGCGGGCTGCATATCGGCAGCCGCTGCCTGGATCACATCATCGATGCGAATCAGGCCATCGACAATCGAATATTCGGAATGGAGGCGGAGATGAGTAAATTGCGGAGAAATCATGGCCGTATTCTACCGCGACCACCCCTTCGATCAGACATTTCAGCATTCCTAAACGTGAAGTTTATAATGTCGACTTATTCCTGCCTTGCCACTTCCTGCCGTTGACGATTGCACATCGTCAGACATGGCACAGCATGCAAGGCATCAGTCACAAAATATTGCTCAAATCACAAGGGCAATCACCTTCAAGAAACACGCAAGCATGCAAGCTACATCGTCATTCGTTAATATCGCCGCCTACAAATTCATCAGTTTTGATGACACAGCGGAGAAGCGCCCTGAATTTCTCGCCAAATGCGATGAACTGTCGCTAAAAGGCACCATCCTGCTCAGCCCGGAAGGCATTAATCTGTTTTTGGCTGGTACGCGTGAAAATATCGACCGCTTCCTCACTTGGCTACGTGCCGATGCGCGCTTCACCGATCTGGAAGTGAAAGAAAGTTTTTCCGACGACCAACCGTTCAAATACATGCTGGTCAAGCTTAAACGTGAAATCATCACGATGAAGCATCCATTGATCAAGCCGGAAGAAGGCCGTGCTCCTGCAGTCGAACCACTGACGCTCAAGCGCTGGCTGGATCAAGGCCATGACGATGACGGCAAGCCTGTGGTCATGATGGATACACGCAACGCGTTTGAAGTCGACGTTGGTACTTTCGACAACACCATCGATTACCGCATCGACAAATTCAGCGAATTCCCTGATATCGTTGCGCAGCACAAAGACGAGTTGGCGGATAAAACCATCGTCACCTTCTGCACTGGCGGCATCCGCTGCGAGAAGGCTGCTATCCATATGAAGAACGTCGGCTTCGGCAGCGTCTATCAACTCGATGGCGGCATCCTCAAATATTTTGAAGATGTGGGTGGCGATCATTACACTGGCGACTGTTTTGTATTTGATCACCGCACCGCCTTGAATCCACGCCTGGAACCTAGCCTGCCGACAACATGTACGGCTTGCAACGCGACCGTATCACCGCGCGAACAACTGGCACCGGAGTTTGTTGATGGCAGCTCGTGTCCGCATTGCGCAAAATAATTTTCAGGAACGTATGGGCAGTCGCTCATACGATCACGCTGTTTAACTTACTGTGTTTAAAAAATGATCAATATCAACGGTGAAATCAAGGTCGACAACGCTGCGCCCTTCGTCTTGTTCGGCGGCATCAATGTGCTCGAATCGCGCGATCTCGCCATGCGTTCCTGCGAAGAATACGTGCGCGTCACCAGCAAGCTCGGCATCCCTTATGTCTTCAAAGCGTCCTTCGACAAGGCGAACCGATCATCCATCCATTCCTATCGTGGTCCAGGATTGGAAGAAGGCTTGCGCATTTTTGAAGATGTGAAAAAAACTTTCGGTGTACCACTCATTACTGACGTGCACGAACCGTATCAAGCCAAGATCGCGGCAGAAGTCATCGACGTCCTGCAACTGCCTGCCTTCCTCGCACGCCAGACTGATCTGGTGGTCGCCTTGGCACAAACCGGTCGCGTCATCAACATCAAAAAACCGCAGTTCCTCAGCCCGCCACAAATGCTGAACATCGTGGAAAAATTCCGCGAAGCTGGCAACGATCAATTGATCCTGTGCGATCGTGGCACCTGCTTCGGCTACGACAATCTAGTAGTTGATATGCTCGGTTTCGGCGTGATGAAAAAAGTTACCGGCAACCTGCCTATCATTTTCGACGTCACGCATGCATTGCAGCAACGTGATTCGATGGGCGCTGCTTCCGGCGGCCGTCGTGAGCAAGTTGCCGATCTGGCGCGCGCCGGCATGGGTGTTGGTTTGGCTGGTTTATTCCTTGAAGCACATCCTGATCCCAAGAATGCAAAATGTGATGGTCCGAGTGCACTGCCACTCGACAAACTGGAACCATTCCTCACGCAATTGAAAGCGCTCGACGATTTGATCAAGTCGTTTGCACCGCTGGATATCGAAGCGTAAAAATATTCCTGCATGATGAAAAAAGCGCGGCATCTTTATCGATGTCGCGCTTTTTTATTGCAGGCAAACCGGTTTAGACCAAATCAAACACCAGCACTTCGGCTTCCTTGCCATCGCTGATTTCCAGCGTTGCCACATCAGCGACCTTCAAGGCATCGCCAGTTTTCAAGGCCACGCCATTCACAGTCACTGAGCCGCGTGCAACATGCACAAACGCGCGTCGCCCTGCTGCCAACGTCAAACTGGCTGCCTCTGCACCATCAAACAAACCCGCATACAACTTGGCATCCTGATGTATCAGTACTGAACCGTCAGCACCGTCAGAACTAGCGATCAGACGCAAACGCCCGCGTTTTTCTTCCGGCGCGAAATGCTTCTCTTCATAGCTGGGCGGAATGCCATTCACATTCGGCTGGATCCAGATTTGCAGGAAATGCGTGGTCTGATCTTTCGCATGATTGAATTCCGAATGGCGTACACCGCTACCAGCACTCATGCGCTGCACATCACCCGGACGAATCACACTGCCGGTGCCCATGCTGTCTTTGTGCGCCAGCTCGCCTTCCAGCACATAGCTGATGATTTCCATATCGCGATGACCGTGAGTGCCGAAGCCGCCGCCAGCATTGACGCGATCTTCATTGATCACACGCAGTGGGCCGAAACCCATATGTTTTTCGTCGTAATAATCAGCGAAAGAGAAGGTATGGTGCGAATCCAGCCAACCGTGATTTGCGTGGCCCCGGTCTTCACTTTTGCGAATTTCAAGCATGATGTTTTCCTTTCGGTGAGTTTTATTGTATGACTTAAGTTTTAACCTATGAGTGTCACTATAGACGTTCAAAAGGCATTAAATAAGGGCATAATTCAGGACAAGTCATTCAATTATTTTGAATAATAGAAAATACTGATGAATCTGACGCTGGAAGCCATACGCATACTCGACACCATAGACCGCAAAGGCAGCTTTGCCGCGGCTGCGGTGGCGCTCGACCGCGTGCCGTCGGCCCTGACCTATAGCGTGCGCAAGCTGGAAGAAGATCTCGACGTGTTGCTGTTCGACCGCCGTGGCCATCGTGCCAAGCTGACCGCGGCCGGGCAAGAATTATTAACGGAGGGGCGCCACCTGCTGCGTGCCGCCGATGAACTTGAGCAAAGGGTCAAGCGCACGGCCAGTGGCTGGGAAGTCGAATTGCGCATTGTGCTCGACAGCATAATCCCTTTTGAAAAAATGCTGCCGCTGATACGCGCGTTCGATGCCGAAGGTTCGGGTACGCAATTGCGTTTTTCAACCGAGGTATTGTCCGGTGTGTGGGAAACCCTGACCAGCGGCGCGGCCGACCTTGCTATTGGCGTTTCATCCGACGGCCCGGAAATCGTGCGCGGTAGCGGCGACTTCCGCGTGCGTCCTTTGGGCGAAGTGGACTGGGTCTTTGCCGTAGCACCAGGTCATCCGCTGGCGACCATGCCGGATCCGCTGCCAGCGCAACTGGTACAACAGTATCGCGCCGTCGTCGCCGGTGATAGCGGGCGCTTCCTGCCCAGCGTCAGCGCCGGCTTGCTCACTGGTCAGGCCACACTGACAGTTCCGGATATCCATGAAAAACTGAAAACGCAGTTAGCCGGACTTGGCTGCGGCCACCTGCCACGCAAATGGGCGGCGCCTTATCTCGCTTCCGGCGAACTGATAGAAAAACAAACGATAGAAATCAAACCCACAGGATTACCGCAATACGCATGGCGCACTTCATCGCGCGGCAAATGCCTGAAGTGGTTCCTCAACAAACTGGCAGACCCCGATGTACAACGCGCACTGCTGGCGGAGTAAGGCATGACGAACAACGTAAATAAATATATAGGACGCTTTGCGCCATCCCCCAGCGGTCCTCTGCATGCAGGCTCGCTGGTCGCAGCCATGGCCAGCTATCTGGATGCCCAAGCACATCACGGTCAGTGGCTGGTACGCATAGAAGACATAGATGAAACCCGCACCGTCGCCGACGCCACCACTGCGATCATGGATGCACTCGCCGTCTTCGGCATGCAGCATGATGGTGTAGTCGTAGTGCAAAGCGAGCGCAAGAATTTGTATCAGGCTGCGTTTGAACGTTTGCGCGGTCTGGTTTATCCATGTGGCTGCACACGCCGCGAGATTGCCGATTCGCGTCTGGGTGTCGCCGCCGATGGAGCTGCAATTTATCCGGGTACTTGCCGCCACGGCGTCGCACCCGGTAAAACTGCCCGCACCTGGCGCCTGCGCGTACCTGATGTAAATGAAGTAAACGAAACCATCATCTTCGATGATCGCTGGCTGGGGCCGTTGACTCAGCATCTGGCAACGGAAGTTGGAGACTTTATCTTAAAACGTGCGGATGGTTTCTGGGCGTATCAAATCGCCGTCGTAGTTGATGATGCAGAACAAGGCGTCACGCATATCGTGCGTGGTACCGACTTACTGGAATCAACCGGACGACAAATCTATCTGCAACGCATGCTCGGCTTACCGACTCCGTCGTATATGCATGTACCAGTAGTCTTGAATGAGCTGGGCGAGAAACTATCGAAGCAAACTGGCGCACAGGCGCTCGATCTGAATAACCCATTAAGTGAGTTAATACGTGCTGCACATTTTCTTGAATTGAAAATAGATCACGTGCAATCGATAACGGAATTTTGGCAACATGCTATCGCTGCATGGGCGCAACGATACATCGCGCAATAAAAAAGGGCACAGTCATGTGCCCTTTTTAAATGAAGAATGAAATCTTAGCGCTTAGGCATCCCACCCAACAACGCCGCCATCTTATGCTTAGGCGGTTTGGCAGGTGTTTTCTCAACCGGCTTGGCTTCGCTAATCGTAGATGGTGTCGGTTCGTAAGGCTTGGTAAAGAAAGGATCTATCTTTTCCTTACGCGGTGCAGCATACGCGCTACGGCTGCTTGGATCACGACTAGCCGACGAATCACGGCTACTCGATTCACGACGCTCCGAACGTTCCGGCGTACGACCACGTGATTCCGACTCATCGCGACGTGCACCACGCTCTTGCGGCTTACGCTCGCTAGTACGTGCAGCTGGCGGTACAAATCCCGCCAGTTGTGCCGGTACGAATGTGTGCTTGATCATCTTTTCGATATCAACTAGCAAGCGTGCATCCTTGTCTGAATACAAGGAAATCGCATCACCGGAAGCACCGGCACGACCGGTACGACCGATGCGATGTACGTAATCTTCCGCGTTGTATGGCAAGTCGTAGTTGATCACGCAAGGCAGTTCCGCAATATCGAGTCCACGCGCTGCAACATCAGTTGCAACCAGCACTTCGATCGCACCGTTCTTGAATTGCTCCAAGGCTTGCATACGTTCCGATTGCGATTTGTCGCCGTGAATTGCGGAAGCTTTGACGCCTTCACTTTCCAGATGACGCGCAAGACGTGATGCACCGATTTTGGTATTCGAGAAAACGATAACCTGTTTCAGTTCGCGTTGGCGAATGATGTAGGACACTGCTGCGGCCTTTGCATCTTCATCAATTTTGTAAATGATCTGCGTCACGTTTTCTGCTGTCGCATTGCTGCGTGCAACTTCGATCGTGACTGGATCTTTCAGGAAAGTCGCAGCCAGTTTCTTGATCTCTGGCGAGAAGGTCGCGGAGAACATCAGGTTCTGGCGCTTCTTCGGCAGCAAGTTAATGATGCGTTGCAGGTCAGGCAAAAAGCCCATGTCCAGCATGCGATCCGCTTCATCCATGACGAGGATTTGCGTTTGCGACAGATTGATTGTTTTTTGCTGTACGTGATCGAGCAGACGACCCGGCGTTGCAATCACGATTTCCACACCGTTGCGCAAGGCAGCGGTTTGCGGTGCCATATCCATGCCGCCGAATACCACCAGCGAACGCAATGGCGTGTGACGGCAATAAGCTTTCACGTTAGCTGCAACCTGATCGGCCAGTTCGCGCGTCGGTGCCAATATCAATGCACGCACAGGATGACGTGCCGGCGAAGCACTGGTGTTGGCATGCGCCATCAGCAACTGGATGATAGGCAGCGAAAAACCCGCCGTTTTACCGGTACCGGTTTGTGCCGCGCCCATCAAGTCGATGCCGCGCAATACGATAGGAATTGCCTCAGCCTGAATCGGCGTCGGATGCACATAACCCTGATCATTCAAGGCGCGCAGGATTTCCGGCGCGAGGCCCAGGTCTTCGAAACGAATGGCCGGATGCGCATCGGCCGCATTGAGCACAACATTTGATGGAGTTGCTGACTGGATTACAGGCTGACTATCAGACATGATTTTTAGCAGGTCTTGCCTCTTATAAGGCGACATGATCGATGTCGATGTGGATCAAAAAACCGCACAACGAATCCGAAAAAGACCTGGCTCTTTCGATAAATTTGAATTATTTCTGTGGTGATGAAACGAGGTGCATGTGCGGACGCAGGCCGCTATTGAAAATCGGGACCATCTCGACCGCCATCACTACCCTCGACAGGACAGTGTGCATTATACGCCGGACGGGAATATATCGTGATTTATCAACATGTTGGATGCAAAACTGTAAATAAAGCCGGTAAATTACTTTACCGGCCACTCACAGATGAGTCACGAGAAAGCTGACCCGGAAGAAATTACCACCGGGAAATTTTATACATGTAAGGCAATACTTGCTAAATCAGCACCTTATCAAGCCGATATTCTCAATGCGGCATTGTTCGCTGATAAGGATTTATGCGCACCATGTTGCACTTGCAAGGACTGTTGTGGCGAGTGGAACGGTGCCACTCTGGCTTCGCTACGTCCCGTTCTAAAGACGGAAATGGACTGCGCCAAATGCACGGTCTGCTCTTCCAGACTGGCTGCTGCGGCCGCAGCCTCTTCCACCAGTGCGGCATTTTGTTGCGTCACTTCATCCATTTGAGAAATCGCCAAATTGACTTGATCGATCCCGCTACTTTGTTCGCGGCTAGCCACCGTGATCTCGTTCATGATGCCGGTCACGCGTTGCACCGAGCTGACGATATCGTCCATCGTCGCCATGGCATCACTGACCAGACGATTGCCGGCATCGACTTTTTCAACCGACGCATCGATCAAGGTTTTGATTTCTTTCGCTGCACTGGCCGAACGTTGCGCCAGACTGCGTACTTCTGAGGCGACAACAGCAAATCCCTTGCCTTGCTCACCTGCACGTGCAGCTTCGACTGCTGCATTCAGCGCGAGAATATTCGTCTGAAATGCAATGCCATCAATCAGGCTGATGATGTCGACTATCTTTCTGGCCGATGTACTGATTTCATCCATGGTGGCGCCCACTTTTTCCACGACTGTGCCGCCTTTGCCAGCCACTTCCGATGCTGATTGCACCAACTGATTGGCTTGATTCGCATTGTCCGCATTCTGTTTTACAGTGGCAGCGAGCTGCTCCATGCTGGAAGCAGTTTCTTCCAGACTGGAAGCCTGCGATTCAGTACGGCCCGATAGATCCATATTGCCAGCAGCAATTTCTCGCGTGGCTACCGTGATGGAATCAACGTTGCTGCGTATATCCCCCATTACCGAACGCAAATTCACGTTCATCTGCTGCAAGGCTTGCTGCAACTGTCCCATATCATCATGACGATTCACCTTGAAATCGAAAGTCAAATCGCCACCGGCAATGATGCGCGTCTCGTCTATCAACATCCGTAAAGGACGCACGATGGATGCGTGCAGTCCGGCCCACAACAACAAGGCGACACAGATGCCGCCTATCGTTG